>CABSAN010000030.1 GCA_902475785.1 uncultured Collinsella sp.
CTTTCCAACACCTACCTGGACTGGGCCGAGCGCAATATGCGCCAGAACGGCTTTGTGGGCCCGCAGCATCACTTTGTGCGCGACGACGTGCTCGCCTGGATTCGCGACCAGCGCCAGACGCGCAACCGCTGGGACTTGATCTTTGTCGACCCGCCCACGTTCTCGAACTCGTCCAAGATGGGCCGCCGCACCTGGGATGTCCAGCGCGACCATGTTGAGCTTTTGGCCGGCGTATCTCGCCTGCTTGCACAGGGCGGACATGCCATCTTTAGCTGCAACCTGCGCGGCTTCCGCCCCGAAACGCGCAAGCTCGCGCGCGCGGGCGTCGTGCTGGAGGACATTACGGCACAGACCATCCCCGAGGACTTCGCGCGCAACCAGAAGGTGCACCACTGCTATATCGTGCGCCGACTGCCCATCGAGGACGCCATGGCCGAGGTCGGCTTTAGCGCCGAGGAGATTGCCGAGCGAACCGAGGAGCTGCGCAACCCCGAGGCGCGCAAGCCTCGTGCAGCAGCGCCCGCGCCCACGCAGGCCGGCAACGGCAAATCAAACTTTGCCGGCAAACCCTCCCCTGCCGGCAAGTCCAAAAAGAAGAAGTTCTACGCCAGCAAGCCCAAGGGCAAATAACAAAGTTGCGGTGGAATACGGACTGTTTTACCTGGAATTAGGCAAATATAGACCGTATTTCACCGCAACTCATAGTGGGATGGCGGGCGCCGTCCTACCCTTGGGTGACCAGGCGATAGCCGATACCCACGTGCGTTTGGATGTAGCGCGGGTGCGCGGGGTCGGACTCGATCTTCTTACGCAACGTGCCCATAAAGACACGCAGGCTCGCCAGGTCGCTCTTAGTTGCCGTGCCCCAAATCTCGTGCAAGATAGACTGGTGCGTGAGCACCTTGTCGGCGTTATGCGCCAGCAGGCACAGGAGCTTGTACTCGATCGGCGTCAAATGCAGTTCCTCGCCATCCATCGTGGCGATGCCGGCGTCAAAATCGATATGCAGCTCACCGGTATCAAACGAACCCTCAGAGACAACGCCGCCCGTCTGCGCATACGAAAGGCGCCTGAGCGTCGTGCGAATGCGCGCGAGCAGCTCCTCGACCGAAAACGGCTTGGTCAGGTAGTCGTCGGCGCCGGCATCGAGCGCGCGAATCTTGTCCGCGTCCTCGCTGCGCGCCGAGACCACGATGATCGGCATGCCCGACCATGCGCGCACCGACTCCACCACCTTGACGCCGTCCATATCGGGCAGGCCCAGATCGAGCAGCACGATGCTCGGTGCCTGCGATGAGGCGGCGGCGATGGCGGCATGGGCGGTCTCCACGGCCATATGGCGCAAGCCGTGCGCCTCGAGCGCGGCAACAATAAGATTGCGAACGGCGGGGTCGTCCTCAACGACCAAGATGAGCGGTTTTACGGCAGAGTTCGGCACAGCGCTACTCCTTATCAAACGAAACATCGGCGACGGGAAGCTCAATCGTAAAGACCGAGCCGTGCGGGTCCGCCGCGGCAACCTCTATGCTACCGCCATGCGCCAGCGCAATGGAGCGGCAGAGCGAAAGACCCAGACCCACGCTGCGATGGCTGTCGGCAAGACCGTGGTTGGCGGTGTAGAACGACTCAAAGATTCGCTCGCGGTCCTCGGGCGCAATGCCCGGGCCGTCATCGGCCACCGAGCACGCCACGCGTCCATCGTCGACGCCAATCGAAATCACGATATGCGAGCCTGCGGGTGTATAGGTGATGGCGTTGTTCACCAGATTGACCACCAGCTGCACCATCAGACGCGCGTCGACGTTAACGAGCGCCGGCTCATCGCACGCCACCACCTTAAGGTCGTGCTCACGCACGGCCGGACTTACGTGGCGCAGCGCCTCCTCGACGATATCGTCCATGAGCTCGAGCGTAGTCGACAGATGCATGCCGCCACCCTCGAGTTTGGTGATGGCGAGCAGATTCTCGACGGTGGCGTTGAGCCACAGCGCATCCGAGCGAATGGATAGAAGCAGGCCGCGGCGCGTCTGGGCATCGAGCACCGCGGTGCCGGTCGAGCCCTGATCGAGCAGCACGTCGGCATTACCCGAAATGCTGGTAAGCGGCGTGCGCAGATCGTGCGAGATGGAGCGCAGCAGGTTGGCGCGCAGCTGTTCGTTTTTTGCGAGCACCGCCGCTTCCTCGCGGGCCTCCATCGCGCGGGCGCGGTCGAGCGCCAGCTCGCCTTCGCTCACGATGGCATCGGCAAGTGTCCGTTCCTCATGCGTCAGCACGTCGGGCTCGGCAACGATAGCCAGCACGCCCACCACCGAGGCGGGGTCGCCCGAGCGCACGAAGCCGTCGCCCGTGCGAACCGTCAGGTAGATGCCATAAAACGCCGATCCGCCAAACGTGGCGTCAAGCGGCGTTCCCACGTAGGCGGACGCCGAGAGCCGCGGCGGCATCTGCGGCGCCAGTTCGTGCACCGGCGCGGCATCGCCCACGGCCGTGTACGTCGCACGCGGCAGCAGGTCATCGCCCTCGGCGTCGGCGCTGTACCACACGACCGGACAGCCCGAAAGACGCGCCAGCTGCGTGGCCATGGCGTGAACGATCTGCTGCTGATCGGCGCACCGCTGCAGCATGCGGTTGGTCTCGAGCACCATATGCGTGCGGCGGTCGCTGGCGGCAGCCTGTGCCAAGGCGCGGCGCAGGGCCAACGCAATCGAGCTCGACACAAGCGAGACCACGAACATGATGAAGAACATGCCGGGATAGCCGCGGTCGATAAGCGACAACGAGTAGCGCGGGTCGACAAACAAGAAGTTGTAGAGCGCCACGGCGGCAGCCGAGCTCAGCAAGCAATACAGGCGACTCCAGGTAAAGAATGCGCACAGCTGAACGGCGAACACATAGACGATCATGATGCTCGGCGCGAGACCCGGATGGTCGAGCAGCGCGCCCACAATCGTCGCCGCGACCAGCAGCCCCACCGATACGCAGGCGTCATACAGAGGAGTGCGGCGCGTCAGCGTTGTGCGCCGCCACCAAAAGCTATCGGCAATATCGCCGTCCGTACGGACGTCCATCAGCGTCCCGCCCCTCTCTCAAAAACAAAAACCACCACAAAGGGGACAGGCACCCTTGTGGTGGTTTCCCCTTGTGGTGGTTCCAAGTGTATAGCCTTTGCAGTCTGCGGTCGTTAGACAAACAGCACGTGCGCGAGCAGGGCACACACGCACACCGCTCCAAATACCAGTGCCACGATCGAGATCACGCGGTCGGCCATATCCATGTTGGCACGGTTCGTCAAAAACCGATCTTCGGCGGCGTCGGCGCGTACCTCACGTACCAGCTCGGCAACCACCTCGCGGCCATCAAGCATCTTTGTATCCATGTTTACCTCCCCGGCCTCATGCTTATCCATCAAAAACCAACTCCGTGTAGCCGCCGACGTCTACGGCCGCTCGTTGGGGGCCAGGCGCTGCATCTTGTTCACGGCCTTGAACTTGGTGAACAGCGGCACGTACTCAAAGCTCACGTTGGAGTTCTCCAGGCCGTACCAACGCGCAGGCGTGCCGGCGGCGCGGCGGATGATGTACTTGAGCGTGATGGCCGTACGCTCGCTCGGCTCCACATCGCTTTCGGGCGCCAGAAGCTTACGGATCAGGACGAACTTGAACGTGCCGATGTTACCCGGATCCTTGTAGACCGAGTAGTCATGCGTCTGCGGCGGCAGCTCGCCGGTGGCAGCCAGGTCCTGAACAACCTGACGCAGGTAGGCATTGACGCGCTGGTTGATCTTGTAGCCCAGGTACAGATGCACGCGGAACACGTAGTCGGTGCCGAACGTCTCGACCGAATAGGCAAAGGTGTGCGGTTCGTCCATGGTCTCGACATTCACAAACCACCAGGCGCGGGCGCGCTTGGGATGCTTGTCCAAGATCGAATAGACGATATCGCGGTCGATGTAGTCGGTATGGGTGTCCTTGGTCAGGTACACGACGTTGTCGCTCATGCGCTCGTAACGGTCGTCGTCGCGCAGGCGCTTGAGCTGCGGCAGGTAGCTGCGCAGCGGCAGTAGCGTAAACTGGCGCTGCTCGACCGCCGTGCCGTTGTACCAGCACACCATAATGCCCATGATGAGCGCGGCCATGAGGATGGTGAAGTAGCCGCCGTGGAAGAACTTGGTGAGCGAGCTCACGAAGAAGAAGCCTTCGAGCAAAAGGAAGAAGGCCGCGAAGATCCACGGAGCAACCTTGAGCTTGCGCTCCTCATGCAGGTAGAAGAAGAGCAGCAGCGTGGTGCACATCATAGTCAGCGTAATGGCAAGGCCGTAGGCGGCTTCCATATGCGCCGAGTTCTGGAACAGCAGCACCACGATGACGCAGCCGACAAGCATGACGTTGTTGACCATGGGGATGTAGAGCTGACCCTTGGTCTCGGCAGGGTAGAAGACCTGCATGTGCGGCATGAGGTCCAGACGGCTGGCCTCGGACACCAGCGAGAATGCGCCGGTGATGAGCGCCTGCGAGGCAATGATGGCCGCGACGGTGGAAAGGCCTACGGCAAACGGGCGCAGGCCCGGGGCGAGCATCTGGTAGAACGGGTTGAGGTCGGCAATGCCCATGAGCTCGGGGTTGGCAGCGTTGTTCATAAGCCAAGCGCCCTGGCCCATATAGGAAAGCAGCAGGCAGCACTTAACGAACGGCCAGGTAGCGTAGATGTTGCCGCGGCCGACGTGGCCCATGTCTGAGTAGAGCGCCTCGGCACCGGTGGTGGCGAGGAAGCAGCTGCCCAGAATCATGATGCCCGCGTGGTTGTTGGGGCTCAGCAAAAAGGCGATGCCACGCACCGGGTTGAGGCACAGCAGCACGGCGGGGTGCTGGAAGACAAAGAATAGACCCGTGCCGCCCAGGAACAGGAACCACAGCGTCATGATGGGGCCAAAGGCGTGACCGATCTTGGCCGTACCGATGCGCTGCACCAAGAAGAGCACGATGATGATGGCGAGCGTAATGGCGACGACGCGACCCTGGTCATCGCCCAGCACGGCATGGACCGCCGGGATGGTGCGCAGGCCCTCGATGGCCGTGGTAACGGTAACAGCCGGCGTCAGGATGCCGTCGGCGAGCAGCGCGGCGCCACCCAGCATGGCGGGGATGATAAGCCACTTGCCACAGCGCTTGACCAGGCTGTACAGGGCAAAGATGCCGCCCTCACCATGGTTATCGGCGCGCAGCGAGATGAGCACATACTTGATGGTGGTCAGCAGCGTGACCGTCCACACGACAAGGGAGAGCGCGCCAAGCACGAACTCCTCCGTCACGCTTCCGATGCCGCCGTTGCCGGCAACGAGCGCCTTGGTTACATACATAGGGCTGGTGCCGATATCGCCGTACACCACGCCCAGCGTGACGAGCATCGCCGAGATGCTCACAGGAATAGCAGCGTGCGAGGCTGCCTCCTTGGCCTTTTGTTCCATAAGCCGGTTTCCTCCCAACTTTAATGTTCGAAGGGATTATAGATAATCGGCCCATGTTTGAATGGCACTGTTTTCCCAGCTAGATAAACATTTATACGGCCTTTAGGCCACCGCAGCGATATGGAATGTGACAAAGGGACGGTCCCTTTGTCACATCCGTCATTTTCCGAGCCAATTTTTGAACCACCACTCCATGGAGCGGCTCATCTCGGCCATAAAGGGACTGGTGTGCTTGCGGGTATAGATATCCGCGACGCGCTCCCCCACCTCGCGGGCGTGCGGACGGAACATCGCGTCCATCTCGTCCACCTGCGCGTCCATGGTCGCGGCATCCGCACGGCAGTAGCGCTCCTCGTGCACCAGGTTCACCACGGGGTGTGCGATCGCCGGACGCTCCTTCCGGGGCATGCCGATGATGAGCATCGACAGCGGCATGGTATAGGGCGGCAGATCGAGCAGCTCGGCAACTTCCTCGGCATTCTCGACGATATCACCGATGTAGCAGCTCCCCAGGCCCAGGGCCTCGGCGGCAACCACGGCGTTTTGCGCGGCGATCACGGCGTCCTGGGCCGCGATGGCAAAGTCGCCCAAACCCGGCGCGCGGCGGGGCGCCTTGCCCGTGCGCTCGACAAACTCGGGCTCAAAGCAGCCCACGTGCTCAAACAGATCGATCCACTTGGCATAATCGACCACAAATATGAGTGCCCAGGGCGCCTTGGCGATCATGGGCTGATGGTCGCACAGGTCGGCCAGGCGGTCGAGCGTAGCCTGCTCGCGGATGCTCACGATGGAATACATCATCATGGCGCCCGCCGACGGCGCACGGCTCGCCGCATGCAGAATCGCCGCCCGCTGCTCGTCGGTCACCGCCACGGGGCGGTCGTCGTCATCACGCGCGAAGGCACGCGTGGACGAGCGGTGCTCCAAGATGTCCAGTACCGCGTTACCCGTGGTCTCGACCGGATAACCGCCGGCGTCCACGACCGCAGCTCCGTCGCAGTACTCGGCACCCGTCATACAAACCTGCTCGCCCATAGCTCTATCCTCGCCAATTCTTTAAGAAGCCTTTACGTTTCCGTGTAATTCCCGTCCATTATCGCGCAGGTCGCCACTACATTGCGCCACACCGCCGCGCATGCGCGTTAATATGGCTGGTTGTTGTGCGCAGCCCGCAAATGCAGCGCATATTTAGGTAACAATCGGGTAAACCCCCGCTTTCGTAGGTTTTAAGTTTGTGAGGAGTCTCAGCATGTTCGCTGCCGCCATCTCGCTCGTCGGTCTTGCGGCGACCGTCTACCTTGTTTTGCGCGAGGCCAAGGCCATTCGCGCTCAGTCGGGCACCGTTGCCAAAAGCGCTCTTGGGTGGAGCGTCGCCTTCGGCCTGTTCCAGCTCTTTTTGACCATTTGGGGCGCCATTGGCCTCGTCGCCCAAAACGAGCCGCTCGCTTTTGTGATGCTCATCCTGACCAATGCCATCCTCACCGGCTGCGCCTGGGCCAGTATCGCCCGCGACCGCATCGCCCCGCGCGTCTTTGCGTTCGCCGGGCCCGACGCCCCCGCCCCCACCGGCAAGCTCGCCCGCCTGCGCGGCGCCTTTGTGGGCAAACCGCTCGTCGCCGCCGTCCTGTGTCTGCTGCTCGCCGGCGTCTTTGCGCTGCTGGGCATGGAGGTCTCGTCCAACCACGACTTTACCTGGGTCTACCCCCTGTGCATCCTGCTCGAGTGGGCCATCATCACCACGCTCATGGTCGGCCTGTTCTTCCTGTTCCAGCGCCACGGCGCAGCTCCCGCGGTCCTGGCCTTTGCCCTCTTTGTCCTGGGCATTGCCGAGTTCTTCGTCATCACGTTTAAATCCATGCCCATCCAGCCGGGCGACCTTTCGGCCATCTCCACCGCCGCCGCGGTCGCCGGCACCGGCTACACCTTCTCGATCTCACTGTTCTGCGTGCTGTCCATGGGCTTTACCGCCATCGCCATGCTGCTATGCGAGTACGCCGGCCTGGTGGCACCGCACCGTCAGAAGGGCGCCGCCAACGCCAAGCGCATGCTGCTCACCAACCTGCTCGTGGCGGTGCTGTGCCTGGGCGGCGTGACCGCACACGTCACGCTCATCGACTACTACAACACCCTCGGCATCACCGTCTACACCTGGCGCCCGCTCGAGAGCTACTGGCGCGAGGGCTACCTGCCCGCTTTCATTAGCGCAGCGCAGTCCATCAAGCCGCCCAAACCCGCCGACTACTCCGTCGACGATGCCAAGGCCACGCTCAAAAAGTACGCCAAGGCCTACGACAAGTCCGACGCCGCCAAGAGTGACGAGCGCACCGCCGCAAAGGAGCAGTTCGACAGCGAGAAGCCCACGGTCATCGCCATCATGAACGAGACCTTCTCGGATCTTTCGATCTACCAGAACATGCGCGCCGGCTACGAAGGCCCGCAGTACTTTAAGAACCTGCCCAACTGCCTCAGCCGCGGCAAGCTCTACGTGAGCGCCTACGGCGGCGGCACCGCCAATACCGAGTTTGAGTTTATGACCGGCAACTCCATGGCCAACCTGGGCTCGGGCGTGTACCCCTACACCATCTACAACATGGAAACAACCGGGAATCTGGCAGAGCAGTTCAAGTCGCTCGGATATTCCACCACGGCCATGCACCCCAACCACGCAACCAACTGGAACCGCGAGAACGTGTACAAGGACTTTGGCTTTGACCGGTTCCTGTCTATCAACGACTTCCAGGGAGCCGACACCCTGCGCGGTATGGTGACCGACCAGGCTACCTACGACAAGATTCTTGAGCTGCTCGACCAGAACGCCGATCCGCAGTTTATCTTCGACGTGACCATGCAGAACCACTCGGGTTACGATACGGGTCTGCTGCCGGTCGACAAGCAGATGCACCTGAATATCGACACGACCGATCTGGACGCCAAGACCGTCGAGGACGGCACGCTCTCCGATGTCGACGAGTACGTCTCGTGCATCGAGCAGTCCGACCAGGCGCTGCGCTACTTCCTTAACGCCTTGAGCAAGCTCGACCGCAAGGTGGTCGTGGTGTTCTGGGGCGATCACCAGCCGTTCTTCCCGTCCAAGTTCAACGACAAGTGGTTTACCGGTGAGGACGACGCCACGCATCAGGAGCGTCTGTGGCAGACCGACTACATCATCTGGGCCAACTACGACGTTGCCGGCTGCGACCAGACGAGCGAGGTCGACGACCTGTCCACCAACTACCTGTCCACGCAGCTTATGCAGCTGATCGGCGCACCCCTCTCCGACTACCAGAAGGCGCACATGACGCTGCGTGAGTCGCTGCCCGCCATCAACTCCGTGGGCTACGAGGACGCCGGCCTGCGCTGGGCGCTCTCCTCCAACGTCACCGGCGACGACGCCGCCGCAGCAGCCGCCACCAAGGCGCGCGAGGATTACGCCAAGATGCAATACTACGAGATGTTCCGCGACGGCAAGAACGTCTATACGGAGCACTTCCAGACCGAGGCCAACGAGACCGACCCCAACTTGGCACCGGGTACGACCAAGATTAAGTAGCTGCTAGCTGCTGAGCCACAACTGAAACGTCTGTCCAGGCGGAGGCATATAAGGTTCCCTGCTTGGACAGTCCTGCGCAAGACGAAGGCCACGTTATGTGGCCTTCTTTGTTTGCGGAAAGTGTGTCCCGGAATTCTTGTCTGGAATGGGATGCAGTTTCCGCTTGGGACCCGATTGGGAAAGTGTGTCCCACTATTCAGCTGGATTCCGGGATGTATTTTCCGGTTGAGGCTCGTTGGGAAAGTGCGTCCCACTTTGGGGGCTGATTCTGGGACGTGGTTTCCGGTTGGCTCTCATTGGGAAAGTTCATCCCATTTCTCGGCCTAATTATGGGACGCAGTTTCCCGTTGAGGACCCTTTGGGAAAGTGCGTCCCGGTCTGGGCGCGGGACTGCGGATGGATTTTCCGGATGAGGGCTTGACGGAAAATGTGTCCCGTTCCGGGCGCTAATTGTGGGATGCAGTTTCCGCTTGCGGAGTCTCCACTCAACAGAAAACCCGGGTGGCCTGTTTTTTGGCTACCCGGGTTTTTTGGTTTGTCGATATGTTCGACTGGCCGCTAGTGGGTCTTGCGATGCTTGATCAGCATGATGAGGGCTATTGCCACCAGAACGATACCCGCCGCTGCTGCGGTAGCGACTATTGCTAGCGTTTGGTCACCGGTGCCTGCGAGGTTCTTGGCTGAGGTTGTGGCCTTCGCCTTGGTTTCGGTGCTGCCGTCCGCCTTAGGCTTATCCGGATTCGTCGAGGTCTCGGGCGTCTCCGGGGTCGTCGGAGTCTCGGGGTCCTTTGAGCCTTCGGAATCGGTTGGGCCGGCGGTGTTTACCAGCGTATGGTCCAGGAACTTCTTGGCGCCCGCACTTGCCTGTGAGAACAGGCGGCGCGTGCGGATCGGGGTGGCGTTCACCGTTGTGGGCGCCGTCTCCTCGGCCTCGATATTCACGAGCGTCGTGCCGGTGTCGAGGCCCACGTCGTTGTATCCCACGTGGCAGTAGTACTGCGCGCCGTCATCCTCCGCCGTCAGGTCAATCTCGAGCGTTGAGGCCGTTCCGGCTGGGAGGCTGCCATCGGCAGCCACGCGCTGGAACTCGGCCTCGCCGCGAACCTTGCGGTACCAGATATATGACGGCGCCAGCTCCGTTTCACTGCCGTCGGCATTGCGCTGCGTCACATGGCCGATCGCCGAGAGTGTCAGCTTGTCTCCCGCCGAGCACTCGACCGAAGAGTCATACTCGAGGGCCGACCTCTCCGCTGTATCCGCCGCAGGTCCGCTCACGGTCATCGTCATGCCATCGGGCATGGTCTTGACCGTGATGATCGCCGAGCGAATACCCGTTTCGGCCGTTGAATCATTCTTAACGGCGGCGATGGCGAATCGATACTCCGTATTCGGCAACAGCCCATCCCACTTAAGCGAGGTCTGCGTGTTGTCGGCAATCTTCCAGCTATTGACGACCGCATCCGCCGCATTGCTCTGCAGCATGCCCACGCCGTAGCTAAAGCCACTCTTGTTTGCGAGTACATCGTCCCAGCTAAACGTAACGCTGGTCGAATCGACGGCGTTTGCCGTAAAGCCCGTCACGGCCGGCGCGTCGGGCATCTCGACGTCCTTAACGTCATAGCCCACGATCCAGAACTGGTCGGTGTCCTTGGTGCCGAGCTTGTCGCCCGAGTCTGCCTCGAACTTGTCGACATCCACCGCGTTGACGCCCAGACGCCACACAAAACCGTACTTGCCCTGCGCGGCCTCGGGCAGGTTGTCGACGGTGCCGCCGTATTCGGTCGATTCACTCGAGGAGTTACCCGTAGTAAAGCCGGCGTTGGCACCAAAGCACAGGCCGCCAAACAACTCGTGCTTTGCGAGCTTCGCGCCCATGACAACGCTGCCGTTCAGCGTCAAGCCGAGCTCGAGCTCCTGCTCCTTGCCCTCCTCGACTTCGATGGTCTGCTCAATGCTCGCCCCCGACTGCGCGGCGGCGCCGTTAAACCCATCGTGCGTGTAGGCGCGCGTTACGCCAGGCTTGCCCAGGCCAAAGGAATCCCCAACGGGAGTCTCGCCGTTGAGCGTCGTTTGATAGGTTCCGGGTTCTCCCGACCGGTTGGTCAAAAAGTAGCTGAGCGGCGTCATATTGTGCTGTTTGGCAATGCGGTCATAGGCCTCGACATTAACGACCGAGGTCTGCGCGCCGAGCGACACGGGCGCCGCCATCACGCCCTTGCCACCAGTTTCCTCATTTTCGATCTCATACTCGTAATAGACCATCGGAATCGTGTAGAGCACGGCCTTGTCACCCTCGCCGGCATGCGACTCATAGCTTACGCTTGCGCTGACCGTGCGCTCGCTCCGGTAGTCATAGCATCCCTCGGCGGCAAAATCGACTGAAGCATTCATCGCGACCAGGGGCGGACCGGTCTGCACCTCGACGGCAACGCCCAACTCGGCGCCAATGGTATAGCCCTGGGATGTCCCCGTGCCCTTTTCCTCTCCGTATGACGTGCCGCCCAACACCAGATAGCCGTATGCCTGCTCCAGATCCTCAACATAGGGCGCATCCTGCAGCACGGCAAGCACGCGCGGGTTGGTATAGACCTTGTAGCGGTCCTTGTACGTGATCTTGACGCTGTCGTTGTCGACATCGGGCAGCGCGAGCGAGATAAATGTGCCGTAGGTAGTGCCGCGACGGTTGCTCTCACTAATCACCTGCTCCTCGCCGCGGCGCACCTTTCCGTTCTCGTCGAGCGAAAAATGCGAGGCGGTCATCCAATAGTAGTCATCGTTCTTGCGCAGGTCCTCGTCGCGGTGCTTGCCCACCACGGCGATAAAGCTCTCGTTATAGCGGTCCGAACCCGAGACGCCGCCCGCCTTGACGTCGCTGATCCACACCTGCTCTATACCCTTGTGGTCATGCTTGTTGCTGCTGTTGTATTGCTGACCGCTCATGCTCATGGTTCCGACCATGGACCCCAAGCCCTGAGCCCCGCTCTGTGCCGTGTTGCAGGCAAAGTCGCGGAACACATCGCCGCCCACGAGCACCTCGTCGACCGCCAGCTGCTCGGACAGGCCGTCAAGGTTGGCAGTGGCAAGGGCAATAGGCGCCAAGGTGCACGGATAGCGCTTATCCTGAGCGCTATCCTTCCATGCGCTGTTGGGCACATGCATCAGCCCATAGGAGGCGAGGAGCCCGTCTCTGTATTCCTTACAATCGGAAAGCTTGAACTCGCCAGACTCCGAGTCAAAATACGCGTAGCGGTACAGCGCGCCGTACAGCCCCTTGCTGCCGTCAGAAGCGCCGTAATCAAAAGCGCTGCGTTGCCAGTCATAGCCCGCAAGAATAAGGCCCGTGACGGTTTCACCCGTCTTCTTTCCTTCTTCATCGTAGGCGGCAAACGTGCCGAACGTCGCATTCGCAGCGACCATGGTCTTGCCGTTCGCGGAGAGGGAGATTGCGCCCGCGTCGCCCAGAGCATCGACATGGACGAGCGCACCCTTGGATGCATCCCACGAAAACAGCTCGCAATGCGTCGACTTATCAATATTCTTCTTGCCGTAGGGTGCCGAGACCACGATGGCGAGGTCATCGCAAAAATCGCGATCGAGGTCGCCGGCCGCTAGCGAAACGACAGGAGCTGACTGAAGCTGCGTCCAGGAGTCGTTCCCGCCCTTGTTGTGCGTGGTGTAGTCCGCGGCGTTACCGGCATCGATCTTGACGACGCTTTGCTTCCAGTTGCCGCCCTCCAAGTCATACATGTCGACTACAGCCTTGCGCACGCCGTTCTCGTCGACATAGCAGCCCGCGTAGACAAAAAGCTCGTCGACGCCGTCGCCATCGACATCGCCCGCCTCGACATCAAAGACGGCGTCGTGCTCTTGCAGGTAACCGGCATCCAGGTACTTAAAACGGCCTTCGTACATCATATTAGTGTTGACCGTCACCGGCAGGTGTGTGTCGAGAGTGCGCGTACGCCCGTTGCTAAACGAGTAGAGGACCAGCTCAACCTTTCCGGCGTATGACTTGCTGTCAATCGTCGTGGAAGAACTGTCGCCGTAGGCACGGAGCTCGGCAACGCGGCTCTTTTTGCCCGTGCTGGCGTCGCTGCAGAACTCAACACTCGTGGCGTGAATGCCCGAGAAACCGTTGTTGTCGTTGGCGAGTACTGTTGAGGACTCATTGTTGCTTAGGTACGACCAGGTGCCGCCACCGTAGTCGCTATGCTTGTAGAGATCGCTGTTCGTATCGAAGTTGTTGACGTTTTGCCAGAACTTTGCGGCGCCCCACACACTTCCATAGCCATCGAAGAGTTTGCTGCTGCCGCCAATGTCACCGCGCTCGACGTTCTCGAGCTTGTCGCGCAGAGTGTAGCGATTGCCATGGCTACCGTTAGCTGCCATATAGACCTCGCTGCGCGTGGCAAACGTCGTGGGGGTATCAGTGGAATAGGGGCCAACGGTATCGGCCGGAATGTCCTCGCTCGTGCCCAGACCCAGGGCTTGATAATCCTGCTCGGTCATATCGGTGATTGCGGGCGCGTCTGCCGCCTGGGCAACCTGGGGCGTGGCCGTGAAGCAGGCGACGCTCGTGGCGATCAACGCAGCAAGCGCCGCCGTCCCAACAAGCGGGATTTTCGACAGCCTACGGATACGGGGGTGTGGAACGTACATGAGGGACCTCGCTTTATTCGAGTGGAGTGGACTCATCTTTTGCAAATGATACGTCCGATGCCCGATATCACGTGTCTCATTTTCGCCAACGGCGTGTCTCATTTTTGAGAATCCGAGATGCCGCGGAAATCTTATCCCAGCTCAAAGGCCATTTCTGGGATGTATTTTCCGTCGAGTGCCTCATCGGGAAACTGCATCCCATTTCAAGCGTCGATTCTGGGACGCATTTTCCCCTTAGACCCTCAACCGGAAACCGCATCCCACTTTGAGCGCAAATTCCGGGATGCATTTTCCGCTTGAGCCTCATTGGGAAACGGCGTCCCACTTTGAGGGCTGATTGTGGGATGCATTTTCCGGTTTTGCTCTCATTGGGAAAATGCATCCCGTTTCTTGACCGAATAATGGGACGCAATTTCCCGTTGGAGCGCCTTTGGGAAAGTGTGTCCCACTTCGACCGCCCAGAGTGGGATGCACTTTCCGCAAAGCACCTCAACGGGAAACTACGTCCCATTCCAAAGGCAAATTCCGGGACGCATTTTTCGAAAGCCTGCCCATCCGGAAAGCCCGTCCCACTTTGGACGCATCCGGGCACGGAACCATCGACCTATCAGGCCTCCCATCAATAAAGAGGCGTCCTCCCGGACGGCGGGGCACGAAGTTCATCGCGAGTTCCGCACGCAAAGAAGGCCACTTAATGTGGCCTTCGTCTTGCGCAGGACTGTAGAGCAGGGAACTTCGTGCCCCGACGCCCGGGAGGACGTTTCATTTAGAAAGATGGACCGACCGCCGTCAGCGATGGGAGCTACTCCCCCAGCACGGCCTTTTTGGCGGCTGCAGCCATGTTGTCCAGATCTTCCTTGGTGGGGTGATCCTTTGCGGCGACCCAGTTATCGAGCAGCATCTTAAAGCGGACATTGTCGGGATCTTGCTCGAGCATGGCCTCGTAGCGCTGCTTGACCGCGGGACCCATCTTGCCCTGGCACATTGCCCAACCCACAAGCTCGGCATCCTCGGCCAAATTGGAGGTCACGCGATTGATAATCTGCTGATAATAGCTCTGATCGGCACCAAAACCGCAGGTACCGAACAGAAAGACGCGCTTGCCGTGCAAGGCGGAGAGCAACGCCGCGACCGAAGGCGTGCATGCGCCCTTGTCGCACCAAAAGCCGACGAGCACCGTATCGGCAGCACAGGCACCCTGCGCCTCGCGCGCAACCTGATCTGCGTCCGCATCGTCGCTCAGCGCGGCAGCGTGAATAAACTCGACGCCTGCAGCCTGTAGGGCACGCTTGATTGCGCCCGAAACCATCCTGGTATTACCGCTCTTGCTGTTAACCACCAAAGAGCACGTCATAGTCACGTTGCCTCGTATCCCCCAAAACTAAAGCCACTAATGCAATTTATTAGATGAATATCTTAGTACTAACGACGCAGATGTACAGAGCAACCCGGTAGTCTTTTTGGGACGGGGCTTTTTTAGCTACCTCAAGCCCCAAAGCACCCCATGGCCATTCGGCTGGATAGGGGTAGCTAAAAAAGCCCCGTCCCAAAAAGACTACTTTGCGCCACGTTACTGTGCGAACTGGCTGCGGTAGAGTTCGGCGTAGAAGCCGCCTGCCGCTAGCAGCTCGTCGTGCGTGCCGCGCTCGATAATCTCGCCATCGCGCATTACCAGGATGCAATCGGCGTTGCGAATCGTCGACAGGCGGTGTGCCACGACAAAGCTCGTGCGGCCAGCCATGAGCTCGTCGAATGCCGCCTGCACCTGCAGCTCGGTACGCGTATCGATGCTCGACGTTGCCTCGTCCAGCAGCAGAATCGCCGGATCGGTGAGCATAACGCGCGCAATGCACAGCAGCTGTTTTTGACCCTGGCTAAACGTGCCGCCGTCCTCGCCGATCACCGTATCGTAGCCGCCTGGCAGCTGCACGATAAACTTATGCGCATGAGCGCGCTTGGCGGCCTCGACAATCTGCTCGCGCGTGGCATCGGGGCAACCGTAGGCAATGTTTTCGGCTACCGTGCCCTCGAACAGCCAGGTGTCCTGCAGCACCATGCCAAAGGCGCGGCGCAGGCTCGCGCGCGTGTAGTCACGCGAGGAGCGACCATCGACTACGATGCGCCCAGCATCGATATCGTAAAAGCGCAGCAGCAGGTTGATGAGCGTCGTCTTGCCACAGCCCGTGGGACCGACGAGCGCATAGCGCATACCGGGCTTGGCATCGATGCAGATATCCTTCAGCAGTTTGCGGTCGGGCACATAGCTAAAGTCCACATGCTCAAAGGTCACCTCACCCTGCGGGGCGGCAAGTTCCACGGCATCCGCCGCATCGGGCTCCTGCTCGCGCGCATCGAGCAGCGCAAACATGCGGCGCGCCGAGGCATACGCCGTCTGGATCTGCGTAATGACGTTGGTGACCTCGTTGAACGGCTTGGTGTACTGGTTGGCGTAGGACAGGAAGATCTGCACGCCGCCCACCGTAAGCGCCGCAGGCACGCCCGTGATCACGCCCGCGCAGCCGATCACGGCAACCACGGCGTAGATGATGTTGTTGATAAAGCGCGTACCGGGGTTGGAGAGCGAGCCCATAAACTGCGCGCGCTCGCCCGCCGTATAGAGCTCGGCGTTAAGGGCATCAAAGCGCTGTTGAGCGTGCGGGCCGTAGGCGAAGGCGTCCACGAGCTTTTGCTCACCCACATACTCCTCGATATGACCGCCGAGTTGGCCCTGGATGCGCTGTTGAGCAGTGAAGCTCTTATTGGAAAGCTTGGCGATGGCACCGGCCGCAAAGATGGAAAGCGGCGTGACGAGCACCACCACAAGCGTCATGGTCAGGTTGATGGAGAGCGTAAACGCGAGCGTGCCCACGATGGTGATGACGCCGGTAAAGAGCTGCGTAAAGCCCTGCAGCAGGCCATCGCCCACCTGGTCGACATCGTTGACCACGCGGCTCATGAGGTCGCCGTGGGCATGGCCGTCAATAAAGCTGAGCGGCATGCGGCTGAGCTTGTCGCTCGCCTCCACGCGCATGTCACGCACCGTTTCGTAGGATAGACGGTTGACGCAGTAGCCCTGCAGCCACTGGAAGGCTGCCGCGCCCACCACGACGATTGCGAGCTTGGTAACGAGCGGCAGCAGCGACCCGAAGTCCACCTGCCCGGCGGCAACGATGAGGTCGATGCCCTCGCCGATGAGGATGGGCGTATAGAGTTGCAAGACCACCGAGATGGCGGCGCTCACAAACGACGCCGTAAACGAAATGCGATGCGGACGGACGTAGCCCAGCAGACGGCGAGTTACCGCGCCTACGGGGTAACGCTCGGGGTCGCCGGGCTGGCGCGGACCGTCGCCCAGGTCGTTGAGGTTATCGTTGCCGGACACGTTGGCCGTCATCGTGGCGACCGAACCGGAAGAAGTATACGGATTCATTTAGCAGTCCCCCTTTGCGCAAGTGGATGCCGGGGCAGCCGGGGCGGACGCGGGACTCGGGACGAACGCGGGCGTCGTGCTCCCCTGCTGACCCTCGAGCTCCTCGCGACGAAGCTGCGACTGGCAAATCTCGCGATAGAGTTGGCAGCTTGCGTACAGCTCGTCGTGCGTACCCAGGCCCGCGACCGAGCCGTGGTCGAGCACGCAGATCATGTCGGCGTCGCGCGCGGTCGAGACGCGCTGGCTCACGATCACCGTGGTTAGCGGGAGTCCGCCCGCGGCGGCACCGCGTACGCTGCGCTCGCGGATGGCGTGGCGAAGCGCTGCATCGGTCTTAAAGTCGAGCGCCGAGGCGGAGTCATCCATAATCAGAATCTGCGGCGAGCCCACCAGGGCACGCGCAATGGTCAGGCGCTGGCGCTGGCCAACGCTGAAGTTCTTGCCGCCCGCCTCGACCGGGGCGCCGAGCCCCTGCGGCTTGTTGCGCACGAACTCGCTGGCCTGCGCTATATCGAGCGCCGCCCACAGCTCCTCATCGGTTGCCGACTCGTCGCGCCAGGTTAGGTTGCTGCGGATCGTGCCGCTCACGAGCGACGCGCGCTGCGGAACAGTCGCAACCACATGACGCAGCTGGTCGAGCGGCCAGGCGCGCACGTCGGCACCCATTACGCTCACGCTGCCGGTGCCCGTGTCGTACAGGCGCGGGATGAGCGAGACGAGCGTCGACTTACCGCTGCCCGTGCCGCCGATAATGCCGAGCGTTTTGCCCAGCGGCAGCTCCAGGGTCACGTCATTGACGGCGTTGGCGGCGCCCGCGCCAAAGGAGAAGCTCGCATGGCTCAAGCTCAGCGCGGGGACCGGAACAGCGCCACCCGCCAGTGCGCCCGGCTCGGGCAGCGCAACCGGCTGGTTGCCCTCGTCGGTAATGCTCGGCACGCAATTGAGCACCTCGTTGAGACGCGACGCACTGGCGCTCGCCTTGGTAAAGACCACGACCAGGTTGGCGACATACACGATGGAAGTCAGGGTCTGCGTCATGTAGTTGACGAACGCCATGACCTGGCCCTGCGTGAGTTCGCCCACGTTGACCTGGATGCCGCCCACCCACAGGATGGCGCACACGCCCAGGTTCATCACCAAAAACGTGACGGGGTTGAGGATCGACGAGAGCTTGCCCACCGCGATTGCGACACGCGCCTGGTCATCGGCCGCCTGGGCAAAACGCTCACGTTCGTGACCCTCGCGCACAAACGCCCGGACCACGCGGGCGCCCGAAAGCCCCTCGCGGCAAATGAGCGCGATGCGGTCGAGCTTTGCCTGCAGCTGCTTGTAGTACGGGATGCAGCGCGCCATGACAAACCAAAACACCAGGCCGATGGCGGGCGTGCAAATCAAAAAGATGATGCCGAGCTTAAGGTCGATGGCAAGGGCCGCGACCATGGAACCCACCGCCAAGAAGGGCCAGCGGATGAGCATGCGCACGCCCAGCGCCACAGCAAGCTGCACCTGGTTGACGTCGTTGGTAATGCGCGTGATGAGCGACGGCGTGCCAAAGCGGTCAAGTTCGGCATAGCTCAGCTTGTTGATGTGCTGGTAGAGTGCGCCGCGAATGTCAGTACCCATGCCCTGCGAGGTGAGCGCCGCCATCTTTTGGCAGACGAGCGTAAACGAGATGCCGATCACGGCCATGGCGGCGAGCACCATGCCGTAGTGGACGACGGCACTCATGTCGTGCGCACCGATACCTTTATCAATCATCTGGGCAATCACCAGCGGCGTCAGCAGGTCAAAGATCACTTCGATCAGCTTGCACGCAGGACCAATCACCATATACCGGTGAAACTTACCACCAAAACGCCTGAGCAGCTCAATCATAAAAAGGCGCTCCCTATCATCATCTCTCTTCAATCTGATTCATGATAGTACGGAGAACCCTAGAGATGCGTAAGCAACTCGTTACAGAAGAATCTTGGATAGCGGTAAAAACCGCCTATGTTTAGGCGCGGTCAGCGAGCGCCATCCAGAGCGCACAAGTTGGCATGAAAAAGGCAAGGCATAGACCTTCTGGTCATGCCTTGCCTTTTGAATGACAAATTGTCGCTCTGGGTGGCGCGCAGCGTCGATCATTGCGCGGTTTGGTAAAACCGCGCAAAAAAGAAAGCCCGTGCGCTCGATGGATCCGGATGCCCGACAGAGGCTCCTTATGGCTGCTTCCTTCCGGACCTGACCAGATTCGGAACATGTCGTCATCCGAACCCATCGAACGCGCTAGGCGCTCGATATATCTTACCCGCTCCCGCCCGATGGGGCAAGGTGGCTAATTTGGGACGGGGCTTTTTTGACTACTTGGGCAATCAGATCGACAGGTGGTCAAATAAGCCCCGTCCCAAAAAGACTGGTCTGCTGCCGTGCCACAAAAGGGGCCTATCTACTACGTTTAGGCCGCAGGGGTCAACCATAGCCGGCTTTTTCGAAAATCGGCAAGCTTTCTACCTGCGGTTTTAATTTCACAAAATCCGGGATGGTCAAGGGTGCTCGGCTAAACGTAGTAGATGGCCGCATTTCATGGCGGACGGTCCGACCCAAGGCCCAAGGCGGCCAGCCTCGGATAGCCATTCTCGAAGTTGCGGTGGAATAGTTCCTGTTTTTGCCGCCTGAGCCGCCAAACAGGAACTATTCCACCGCAACTTATCGAGGGGATGGGTTTTAGATGCGGCCAAGGTCGAAGGATTGGGCGGCTGCTTCACCGGCGCAGATGAGGTTGGTTGTGGCTTCCTGGGGGTCGAGCGCTTGGTCAAGAGGCATGGGCCTGCGGCAGACCGGCAGGACCAAGTCGATGCCCTGACCATACACCGCATCCAAATTATCCGCACGACCGCCCACGACGGCTACTACCGGCTTGCCATAGCGATTGGCACGGCGGGCCACGCCCACCGGCGCCTTGCCGGCAGCGGATTGCTCGTCCATGTTGCCCTCGCCTGTAATGACCAGGTCGACATCGCGCACGCGTTCGTCAAACCCAATCAGATCGAGCACCGTCTCCACGCCCGAACGCAACTCAGCACCGAGCGCCAGCAGCGCGGCACCCAAGCCACCTGCCGCGCCCGCGCCAGGCACGCCGAGCACCGAGCCAAATGTCCGCACGCCCTCGGGCACGCGCAACAACCCCTGAGCCCGCACCCCGGTAATCGCCGCATCGAGCAGGCGGCCGTAGCCGACCATCCAGCTGTCGTACCCGCGCAGTACCTCGGCATCACCCGCCGGCAAACCCTTCTGCCCACCAAACACCGCCAGTGCGCCTCGACGCCCCACGAGCGGATTCTCGACATCGGAAAGCACGATGATACGCGTGCCGTTTAGTGCCCGAAGCGCCGGTGCCAAATCGATATTCGCCACGTGTTCAAGGCCCGCGAGACCGGGGGCGATATTGCAGCCACGGTCATCGACAAGGTGGGCGCCCAGCGCCTGCAGCATGCCGGCGCCACCATCGTTGGTGGCGCTGCCGCCCAGACCAATATAGACAGTCTTTGCCCCAGCACGAACCGCGCGAAGCATCAGCTCGCCCACGCCATAGGTCGAAGCCGCAAGCGCCGCCGATTCCGTGCAAGGTGAATACCCAATACCTGCCGCCTCGGCCATCTCAATAACAGCAGATTCACGCTCGCCGTCCACCAGCATCCGGGCAGACACGCGGTCGCCCAAGGGGCCTGCGACTTCACATGCCACGACCTCACCGCCGCACGCGGCAACGGCATCGAGCGTTCCCTCGCCGCCATCCGCCAGCGGCAGCGCGCTTACCTGGGCATCGGGCCACACGCGGCGCACACCTTCGGCAACGGCCGCCTCCGCCTGTGCACTCGAAACGCTGCCCTTAAAGGAATCAATCGCCAACAGCACACGACGGGGCCGGCGCTGCACGGAGCCAAAGTCGAGCGTCTCGCCAGCGAGATCCCCAACACCCGCAAGCGCCTCGGCGTGGGCGGCATGCGCCTCAAGATCGGCCCCACAACCGCAGCCAGCACCATCGGTGCCACGCAGCCCACTAAAATAGCCGCTCAGCACCGCGCGGCACTCATCCGCCAGCACGCCGGCATGTACGTTAAACCGATGATTCAGGCGCGAATCGGCATTCAGGTCGTATAGCGACCCCAGAGCGCCCGCTTTAGCATCGGACGCGCCGTACACGCAGCGCCCCACGCGCGCGTTAACCATAAGCCCCGCGCACATGCAGCAGGGCTCGAGCGTTACGTAGACCGTGCAATCGGAAAGGCGCCAACGACCGAGCGACCGCGCGGCGGCGCATAGGGCCGCAAACTCGGCATGCGCCGAAGGGTCCTGGTCGAGCTCGCGGCGATTATGCGCCCGCGCGACGATCTCACCCGCGCGCACTACCACGGCACCAATCGGTACCTCGCCCACCGCAGCGGCGGCGCGCGCCTCCGCCAGCGCCTCGCGCATGAACTTCTCATCGATTCCGGTGCTCGTCATCGTTCGCCTTCCCTGTTGCAAACCCAAAACGATGCTATCATTACGACTCACGGAGAGATGGCAGAGCGGTTGAATGCGGCGGTCTTGAAAACCGTTGAGCGCGAGAGCGTTCCGGGGGTTCGAATCCCCCTCTCTCCGCCACTCTTAGTGACTCACCGGCGTCATGGTCCGTTCGAACAGTGCATCGACCACGTCGGCGATTTCGGATCGGCGCTCTAGTACGTGGCCCGATTCCCACCACATGGTAAAGAGCCGAATAATGCCGCCGGCGACAAACTCAGACGTTGTCTCGAGCGATACGGGCGCGAGCGCGTCCTCGTCAAGCGCGCTCATCACGCGCCCACGTATGGAACGTGCGATGCGGTCACAAATCATGCTAGTCAGCATACCCGACATACTGCTCGCCAAAATGTTATCCATGAGCTGCTCATGCGCCAGAATCAGATCCATGGCATCGGCGAACACTTCGTGGCGAAGCGCGCGTACGTCCTCGGCGCCCTCCGCGCCATCCGCATCGGCCCGCTTTTGCGGCAGGCCCGACATGAGTTCATCGATATAGAAGGCAAAGTAATCGTTTTTGTCGCGGAAGTGCTTGTAGAACGTCGTCCGACGAATCATAGCGCGGTCGCACAGCATGGCAACCGTCACGTCCTCAAACCGATGCTCTTCGAGCAGCTCAGTAAAGGCCTCGAACAGGGCCCGATAGGTTTTCTTGATGCGAAGGTCCATACGTATCGCCCTCCTCAAGGAAAAGACAGCACTCACTAATCTGTCGCATATCTTACACCTGTATCACCCACTCCCTGGCGAATGGCCTTACCTTGGTGGAAACATAACGCTTACCGGAAAGTTCGGTATCGCCAAAGGTTGCGGGTATACTAGTAGCGTTACACCAACGGCAGCCGGCGGAAGACGCCGCGGCCATTCGAAACGGAGACACCATGATTCCCGTCATCATCGGTATCGTTGTTGTCGTTGTGATTGTCTGCGCCATCGCCGGCATCTACAACAACATGGTCACCAAGCGCAATCGCATTGATAACGCCTGGCAGAACATCGACACGCAGCTGCAGCGCCGCAACGACCTGATCCCTAACCTGGTCGAGACCGTCAAGGGCTACGCCAAACACGAGCAGGACACGCTTGCCGCCGTGGTCAACGCGCGCAACGCCGCCGTGAGTGCCACCACACCCGAGGCCAAGATGGAAGCGGACAACGTGCTGACCGGTGCGCTGCGCCAGCTCTTCGCCGTGGCCGAGGCTTACCCCGATCTTAAGGCGAACACCAACTTTACGCAGCTCCAAGCCACGCTCGAGGACACCGAGAACAAGGTGAGCTACGCGCGTCAGAGCTACAACGACTGCGTGCTTAGCTACAACAACGCCATCCAGACCTTCCCGGCCGTCATCTTTGCCGGCATCTTCCAGTTTAAGGAGCGCCAGGGCTTCGAGGCCGCCGAAGCTGCCCGCCAGGCACCGACCGTCAAGTTCTAACAGATCCGCAGCGTATCCTTAATCGGGTATATGCATAAACCGCCCCGTCGAATGCATACTTCGGCGGGGCGGTTTCCTTTGTCGCGAAGGTCCCCCTCAAGGCGCCGTGCATTTTTGGGAGTATTCAACATAACCAAGGGCTTCGGGCGCCACGATAAATGCCAAAGACCGCGAATATCCCTGCAAATCAAACGCTGTCAGCCCATAACCCCGCCCATCATTCGTAGAAAACATCGAGAAATCCCGATTTTTCGCCCGAGGCCGGTATGCAGGGGTCTTCGATTGCAGAATACTCGCAAAAATGCACGTCGCCACCACCCCCACATGGCGCGAACCAAAACAAAAGCGCGGCAAAAAGCCGCGCACCATCTCTATTCAGATCTATATTGCCCGTAACGACTGCGCCGAGGTAACACAGGCCCGGGGGTGACCTTCCTTTCCGGCGCACTCCGCAGGACGAAAGAACCCCCGCCGCACGTAGTGCGCAGCGGGGGTTCTTTCATGTCCGAGGACGCGCCGGAAAGGAAGGTCGCCCTCGGGCCGGACATACAAGACAGCTTACGCGACGGTGTAAACCCAGTTGTGCTTATCCTCAACAGCACCAGACTGGATGCCCGTCAGGGTCTCGCGGAGCTTCTTCATCACAGGACCGATCTCGGTGTAGCCAGCCGGGAAGGTCACAGTCTCGTCGGCACCGTAGACCTTGTTGTCGATCTCGCCGACCGGGGAGATAACGGCAGCGGTGCCGCACAAACCGCACTCAACAAAGGTGCCGGCCTTGACCTCGGCCCACTCGACGGGACGCTGGTCGACGGTCATGCCCAGGTCCTGAGCAACCTGAACGAGCGAACGGCGGGTGATGGAGGGCAGGATGGAGTCGGTGTGCGACTGCGGGACGACAAGCGTGCCGTCCTCCTTCACGAACAGGACGTTGGCGCCACCGGTCTCCTCGACATAGGTGCGGGACTCGGAGTCGAGATACAGGTTCTCGGCATAGCCCTCGCGGTGAGCCTCCATCGTGGGCTTCAGGGACATGGCGTAGTTCAGGCCGGCCTTGATGTTGCCGGTGCCGTGCGGTGCGGCGCGGTCGTACTCGGAAACACGCAGCTTGACAGGCTTGAGGCCACCCTTAAAGTACGGACCGACCGGGGTCACGAGAATGCGGAACGTGTACTCAGGAGCGGGAGCCACGCCGATCACGTCACCGGAGCCGATCATAAACGGACGCACATACAGGGTCGCGCCGGAACCGAAGGGCGGAACCCATGCAGCGTTGGCAGAGACAACCTGCTTGACGGCCTCGACAAACTTGTCCTTGGGGAACGGGGGCATCTCGAGGCGCTGCGCGGAGTTATACATACGCTCGGCGTTCATGTCGGGACGGAAGCAGACGATGCTGCCGTCCTCGGCGGTGTAGGCTTTCAGGCCCTCAAAGACCTCCTGGCAGTAGTGGAAGATGCCACCGCACTCGGAGACATGCAGGGTGTGGTCGGTGGTCAGGCCGCCCTCGTCCCACTCGCCATCCTTCCAATGGGCCTCGTAGCTGTAATCGGTCTTCATGTAGCCAAAGCCAAGGCTACCCCAATCGATATCCTTCTTCTCGACAGTCATATGTCGCTCCTTACATACACAGTTGCATACTCGCGAACCCGCACGCAAGGACCGAGGCCGACCGCGTCGCAACGTCGCACGCCCGGAGCGTAGAGCCGGACAGGACACGCGGGCAACACCAAAGTCCATGGCACATCGATTCGCATGCAGGTGATTGTACTCCCCGCACGCCTTGGATAAAACGTTTTTCTTTAACTAAGTAAAGTATTTTCATTTGCCTTCAACACAAAAGGCCCGCCATCGAATCCGATGACGGGCCTTGGAATTAACGTCCGAAAACAAGCTCGGACTAGGCGTTCTTTTTACCGAGCTTTGCCTTAACCAGACCGACCACGGTCGGGATGATCGACACGGCGACAATGCCGATGATCAGCAGCTCAAAGTGCTCCTGCACAAACGGAATGCCACCAAAGAAGTAACCCAGCAGCGTAAAGACCGTCGACCAGGTAATGCCACCCAGCACGTTAAAGACGACAAAGTTGCGCCAATGCATGCCGCCCATGCCAGCGATAAAAGGCACAAAGGTGCGGATGAACGGGAAGAAGCGGCCGAGGAAGATGGCCAGATGGCCCCACTTGTCCAAGAAATCCTCGGACTTTTTGATGCGCTCGGGCGTCATGGCCTTTACCTTGCCCGAGGCGATGATCTTGCGGCCAAAGAAGTGGCCGATCATAAAGTTGCACTGATCGCCCAGGATGGCTGCGGCCCATGCGGTGGCCAGAAGCGCCACGATGTTAAATCCGCCGTTATGGGCAAAGAAGCCCGAGGCAAACAGCAGCGAGTCGCCGGGAAGGAACGGGAAGAACACCACGCCCGTCTCGATAAAGATGATTAGGAACACGCAGCCGTAGGCCATAAGCGGGCCGGCGGCAATCCAGCTGGCGATCGCGGTGCGCGGGTCCTTAAGCAGCTCGGCGATAAAATTGATGAAACCCATGAAGTAAAACCTCTCAGTTGTGGGCGCGGACACGTCCAGGTTGACCAGTATACGGTTGCGATGCGAGCACGGGCCAAACCCCTCAAAAGTCTTACTTCATTACCAGCAAGTTTGCATAACTGACACTTGTCGCCCAAAGCGAAGCAAGATCGTCCTTCCTAATCCCTAGCGAATCGCTATACTTTATTGAATCGCATTGTCACGGTGCCAAGGGAGGGCGGCCGATGAGCTTTATCAACACCATTCGAGAGGACATCAAGACCGTCCAGGCGCAAGACCCCGCTGCGCAAAACGGTCTGGTCATCTTCCTTTCCTACCCCGGCTTGCACGCCAAGTGGAACCACGTGCCCGAGCACTGGCTGTGGGAACACGGTCATCGATCTCTCGCCCGTGTGCTCTCGCAAATCACCCGCCACATCACCGGCGTCGAGATTCATCCCGCCGCGCAAATCGGCAAGCACTTCTTTATCGACCACGCCATGGGCGTCGTTATTGGCGAGACTGCCATCGTGGGCGACAACTGTGTGCTCTACCAGGGCGTCACGCTCGGCGGCACCGGCAACGAGACCGGCAAACGCCACCCCACCCTGGGCAACAATGTCACGGTGGGCACGGGCGCCAAGGTGCTTGGCAACATCCACATTGGCAACAACGTCAAGATCGGCGGCAACTCGGTCGTCGTCAAGGACGTGCCCGACAACTGCACCGTCGTGGGCGTGCCGGGACGCATCATCAAGCGCAACGGCTGCCGCGTGTTTGAGGAGAGTTTCGACGCCAAGCAGCATCGCGAGTACATGCCCGACGACGCCGCCGAGCAGAGTGCCCTCAACCGCCATGGCATCACCGAGAACGCCCGCCGCGTCAAGGAACTCGAGCGAGAGGTGGCCGAGCTCAAAGCCCTCGTCGCCAAACTCGTGGACGAACGCTAGAGGCGAACGACCACCGACAACATTGACGCCAGCGCAAAGGCGCGCCAGAGGATTCGCCCCCGGCGCGCCTTATTTGTGATGTGGCAAAGGAACTGTCCCTTTGTCACATTATGCGAACTGGCTCAGATAGAGGTCGGCGTAAGCGCCCTCGGCTGCGAGCAGCTCCTTATGCGTGCCCTGCTCGATAATGTTGCCGTGGTCCATGACCAGAATCAGGTCGGCATCCACGATCGTCGACAGACGGTGCGCGATCACAAAGCTCGTACGCCCACGCATGAGCGC
>CABSAN010000031.1 GCA_902475785.1 uncultured Collinsella sp.
TTTCGGCCATCGTAAGCGGCTGGGTCGGCCTGTGCCTGGCGGCCCTGTGCGCGGCGATCGAGTTTGGCATTCAGCCGATGCTCTTCACCAACGCCTCGGGTGCTCCGCTTTACTGCCCCTTCCCGCTGTCCGTGGCTATTCCGGCCATGTTGATCCCGCATATGCTGGTTGCCGGCGTGATTGAGGGCGTGGCGACGGCCGCCATCTACGGTTTCATTAAGAAGACGGCGCCGAGCGTTATCGTCGGTCCCGAGGCTTCCGACGGCATGCTGAACGCCGAGGGCGCAACCGCCAAGAAGACTTCCCTGGTTCCCACGCTTATTCTGGTCGCCGTGCTTGTCGTGGCCACGCCGCTGGGCCTGCTGGCCACGGGTGACGCTTGGGGTGAGTGGGACGCCGAGGGCGCCGCGACCGCCGTTCAGGAGGCTGGCGACGACAGCCTGCAGGCTTCGGTCGGCCTCGATACCCCGACCTTTGCCGATGCCCTGCCCACGGGCGATTATCTGCAGGCCTATTCCGAGGAGCAGGGCCTTGGCTTTGCCGGCCAGGCTGCCATGTATATCCTGTCCGGCGTGATTGGCGTGGCGGTGCTCACCATCGCATTCCGCCTGATCTCGCTTACGGTCAAGGAAAGCGGTGCTCATGGCAATAGCCGAGCTGCCTAGCTGGCTTGCGACCGAGGAGCGATACGAGCCCGCGGGGGCTCGGCATCGTGTGATGCAAAAGAATGTCCTACACCTGGCGAGCCTGCTTGAGCGGGTTCGCCTGGGTGGAGGCGCGCACGAGGGCGGGTCGATGGTCGACCGCGCCCTTTCTTGCGTTTCGGCTCCGGTGCGCCTGGTGGGGATGTTCGTTTGCGTCCTGTGCGTGTGCCTGACGCAGAGCCCGCTGTACCTGATGTTGATGGCGGCTATCGCGTTGGTGCTGGTCGCGGTGCGCCCCGTACGCGGGCTGCGGGCAACCTTTGTGCCGGCGCTTGGCGCTGCGGGGCTTGCGGTGATTCTGGCGCTGCCTGCCCTGCTGCTGGACACTTCTGCCGCGGGTGCCATGCTCAAGATTGCGCTCAAGACCTTCATTAATGTGTCGCTGGTGCTGGGCGTTTCGTGGACCCTCACGTGGAGCCGCATGTCGGCGGCGCTTAAGATGCTGCATCTACCCGACGAAGTTATCTTTACGTTTGATATGGCGCTCAAGCACATCGAGGTGCTGGGTCGCACGGCGCACGATCTGTGTGAATCGGTCATGCTGCGCAGCGTGGGTCGTGCGCCTGCGGGTTTTTCGCGCACCGACTCGCTGGCGGGTATCATGGGCATGACCTTTATCAAGGCGATGGAATGCAGCCGCGCGATGGACGAGGCTATGCTGTGCCGCGGCTTTGCCGGTGCGTATCCGGCGCCCGCGCGGAGCGGCTTTGGCTGGCGCGATGCCGTTTACGCGGCCGTTGTGGTGCTGCTCGCCATGTTGTGCGCGGTGCTGTAGCGCGGGCGGCCGAGCCGTCGATGTGAGTAGGGAAGGGCGACGTTTTGGCAAACGATACGAATGACGCGATGGGCGCGAGCGGTGCTGCTGGCGCCGAGACAACGCCGCTCATCGAGCTGCGCGACGTGGTGTTTTCCTATGCGGGCCATACGGTTTTCGATGGTGTGTCGCTGCAGGTCGATCGTGGTGAACTCGTTGCCTTGCTCGGTCCCAACGGCTGCGGCAAGACGACGATCATGCGCCTTATTAACGGCCTTGAACTCGCGGACGCAGGGGCATACCTGTTTGACGGGCACGCGATCGATGCGGCGTTTCTAAAGGATTCCGCGGCTGCTCAGCGTTTTCATCAGCGCGTGGGCTTTGTGTTCCAGAATGCCGATGCCCAGCTCTTTTGCGCTACGGTGGGCGAGGAAGTTGCTTTTGGTCCCGCGCAGATGGGGCTGCCGGCAGACGAGCTCGAGCGCCGCGTGCGCGATGCCATGGGGCTGTTCCAGGTTGCCGACCTTGCCGATGCCTCTCCCTATCAGCTCTCGGGCGGGCAAAAGAAGCGCGTTGCGCTGGCTGCGGTGGTGTCGATGAACCCCGATATCCTGGTTCTCGACGAGCCTACCAATGGGCTCGACGAGGATTCATGCGATATCGTGGTCAACTTCTTGCTGGCCTACGTAGCGGCGGGTAAGACGGTCTTGATGAGCACACATCACCAGGATTTGGTGCGACGCCTGGGTGCCCGCGCCATCTATATCGATCGATATCACCATGTGGTCGAGGCGCCTTCGCCGTCGTGTGGAACCGAAAGCGGTGCTACGGACTAGTTGCTGCGTAGAGCGTGCGTAGCCGCCCGCGCGGCTTTGCCGTGATGGTATAGTTATCCAGGTTTTTATGGGGGTGGCTATGCCAAGCTGGAACATTCATATCGCTCAGACGGAGCGTTTGCTGGAGCGCACCGGTGCGCTTGCCAATAGCGTGCGCGACCGCAATGCCTTTTTGTTTGGCTGCGTGGTTCCGGATATCTTCGTGGGCTATATGGTCCCTGGCATCGCCGATCCCATCCCGTACCGCATTACGCACTTTGCCAAGCCTGAGCCCATCCCTAAGCCTCGTGAGCATGAGTTCTGGGATACCTATGTGGCGCCGTTGCTTAAAAGTTCGCCCACCGGTGCGCCGGCCGCGGCGACCTCGATTATCGAGGAACGCGAGCGACTGAACCGCGTGCACTATCCCCAGCGCTACAAGGATGCCGAGCCGGTTGTCGGTCCCGGCGCCTGTGAGTTCTCGCTTGCGTCCGAAGATGTGGCGCAGTCGTTGCTCGATTTAACGCTGGGCGTCTGGTCGCATCTGGTGGCCGATACCGTATGGAACACGCGTGTGAATCAGTACCTGGAGGCGCACGGCGGCAAGCCGTGCGAGGAGTTCCGCATTAAAAAGCAAGGCGACTTTGACTGGTTTGGCAAGACGCTCGGCATTGTTTCGATTCCGCGTGCGACCGATCGCCTGTATACTGCGGCGACGCGTTTTGGGCAGTATCCCATCCATAAAGAATATGTGCTCAAGACCATCGGCGTCATGCACGAGATTGTACGCGAAAACCCCGGCGAGCCCGATCATCCGCCGTATCGCCTGCTAACCGAGGAGTTTTTCAATGCAACGTTTACCGAGGTCATCGAGCTAACCGAGGCGGGATTTGCGGCTCGCGTTGCTGCTTCTGACGTTCCCGCAGTCCCCCTGATCGCTAGCTGCTAGCCGGCCGGCTTAACGGAGAACAGTTCATCCCAATTGACCAACAGCTCCCGTCGCAGGGCATCTTCGGTGGTGCGTTCCTGATCGGTCTTTGGGATGTAGGGGAGCCCCGCCTTTTTATGAATGAGCTCGGCGATGTTGTTAAAGCTCTTCGTGTCCTTGATCTGGTCGTAGGTTATCTGGATAACGTCATAACCCATGCTTGTGAGGGACGTGGTGCGTTCGGCATCGGAGAGGCTTGCGGCTTCGCTGTCATGGGCGGAGCGGCCTTGGCATTCCAGAATGACGCCCATGCTGTCGGTGCTGCTCTCTATGAGGATATCGGCGTAGCAGCAGGTTTTGTCATACAGTGAGCGCGCGGAGTCGCTGAGTGGGATGCGCACGTTGTTTGCGATGTTGATGCCCATGCCGCCCTCGTCGCGGGGGAGCGAGACAAGCATGGAGGTCTGTACTTCGAAGGGCGAGGCAGTTTGCCCCGTCATGCGTTTTGCGGCCCAACGGAGTTGTTTGACGCCGCGCAGGCCTGCGGCTTGCTTGGCGAACGTGGCGATATCCGTTGCGGTAAGAAGCGGCGTGCGCTTCCACAGGTTAGTGCCATTGCCCTTGGTGTCGACAACGCGTTTCCAACCACAGTCGGGCGGAATGAGCATAAGCGAAATAGCTTCATCGAGTTGTTGTTGCGTTCGCTCGCAGGGCTTAAACACTGCAAAGGAGCCGCACATCTCGTAGCAAGCCATGAGTAACTGGTTGCATGAAACCTGCGTAGGAAGGTTGAGCAGCGTGAACTCCGGTGACGTGACATCAAACCCATGTTCAGTCTGCCTAAACGACCCAGGAGGCGGCTCTTGGGTCAGGAGGTGCGATTTAAACAGGCTTCGCGATCCGGATTGTGCCCGAGTGAATACAAGCCTGTGAAGCGGTGCGTGAAGCAGGTCATTTACAACTGCATGACTTCCGAGGCTGCAACATCTGCGATCCATATTGCCAAGGCTAATGGCGGGGTAAAGGCCTAATACCTGCGGCGGGATACGGTAATAGTAAAAAGCGGATTGACCACATAGCGTCAGGTCCATGACGTCCTCCAGGTCGAAATGTGCTTTTGGACCGTGCGATGCCAGCGTCAATTCGGAAGTATGCGGCAAAATCTGAACCCTGTGAGCAGACCTGGCTTTTGAGCCTAGTTTATCAGGCATTTTGTTGTGAAAAAACAGGGTGTGCTCGGAGGTCTCGGAATTTGCCGCATACTTCCGAAAACGCGGTCGATCTGGCTCTTGCTAAAACGATTTAGCAGCGTCGGTTAAGGTGTGGTTTTGCCATCGGGCGAACACTTTTAGCGCCTGAGGCCTTATTTTTGGGCCTCGAAGGGCGGATTTCGCGCTTTTGGTAAAGAAATGAGTGCGTGTTTTGCCGTGTGCCGGCATTGGCACAGAAAAAGGGCCCGGAAGGCAAAGCCTTCCGGGCCCTTTGCAATGCAAATCTGCTTGCAAGTGCGATTTAGCGCACCTGAGCGACGTAAGCGACGTTGGTCGAGGAGACCTTGTCCTCGAGCTGGACGCTCATGCGGGGATCGCCGGCGGTAGCGACGGTCAAATCGCCAGTCTCGACGTAGCCGAGCTCCTTAGCGGTCTCGATCGCCTTGACGATCGTGCCGTTGACGGTGCCCTGGGTAATCTCGGCCTGGTGCGGGATAACGCCCCAGTACATGATCATCTGCTGGACGGCCCACTCGTGACGGGAGAACGCGCAGATCGGCATGTTGGGACGGAAGTGCGAGATCAGGCGAGCGGTACGACCGGTGGTCGTCGGCACGGTGATGCACTTGGCGCCAACGGTGGTAGCCATGTTCACAGCGGACATACCCACAACGTTGTTGACGACGCGGGTGCCGTGAGCGTCAGCCGGAACCTCGAGCGGAGCGTGAGCCGGGAGGTACTTCTCGGTCTCGAGAGCAATGCTGGCCTGCATCTTGACGGCCTCGACCGGGTACTTGCCGGCAGCGGACTCGCCGGACAGCATGACGGCGTCGGTGCCGTCGTAAATGGCGTTAGCAACGTCGGCAACCTCGGCGCGCGTCGGGCGCGGGTTCTGCTGCATGGAGTCGAGCATCTGTGTAGCGGTGATAACGGGCTTGTAGGCCGCGTTGCACTTAGCGATGATCTCCTTCTGGATGTGGGGAACGAGCTCAGGCTTGATCTCGATGCCCAGGTCGCCACGGGCGACCATGATACCGTCGGAAGCCTCGAGGATCTCGTCGAAGTTCTCGACGCCCAGGGCGCACTCGATCTTCGGGAAGATCGTCACGTGCTCGCCGCCGTTCTCGCGGCAAAGCTTGCGGATGCCGCGGACGGACTCGCCGTCACGGATGAAGGAAGCGGCGATGTAGTCGATGTTCTCGGTCAGGCCAAAGAGGATGTCCTGACGATCGCGCTCGGTGATGGCGGGCAGAGAGATGTTGACGTTGGGCATGTTGACGCCCTTGCGCTCTCCGATCAGGCCGTCGTTCTTAACGACGCAGGTCATGTCCTGGCCGTCGACGGACTCGACCTCGAGGGCAACCAGGCCGTCATCGATCAGGATGAGGGAGCCCTTCTCGACCTCGGAGGGCAGAGCCAGGTAGTCGAGGGAGATGTGCTCAGCGGTGCCATGGAAATCCTCGGACGTGGGCTGAGCGGTGACGACGATCTTGTCGCCGGTCTTGACGGCAACCTTCTTGCCGTCGACCAAAAGGCCGGTGCGGACCTCGGGGCCCTTGGTGTCGAGCAGGATGCCGACGGGCAGACCGAGCTCCTTGGAAATACGACGGACGCGCTCGATGCGACCGTGGTGCTCGTCGTAGGATCCGTGCGAGAAGTTAAAACGGGCGACGTTCATGCCCGCCTTGATCATCTCGCGGATGGTCTCGTCGCTATCGCAGGCGGGACCCATGGTGCATACAATCTTGGTGCGCTTGTACATTCAGACCTCCATCTGACATCGTCTTGCGCTGATAGATAAACCATAAGAAATAAAACTGAGTTGATTATAACGAAATGACGACCGAATACCCCAAAAAATCGACCGTATGCCGAATTAGAAGTTCATTTTTTGCGGTAAAAACGGTATATGCAAAAACTTTACCAACCGTTCTAACCGCTGCTATCTGGGCGATATTTTAGTTCGATGATGCGCCGAAGAAAAAACGTTTTATCAATCTTGAGCATCACACTGTCTGCACCGTTGCGCCTGTGCCGTGTTTCCAGATGGAATGTTTTGGCTAGACGCGTCGCTTTGGGGTACCATAGCTCCACTATCAACTGCCGCTCAGCACGGCAGCCTTGATGAGCCCTTGCCCTTCTCCTGGGAATTATGATCGGGCATCAATCTGCTGAGTGGCCCGAATCCCAGGAGGGGACTCTATATGCAAAAGGAATACCTGTCCGCCGCGGCGGAGGTGCTCAGCGACCAAGGTGTCGATGAGAACCTCGGCCTGAGCAACGGCGAGGCGTCGTCGCGCCTCGCCAAGACAGGCCCTAACAAGCTTGAGGAAGCCGAGAAGACGCCGCTGTGGAAGCGCTTCTTTGAGCAGATGGCTGACCCCATGGTCATCATGCTGATCGTTGCCGCCGTCATCAGCGCGCTCACGGGCATGGTCAAGGGCGAGGCGGACTTTGCCGATGTCGCCATCATCATGTTCGTCGTTATCGTCAACTCGGTGCTGGGCGTGGTTCAGGAGGCTAAAAGCGAGGAGGCTCTCGAGGCCCTGCAGGAGATGAGCGCGGCGCAGTCCAAGGTGCTGCGCGACGGGAAGCTCGTGCACCTGCCGAGCGCCGAGCTCGTGCCCGGCGACGTGATCATGCTCGAGGCGGGCGACTCCGTCCCGGCCGACTGCCGCGTGCTCGAGAGCGCCACGATGAAGATCGAAGAGGCCGCACTGACCGGCGAGTCCGTGCCGGTCGAGAAGCACGCCAACGTGATCGAGCTCGCCGCGGGCACCGATGACGTGCCGCTCGGCGACCGCAAGAACATGTGCTACATGGGCTCCACCGTGGTGTACGGCCGCGGTCGCGCCGTCGTGGTCGGCACCGGCATGGATACCGAGATGGGCAAGATTGCCGGCGCCCTGGCCGAGGCCAAGGAAGAGCTCACGCCGTTGCAGGTGAAGCTCGCCGAGCTCAGCCGCATCCTTACCATCATGGTGATCGTCATCTGCGTCGTGATCTTTGGTGTTGATATCCTCCGTCACGGCGTGGGCAACGTCCTTACCGACCCGACTGCCCTGCTCGACACCTTTATGGTCGCCGTCTCGCTTGCCGTCGCCGCCATCCCCGAGGGCCTGGTCGCCGTCGTGACCATCGTGCTTTCGCTCGGCGTGACCAAGATGGCCAAGCGCCAGGCGATCATCCGCAAGCTTTCTGCCGTCGAGACCCTCGGCTGCACGCAGACCATCTGCTCCGACAAGACCGGTACCCTTACCCAAAACAAGATGACCGTCGTCAAGCACGAGCTCGCTGCGCCTAAGGAGAAGTTCCTGGCCGGTATGGCGCTGTGTTCCGATGCCCAGTGGGACGAGGAGCTGGGCGAGGCCGTGGGCGAGCCGACTGAGTGCGCTCTTGTCAACGACGCTGGCAAGGCGGGCCTCACTGGCCTGACTGCCGAGCATCCGCGCGTGGGCGAGGCTCCGTTCGACTCGGGCCGCAAGATGATGTCCGTGGTCGTCGAGACCCTGGACGGCGAGTACGAGCAGTACACCAAGGGCGCGCCCGACGTGGTGATTGGCCTGTGCACCCATATCTACGAGGGCGATAAGGTTGTGCCCCTGACCGAGGAGCGTCGTGCCGAGCTCGTGGCAGCCAACAAGGCCATGGCCGACGAGGCCCTGCGCGTGCTGGCGCTGGCGAGCCGCACCTACACCGAGGTTCCCGCCGACTGCAGCCCCGCTGCGCTCGAGCATGACCTGGTCTTCTGCGGCCTGTCCGGCATGATCGACCCGGTCCGTCCCGAGGTGGCCGACGCTATCCGCGAGGCGCACGACGCCGGCATCCGCACCGTCATGATCACGGGCGACCACATCGACACCGCCGTGGCCATCGCCAAGCAGCTGGGCATCGTCGCCGATCGCAGCCAGGCCATTACCGGTGCCGACCTCGACCGCATGAGCGACGAGGAGCTCGACGCGCACATCGAGGACTACGGCGTGTACGCCCGCGTCCAGCCCGAGCACAAGACCCGCATCGTCGAGGCTTGGAAGTCGCGCGACCAGATCGTCGCCATGACGGGCGACGGCGTCAACGACGCCCCGTCCATCAAGCGCGCCGACATCGGCGTGGGTATGGGCATCACTGGCACCGACGTTACCAAGAACGTCGCCGACATGGTACTTGCCGACGATAACTTCGCCACCATCATCGGTGCCTGCGAAGAGGGCCGTCGTATCTACGACAACATCCGCAAGGTCATCCAGTTTTTGCTTTCGGCCAACCTTGCCGAGGTGTTCTCGGTGTTTATCGCCACACTCATCGGCTTTACCATCTTCCAGCCGGTGCAGCTGCTGTGGGTGAACCTGGTCACCGACTGCTTCCCCGCGCTCGCGCTGGGCATGGAGGACGCCGAGGGCGACATCATGAAGCGCAAACCGCGCAACGCCAAGGACGGCGTCTTTGCCGGCAATATGGGCTTGGACTGCGTGGTCCAGGGCCTGATCATCACCGTGCTGGTGCTGGCGAGCTTTTTTGTGGGCGTGTACTTTGACATGGGCTACATCCACATCGCCGATATGATCGCCGGCAATGCCGACGAGGAAGGCGTGATGATGGCCTTCATCACGCTCAACATGGTCGAGATCTTCCACTGCTTCAATATGCGCAGCCGTCGTGCGTCGCTGTTTAGCATGAAGAAGCAGAACAAGTGGCTGTGGGCTTCGGCCGCGCTGGCGCTGGTGCTGACGGTGATCGTGACCGTGCAGCCGACGCTTGCCGAGATGTTCTTTGGCCCTGTGACGCTTGAGCTTAAGGGCGTTGTCGCCGCGCTGGGCCTGGCCTTCCTGATCATCCCGCTGATGGAGATCTACAAGGCGATCATGCGCGCGGTCGAGAAGGAGTAAGTTAACCTGTCCGGGCCCGCCCCTGCGTGTTTTCTTCTTCGCTGGTCCTCGCGCTTCGCGCTGCGGGATCGCTCAGAAGAAACCCCTCCCGGCGGGCGGGCCTTCGGATAGCCTCTCGGGACCGTAAGCTGAGGGAAAGTGTGTGAGCTGGTCGGGCTTTGCCCGGCCAGCTCTTTTTGATTTAAAATACCTGCTCAGTTGTGATTTTTGGTGCTGGGAGGCGTTTGTGGCTAAGGCTAAGGCTAAGGCGAAGAAAAAGACGACGGGGGCGCGGGCTAAGCGCGATCGTCGTCGGAAGCTTGCGACCGAAGCCCCTGCATCTGCTGAGGAGTTGCTGGCGAGTGTACCGGGGCTTGACGCGCTGCAGGATGTTCCGGCGTTCGATGACCTGCCGGTCGATGCGGCTCAGCAGGCTGCATTTGACGACTTTTGCGTACAGGCCGAGGAGCCCGAGCAGATGCAGCTCGGTGCCGTGGTGCGCCTGGACCGCGGGTTTCCGCTGGTAGCAACTGACGATGACACGTTTCGTGCCGAGCATGCCGTAGGGTTTGCCAAGTCGCGTGGCGGGGACGAGGTCTTGCTGCCCGCCGTGGGCGACCGCGTGGCGGTTCGCCGTGCTCCCGGGCACGACATGGGCGTCATCGAGTGCGTGCTGCCGCGCCGTACGAGCTTTGAGCGCTGGCGTGGCCGTGCCCGCGGGGAGCGCCAGGTGCTCTGCTCCAACGTTGACAGCGTGCTGATCGTGCAGGCGCTCGGCGCCGGCGAGGTACTGCTCGATCGCGTGGCGCGCTCACTGGTGTTGGCGCTCGATTGCGATGCCGAGCCGGTGGTGGTGCTCACCAAGGCCGACCGTTGCGAGGCCGATGAGCTCGAGCGCGATCTGGACCGCGTGCGCCGTCTGGTGGGTCCGGACGTGCGCGTGATTGTGACGTCTTCTGCCGAGGGCCTCGGCCTGGACGAGGTTCGCGCCTGCGTGCCGGCTGGGAGCTGTGCCATGATCTTGGGCGAGTCGGGCGCCGGCAAGTCGACGCTGCTCAATGCGCTGCTGGGCCACGATGCGCTGGCCACTGGCGGCGTGCGCGAGCGTGATGACCAAGGTCGCCACACCACGGTTGCGCGCGTGATGGTGGCGCTGCCGGGCGACGCCGGCGTGATCGCCGATGCCCCGGGCCTGCGCAGCCTGCCGCTCGTGGGCCACGAACGCGGGTTGGCTCGCGCGTTCCCCGAGATCGTCGAGGCGTCGCGTGCGTGCCGGTTTGGCGATTGCACGCATACCCATGAGCCGGGTTGTGCCGTTCGCGAGGCCGAGGGCGCGGGGCAGATTGACAGCCTGCGCCTGGAGACGTTCCAAAACCTGGCGTCATCCATGCGCGTAAGTGCCCAAATGCTCGACCCCGATGTCCATCTGTAATTGAATTTTCCTATGACAGCCGTCTCCTAACTGCTTGGGAGGCGGCTTTTTTGCTGCCAAAGCGCCTCGAAATATGCGTTTTGCCGACGTTCTGACCAAAACCTTGCCACGAGCTTGACGGGCTGGTCAGCTTTTGGTCAGCAATTGGTTTGACATCTAAAACCAAGATCGCGATTGCGCCGCTTTGCGCCCTGGTCGCCCAGACAATGGTGGTACGGGCATTTGCCCGGTGCTACCTTGAGAGGAGCGGCCGTGAACAAGAGCAAGCGCATCGCCATCAGTCTGGTCGCGGGCGTGCTTGCCGCGGCGCTCTGCATGGTCTACGGCTCGTCGATCCGCTCGCAAGCCGAGCGGGCCCAGGCCGAGACTTTGGCAAAATACGGCGGCGACCGCGTTGAGGTGTGCGTCGCGGCGCGCGATATCGATGCGGGCGAGACCCTCGACGAGACTAATGTCATAACTCAGGAATGGCTGGCGAGTCTGTTGCCGCGTGATGCGGCGACCGAGCTGCGTCAGGTGCGCGGCGACGTGACGACCTCGCGCATTCCCAAAAACGCCGTGATTTGCAATGTCTACACCAAGGCCGAAAGCCACAAGCTCGAGGTGCCTAAAGGCAAGGTTGCCGTTTCGGTGGCGGTCGATGCCGAGCACTCGGTCGGCGGCGCCACGGGCGTGGGCAGCTATGTGGACGTGTACGTGCAAAAAGATGGCGTGACCGATCGTTTGTGCGGCGCGTACGTAATCGATACCAGCGAAGATGCCGGCACCACGCGTGAAGGCAAGATCGAGTGGGTGACGCTGGCGGCAGACCCCGAAGATGTCAAGGAATTGCTGGGAGCCTCGGGAAAGGGAACGGTCAGCTTGACGATTCCCGCCACGGCGCGCGGCAAAAAGAGCGGAGGCGACGAGTGATGAAGGCGATCTGGCTTGCGTGCTGCGCGTGCGGCGATTACGGGCTGCTACAGCAGGAAGTCGAGGGTCGCGATGTGGGCGCGCAGGTGCTTCGCGTGGGCGATCTGGACGGGCTGGTATCCATGGCGCGGGCGTTTCCGTCGCGCCGCGGTGCCGCCATCATCGCGGCATCTCTGTTCGATACCGAAGACGTGCGGAAGACCGTTGCACGCCTGACGGCCGAGGGCCGTGTGAGTCGCGTCGTCGTGTTGATCGAGACGCTCGACCCGTCGGATATCGAAGGGCTGTTTCGCGCGGGGGCGACCGAGGTCATCGCTGCGCACAGTTTGTGCGGCAACGGGCGCGCGGGCGAGGGAACGGTTGATTCCGATCGGCGCATGACGATTGAGCCCGATGCTTTTGTTGATAGGGAACCCGGGGCGCCTCGCGCTACAAGAGGCCCGCGTGTTGATGAATATGGAAAAGCGGAAGCCGAGCATGGTCGGCGCCCCCGGGACCCCCTTGCATACGATGACGCTGGAAGGCCGGTACCGTATGGCGATGACGTTCTGGCTGAAGATATGGGATACGTGCACGGCGTAAATCTGGCCGATGAGCTCGACGAGGTCGAGGGTTTTGCCGGGGCTGACGAGCCGTGTGCCGCTGCGTCTTTGGCTTTGGAATCGCAGCCCGGGCAGCCTGCCATGCCGGCTTGGGCTCAGCGCGTGACCGCGGCGGGGGAGACGGGGATGTTATCGCCCGCGTCCGTGTCGCGGGTTCCTGCACCGTCGGCCCCCGCGCCGTCGGCGGACGCTTCGATTCCGTCGCGTCGGGCGCCGGTCGTCTGCGCCGTCTCGGGTTCGGGCGGTTGCGGCAAGTCGACGATCGTTGCCACCATGGCGCATGCGGCGTCGCTGTTGGGTTTGCGTGCCGCTGTGCTCGACTTGGACCTCATGTTTGGAAACCTATACGATCTGCTGGGTGTCGATGCCCCACATGATATAGCGACGCTTATCGAGCCGTCGGCGGCGGGCGCACTTGCCGAGCCGGATATCGTGGCCGCATCGATGCGCGTCGCCCCAGGCGTTACGCTCTGGGGGCCTGTCGCGGCCCCCGAGAAGGCCGAGCTCATGGCACGTCCGGTAGAGCTATTGCTCGATGTTTTGCGTCGCGAATCCGACGTGGTCTTTGTTGACACCTCGGTCTTTTGGGGTGATGCCGTGGCCGCCGCGGTGGCGGCGAGCGACCGTTGCCTGGTCGTAGGCGATGCGGCGGTATCGTCCGCGACATCCGCTTCGCGCGTCATTGAGCTGGCGAGCCGCGTGGGCGTGCCACGCACGCGCATGAGCGCCGTGTTCAACCGGTTTGGTGCGCGCGGTGCCGACGAGGACGTCGCCATGCGCTTTGAGATTGCCTGCGCACTGAGCTCCAAGATTCGCATTGCCGATGGCGGCCAGGACTTGGCCGCGCTCATGGCATTCGGTCGCGCCGACGAGGCAGTGGGTCAGACGAGCGCTTTTGCGACCAGCGTGCGCGAGGCCACGCGCGAGATGCTCGTGGAGCTGGGCTGCGCCGTCGGTCCTTGGAGCGATATGGTCGCTGACCGCGCGACCCGCACCGAGCGCCCGCGCATCCGTCTTCCCTGGTCGCGTGAGGGTGATTCGCGATGAGTCTGCAGACGCGGATTAAAGCCGCTGGCGCGGCCGCTGCGGCTGCCCCCGTTGATGCGGGACGCCGCCGTGCCGTTAAACGCCGCACCAAGCGTGCGGTGATGGACCGCATGGGCTACGACGAGGTGGCGCGCATCAGCGCCTACGTCGACCCTGCCCTTGCCCGCTCTGAGCTACGTCCGGCGGTGGAAGCGGCGCTCAACGTGGAAGAGCCAACCGACTTGGCGACGCCTGAGCGTGAGACCATCATCGACGAGATTCTAGATGACGTGGTGGGCCTGGGACCGCTGCAGCCGCTCATCGAGGACGACACCGTTACCGAAATCATGATCAACGGCTGTCGCTCTGCCTTTTTTGAGCGCAGTGGCGTTTTGTATCCCATCGAGCACGCGTTTGAGGACGACGAGCAGATCCGTGTGCTCATCGACCGCATCATCTCGCCGCTCGGCCGTCGTATTGACGAGCGTAGCCCCATCGTCAACGCCCGCCTCAAGACGGGTTATCGCGTCAACGCGGTGATTCCACCCGTGGCGATCGACGGGCCAATCCTTACCATCCGTAAGTTCTCGGACCGTATCTGTTCGTTAGACGAGCTTGTGGGGTTGGGGTCACTGCCGCTTTGGTATGCGCAGCTGCTGTCGTGCGCGGTGTCGTTGCGGCAGGACTTGGCGGTTGCGGGAGGCACGGGGTCGGGCAAGACCACGCTGCTCAACGCACTGTCGTGCGAGATTTCCACCGGCGAGCGCATCGTGACGATCGAGGATTCCGCCGAGCTCAAGTTTGCACATCACCCACACGTTGTCCGTCTGGAGGCGCGTGAGGCGTCAATCGAGGGCGAGGGTGCGGTGACGATTCGCGACCTGGTGACCAATGCTCTGCGTATGCGCCCCGACCGCATCGTCGTGGGCGAGGTGCGCGGTGCCGAGTGCTGCGACATGCTGCAGGCCATGAACACGGGCCACGACGGCTCGCTCACCACGCTCCATGCGGGTACCGAGCAGGAGACCGTGGTTCGCCTGACGCTGCTTGCGCGCTACGGCATCGATTTGCCGAGTGAGCTTATCGAAGAGCAGATCGCCATGGCGCTCGACGGCATCGTGATGTCCGAGCGTCATGCAGATGGCAGGCGCTTTGTGGCCTCATATTCGGGGGTTCGCCGCGGTGCGTCGGGCAGTGTTGAGCTCGAACGCTACGTGACTTTCGATGCCGCCGAACGCACCTGGACGCTCGACCGCGAGCCGCCGTTTATTACGGAGGGCTTGCGGTCGGGAACGCTCACGCAAGAGGAGGTGGACGAATGGAGATCGCTATGCCCCTCGTCGTAGGGGGTTTGGCGGGGCTTTCTGTCGCGACGGCGTGTGGGGCAGAACCTCGTGTGCCGCGGATGCCGCCGGCGGAGCTGGCGCGCCAGACGCTCGAATCGATGGCGGAGAAGCTGCCGCGCGAGTTGGCGGAAAACGACCTGCTGACAAAGATTGCCCGCTCGTGGGCGTCGCTGATCCCCGCAGATCGCCTTGGGTTTGCTATTGAGGATAACGCGGCTCGTCTGGCATTTCTGCTGCTGTCGAGCGGTATCTGCAGCGTTTTGCTGGCCGTTGCGTCGTTGTCGCCCGTCGGCTTTGTCTTGGGGCTGGTGGCGCCGTTTGGCGTGGGTGCCGCGCGTGACACCTTCGATCGCCGACGCGAACAGCATGATGTAGAAGAGGCCATGCCCGAGGCATTCACAGCGTTATCCATGTCGCTTGCCTCGGGGCATTCGCTGGCACAGGGCATGCGCTTTGTGGGTGCCCATGCGCAAGAGCCGGTGCATACCGAGTTTTTGCGGGTGGCGGCGGCAATCGATTGCGGTATCTCGGCGACCGACGCACTCGATGACCTACTCGTTCGCATCGATGCCCCCGGCCTTTCGCTTGTCACCTTGGCGCTCAAAGTATCGCAGCGTACCGGGGCTCCGCTTGCCGGCTTGCTGTCCGAGGCGTCGAGCATGGTGGGTGAGCGCATTGAGCTCAAACGCCGTCTGGACGTTAAGACGTCACAGGCGCGTATGTCGGCACACATGGTCGCAGCGATGCCGGCGGGCATGTGCGCGGTACTGGCTTTGCTTTCGGCAGACTTTCGCCGCGGTCTTGCGACGCCGGCTGGTGCGGGCGCCGTGGTGCTGGGGCTTGCCCTCAACGTCGTTGCCCTGGTAGTTATCCGGCGCATTATGCGGGTGGAGTTATGAGCGCCCTGGTTGGGGTCGCGGCCTGTCTGTGTGCCCTGAGTGTATTTGCCGCGACAGGTTTGGAGCGTGCGGATGCTCGCAAGATTGCAGAGACGTGCAAGCGTGAGACGGTACTGGTCATTGCTGCGGGCTGCTCGGTGATTGATGCCCTGACCGCGCGAATGAAGGGCGCGATTGGGGCGGGCGGCCCGGCGCGGGTGTCGCTCGGTGAGGTGTCCGAGATGATCGACGTGGTGCGCCTGGGGCTTTCTGCCGGCCTTTCGTTTGACGCGGCGCTCGAGATTTTCTGCGCCAATCGTCGGTCGGTGCTGGCCGTCCGTCTTGAACGAGCCTGCATGGCGTGGCAGGTGGGCGTGGGGACGCGCGAGGCCGAGCTGTTGGCTGCCGCGCGTGATTTGGACGTGAGGGCGCTCGAGACCTTTGCCATCACGGTGGGGCAGGCGCTTGCCCTGGGCGCTCCGCTGGCCGAGACGCTGGCTGCTCAAAGTCGCGAGATCCGTGCGGCCCATCGCGCCGCAGTCGAGCGCGAGATCGAGCGTGCACCGGTCAAGTTGCTGATTCCCACCGGCACGCTCATCTTGCCGGCGTTGCTTCTGTCCATATTGGGCCCGCTGCTGGGAGCAGGCGGGATGATGTAGGGAGGAATACATGAACACGATGACCGACATTGCCGGCAAGGCTTGGAGCTGGGCTTTTTGCCGGGCAATCCGCGCTCGCCAGCGTGCCAAGGCGCTGTTGCGGGAGGAGAGCGCGCAGGGCACTACCGAATACGCCATCTTGGTCGGCGTGCTCGTAGTGATCGCGATTATCGCCATCGTCGCGTTTAAGAGCAAAGTCGAAGAACTATGGAACGCGATCAAAGACGGCATCAACAGCCTGTAGGAGGCAGGCGGCCTGTTGGTTCGCCGCTGGTGCTCGTTTGTTTGCTCGCAGCAATAGCGGTGACGCTTTGGGGGCTGGGTGTTGCGCGGCAGCAGCGTCCAGGCGCTGCTGCCGATTTGGGATCGGGCTCGGCGGCGGTGTCACAAGCGGAAGGCGCGCGAGATATGGGCGGTCGGAATGCCGCCGTCACGGCTCAGACCTTTTTACAGGCACTCGACGAGCGGGCTGCCAGCGCGACGGAGCCGTCTGCAGGCAACGCGATCGCGGTTCGGCTCGCATGGTTCGAGGACCGGCCGATGACCGAGGCAGCGGCAGACCTGTTGCGCGCCTACCGCGAGGTGCCCACGGCCCAGCTCGCCCTGAGCGGCTATCTCGATATTAAGGGCAACGTATGGGGCGCCATCGTGCGCGATGGGCGAGGTTGGGTCGACATGGTGACGGTTGCCGCGGATGCCGGCGATGCCTCGTGCCGCCTGCGTGCCGTGCGTCTGGTTCCGAAAACAACGGAGTCAAAGGAGGGGTCGTGAAATGCATGATGTCCTGCGTGAGGAATCTGCTCAGTCGACCGTCGAATACGCCATCGTCACCGTGGCGCTGTTGTCGATTGTGCTGGCGATTGCGGGGCTTTGGCGCGCTGGCACCGATGGGCGCTTGGCGGCACTGGTCGAGCGGGCGGCGTCTCATGGCGTCGCCCCATCGTCGGTTATCGATGCCGCGACGGGTGCCAAGGACATCGCTCTGTATTGATATCGCGTGCGAGGATCGGGCGCAGTCTACGGTCGAGGCCGCCTTTTTGCTGCCGACGTTTTTGACGCTTATCTTGCTCGCGTTGCAGCCGGTATGCCTGCTCTATACGCGTGCGGTCATGGAGTCTGCCGCCGCCGAGACCGCGCGGCTTATGACCACGACGACGGTGGAGGACGACGATGACCTTAAGGAGTTCACTCGCCGCAGACTTGCCGCGGTGCCCAACGTCTCGATTTTTCATGCCGGCGGGCCGCTGTCGTGGGATATCGAGTTGGGGCGGGCCGGTGCCGGCGGCGTTTCGTCCGTGTCTGTTGCCGGCGAGGTTAAGCCGCTGCCCGTGATCGGTGCATTTGTGCAGGCCATGGGCAGTGCGGGTGAGGGCGGCTATGTCGAGCTCAAGGTCGACGTCTCGTATCGATCGCGTCCCGAATGGCTGGAGGGAGATTATGATTCATGGATTGCTGCATGGGATTAGGCGCTGCCTGCTGCGGGTGACGCAAGGGTTTGCGGCCCACCGTCGACCAGGCGCTCGCCGCAAGCGGGGCGGCTTTATGGGCCGTGCCGGTATCGACTTGTTTATCGAAGACGGTGCCTATACCACGCTCTCCTCTGCGGTTGTCATTCTGGTGGTGCTTACGCTGCTGTTTTCGTTGACCGCGGCGATATGGAGCATGTCGCGTGCCGGAGATACCCAGGTGGCGGCCGATAGCGGTGCCCTGGCGGGCGCCAACGTGGTGTCGTCCTATCACACAGCCGCCACGGTGGTCGATGCGAGCATTTTGAGTTTGGGCCTGGCGGGGTTTGCCACGATCGGCACCGGCTTGGTTGCCATTCTCATTCCGGGCGCCGAGGTTGTCGGCAGCGATATCATCGATACGGGAACCCAGATCATTAAAACGCGTAACAAGTTCGCTAAAAGCGCGGCAAAGGGCCTGCAAAAGATCGAGACCGCTTTGCCGTACTTGGTTGCCGCGCGCGCAATGCAGGCAGTATCGGCGCAGGATACCGACGGCGTAACCTATACCGGTACGGCGCTTGCCGTGCCCAGGACGTCCGAGTCGGATTTTGTTGCGCTCGAAGGATCCGAAATCTCGACCGACGCCATTAAGGATGCGTCGGAAGATCTGGAGCGCGCGGCCGAGGAGCTACAAAAAGCATCGGAGGAGACGGCGAAGGCCAAAGAGCGTGCCTGGCTAGCGGATTGCGGTGGATCGGATAAAGGTTCGGTCGGCAGCTGTTCGTGTATGTGGGAGCGCGCAAAAAGCCTAACGGATCTCTCCGGTGTTCAAAATCCGCATTACGCTTCGAGCGTTACGTGGGAACCGCAAGTGGCGCTCGATCGTGCGAAGGCCTACTACCATCGGCGTCTGGCAAACGAGAAGCCCCAAGGCTCGAGTATCGAGATGAAGGCAGAGTCTGCGGCGCGTAAGGCGTTTTATACCTATGCGAGCGCGGAGGTCGATCGGGCATATATAACCGAGAACGGAGACAGGGTTTCCTCCTATATTCCGCTGCTGCCGCGCAACTCTGATGAGGTTCGGGCGACGGAACTCTATACCGATGCGGTGTGGCCGACTAGCGTGAACGATGACAAGGCGTATCTGCATTACGGGACGACCTGCCCTAACTATAAGAAAGGAACGCCGAGCGGATTTGCTTCGGTTGCCGATTACGATGGACAGGATAAATGCAGCAAATGCCATTTTGGCGTTTCGTCGCTTGGTGCTGTTGCGGCGCCTTCAACCTCTATCGAAAACGGCTTCGAGTATCACTTTGACAAGTTTAAAGACGCCCTGGAGGACTACGTCGACTGTCGCAACAAGGAACTCGAACTCGAGCGTCAGACCGAGGACGAAGCCGACCGTGCGGGCAATGCGTTCGATACCGCCATCAAAGAACTTTCCGGTGAGCGCCCGCGCATCGCGCCGCCCGGTCGCAATGGCGTGGTTGCCTTTGCGGTCTCGGGCGCCATCTCCAGTCCCGACGAGCTCAACTCTTCGTTTAACACGGCAGTTGAGCTTGGCAATCGCGGTGCTATCTCTGCCGCGGTGCTCGCGCCCGATGATGCGACGGCACAGAATAACGTTCTCTCGCGGTTTTTCTCGACGCTGGAGGAGCGTTCGGGCGGCGTTGCCGGCGTGCTCGACGGCGTTATGGATGTTTGGGGCCGCCTGCTTGTGGGGTACGGAGACATCCAGGGTGCGGCCGACGAGCTTATGGGAGAGCTGATCGGTGGCTTGGGAGGGAGTAGCGGCGCGTTGGGCTCCATCGCGTCCTGGCTCGGTGACACCGTCTCGTCCTCCGTGGCGGCGCTGGGACTCGAACCGTGCGATTTGCGTCTGCGAAAACCGGTGCTGACCGATACCGCCAATGTCATCAAAAGTCCGGGGTCCGATATCGCGGGCATCTCCAAAGCTCAAGATACCCTGCGAAAAATCCCCTTGGGCGTGACTGACCCCAAGGCACTTTGCGAGGCCTTGGAATATCACGTCGAGCGCACCATCAGCGGCGCGGTGTTCACGCTTGCGGAGATTCCGCTGCCCGGCGGCGGCTCCATCCCGCTCACTGTCGATGTTGCCACGCTGGTGGGAGCTTTTGGCGGTGGGTCGTAATGGGCATTCACACGGGCTTGCGCGAGGAGCGTGCCCAGGCGACGGTCGAGATGGCCGTGGTCACGCCTGTCCTGCTCGTGCTGGCTCTCGTCGCGTACAACGTTATGATCTTTGCCGGCGCGGTCGCGCGCTTCGACCGCGTGGTGCCCGACATCGTGCTGGCGCACGCTGTGGCGCCGGGCGGGGAGGGTGACGAGAGCTCCGTTGACGCTTCCGCGACCGTTCAAACTCAGATTCAGGATGCCATGGAGGGATATGACCTACAGGTCGAGGTCTCGAGCGAGCAAGGCACGGCGTCATCGGATGGCGGCCTGCTCTCTCTTTCTGGCACGTTTAGGACCTATACCTGCACCATGCACTACGAGCCGTGGCCGAGTTCGCTGAGCATCGCCGGCGTTTCCTTGGGGGCGCCGGCCGTGCTCACGCATGAACGTGCGGTGACGGTCGATCCATGGCGTCCGGGGGTGGTCATGTGACCGCGGTCTCGTCCTATATCGCCTACGCGCGGGCGCTCAACAGGTTGGGCTGGACGCCGGCCGAGTTTGTGGTGGCGGAGTCGTTTACCGTGCGTCTGCGCGGCATGCTGGGACGGCGGCCGATTGCTGCCAGCGGACTGCCGCTTGTCATGGCGTTTTCGCGCTGTTCCTCGGTTCACACCTGCTTTATGGCCTATCCCATCGACATCGCCTTTATCGACCGTAGCGGCAACATCCTCGCGTGCTACGAAAACGTACGTCCCTGGCGTATGTGTTCCTGTCCCGGCGCCTGGGCAGCACTCGAGCGCCCTTCAATTATTGTTTCGCCCCCTGTTCTCCAACGCGTGCCGGCTTAAGAATTGGCGACAGAGGAATTTCGTCATACGAAATTGGGTAAGATGGGGGAGGAGATGCATGGATGTCGAGATTCATCCCAACGCCAAAAAGCACCTGACGGAAAAGCAGGTGCTTAGCGCTTGGCTTGCGGTTACCGAGTGCATTCGTCGCGAGTCGGAAGACGAGCCGCCGAGATGGCTTGCGATTGGATGGCTTCCGGACGGACGGAGTGTGGAGCTCGTTGCGGTCGAACTTATTCGTGGATGGCTCATTATTCATGCCTTGTCTCCGGTTCAGAAGAAATTCTGGCAAGAGATCGAGCGAGCTCGGCAAAGGGGTCGATGATGGGCGAGACATATACGACCGCTAGTGGTCAGGTTGTAACGGAAGAAATGATTGACGCGTGGTGTGAGTCGTACGAGCGCGGAGAGTTTCCGGATGGCGAACATACCGTTGGCGGAATCGTGCATGGACGGCCTCCACTCTCAGGTGAGGGAACGGCAACGCTATCGGTCAAGATTCCTCTGGGAATGAAGGAGGCTATTCGTCGACGGGCGGCTGCCGAGGGGATGACGCCAAGTGAGTTTGCCCGTGCGGCTCTGAGTGAAAAACTTCTTGCGGCCGGTTGATGCTTCTGACGTGCCGTTCTATAGGAGCGAGATCGTGGCCGATGTCGCGCTCAAAAACTTTTTAAAATTCTCGGTTGACCGGAGCGTGTCCTTGGTTATACTAATCAAGCCTTGAAACAAGGCACACCTCAAATGGCTGGGTAGCTCAGTTGGTAGAGCAGAGGACTGAAAATCCTCGTGTCAGGGGTTCGATTCCCTTCCCCGCCACCTTGAATTGACTAGGACCTCTGCAAAGGGGTCCTTTTCTTTTATGTGGTACCCGCGCGGAATCGAACCCCGTGAGGGCGCGGAGCTGAGTAAACGCGTGAGCGTTTGCCAGCGGAGCTCGCAAGGCGCGGAAGCGCCGCAGCGGTCCGTCCGCGCAGCGCGCGGACGCGATTCCCTTCCCCGCCACCTTGAATTGACTAGGACCTCTGCAAAGGGGTCCTTTTTCTTTTACCGAGGGCTCCTGCGGAAACTGCATCCCGGAATTTGGCTTCAGAGCGGGATGCGCTTTCCGCTTTGAGCCTGTTTGGGAAAGTGTGGACCGGAATCCGGCGTCAGAATGGGACGCGCTTTCCTTTTGCGGCCCTTGGCGGAAACTGCGTCCCAGATCCCGCGCTCAGAACGGGATACATTTTCCGGTTGAGGCCTCGAACGGAAAGCGCATCCCAGTCTCTTGCGAAAAAACGGGGCGCGCTTTTCGGCCGCCTACTTCCGGCGCACGTGCGCATCTCGGCGCGCTATCTCGGGCCCGCCCGCCCGGACATTCCTCCCACTTTTGCGCCACTTTGTAGACCGTTCGGTCGCCTGTCCGCACGCGCGGGTATACTCAAAACGATACTTTTCCTATGCAATACGATGCAGGTTCGGCCTGCGCGATTCGAAGGGGGCCGTGATGGAGAGGATTCTCGGCGTTAATCTCTCTGGCTGGTTTATTCCCGAGCCCTGGGTGACCCCGTCGCTCTATGCAGCGACCGGAGCATCCAATGCAGCCGAGCTGCAGGAGGCCATGGGCACCGCTGCCTATAACGAGCGCATGCGTCGCCATTACGAGACGTTTGTGAGTGAGGACGATTTTCGTCGTATGGCGCAGATCGGTCTCAACGCCGTGCGCCTGCCGGTGCCGTGGTATGCCTTTGGCTCGCAGGAGTCCGACGCTTCCTACATCTCGGTCGTCGATTATATCGACCGTGCTATTGAGTGGGCCGCCAAGTACAACATCCGCGTGCTGCTCGATTTGGCGACTGTACCCGGCGGTCAGGGCGATTCCAACGATTCGCCCACGACGCCGGAAGTCGTCGCTGAGTGGCATTCGTCCACCAATGGCCGTCACGTTGCGCTCGATGTGCTCGAGCGCCTGGCCGATCGCTATGGTGAGGCCGAGAGCCTGCTGGGCATCGAGCTGTTGGATACGCCGCAGATGAGCGTACGCAAGAGCCTCTTTACCATGACGGATGGCATTCCGGCGCACTACCTGCGCAACTTCTATCGTGACGCGTACGAGCTCGTTCGTTCGCATATGCCCGAGGACAAGATCGTCGTCTTTTCCTCTTCGGGACACCCTGGCGAGTGGAAGCACTTTATGCGCGGCGCCAAGTACAAGAACGTTTACATGGACCTTCATCTGTACCATTATCGCGACGAGTATGCGCTCGACATCACGAGCCCCCGCGGGCTGACGACGGCGATTTCGCGCAACAAGCGTGAGCTCAAAGAGGCGGTCGCAACTGGGTTCCCCGTTTTGGTGGGCGAATGGTCGGGCGCGGCGATCTTCGCCAACTCGTCGGTTACGCCCGAGGGTCGCAATGCCTACGAGCGCGTGTTTATCGCCAACCAGCTGGCATCGTTTGCGCCGGCGGCTGGCTGGTTCTTCCAAACGTGGAAGACCGAGAAGCGTATTGCAGCATGGGACGCCCGCGCGGCACTCGGCACGCTCGAGCGCGGCATGATTGAATAGGTTGATATGACGCAAAACAGCGCCCGCACGGGCAAACTTTATGTGGTCGGTACGCCCATTGGCAATCTGGGCGACCTGTCCCCGCGCGTCGGCGAGGCCTTTGCCGCCGCCGATGCCATCTGCTGCGAAGATACGCGTGTGACCTCAAAGTTGCTGATGCACCTAGGCATATCCAAGCCGCTCGTTCGTTGCGACGAGAACGTGATCGCAAGTCGCGCAGCCGGCCTGGTCGACCGCCTGCTGGCGGGGGAGACCCTCGCCTTTGCCTCGGACGCCGGTATGCCGAGTGTGTCCGATCCCGGCCAGGCTTTGGTTGAGGCGGCGCGCGAGGCGGATGTGCCTGTCGAGGTTATTCCTGGCCCCTCTGCTTGCGTCACGGCGCTCGTATCGTCCGGTATTCCCTGCGAGCATTTCTTCTTCGAAGGCTTTTTGGGTCGCAAGCACGGCGACCGCGTGCGCCGACTGCAGCGCCTTGCCGTCGTCCCCGGCGCGCTCATCTTCTACGAGTCTCCACATCGCATCGTCGCGACGCTCGAGGCCGTGGCCGAGGTCTTTCCCCAGCGCGATGTCGCCGTCTGCCGCGAGCTCACCAAACTGCATGAGGAAGTCTTACGCGGATTCGCCGCCCAGCTAACCGAGGAGCTGCGTGCCCGTGGTGAGGTAAAGGGCGAGATCGCGCTGGTCATCGCGCCGCCGAGTGAGGACGAGGAGGCCGGTATCGTGCCGGTTGGCGCCGCAGCGGTAGACCCCGACGAAGCCCTGCGCGAGGACATTCGCATCGCGCTCGAGGAGGGAGAGCCCGCCTCCGCGGTGGCAAAGCGCCTGTCACAGAAGTACTCGCGCCGCAAGCGCGATGTCTATGCCATGGTGCTCGATATGCAATAGATGGAGGATATCCAGCCCTTGCGCTAGAATCATCCCCTGTATGCAACGTTTTTCTGGAGGACAGACCCCATGGATCAAAGCAAGCCTTCGTTCTTTATCACGACGCCCATCTACTACGTCAACGCCGATCCGCATCTGGGCACGGCTTATTCCACCATCATCGCCGACGTCCAGGCTCGCTATCGTCGCTCCGCCGGCTATAACGTCAAGTTCCTGACTGGCATGGACGAGCACGGCGAGAAGGTCGCCGAGGCTGCAGCCAAGCACAACATGACGCCGCAGGAGTGGACCGACAGCCAGGCTCCGCACTTCAAGGAGCTTTGGAGCAAGCTCGAGATCTCCAACGACGACTTCATCCGCACCACCGAGCCGCGCCAACATCATGCGGTGCAGTATCTGTGGGAGCGCATGAAGGAGTCCGGTTACCTGTATAAGGGCAGCTATGACGGCTGGTACTGCGTGCCCGACGAGACCTACTTTACCGATACGCAGGTCCAGAAGGGCGACGAAGAGTACGGCAGCGTCGGCCAGCACCTGTGCCCCGATTGCCACCGTCCGCTCGAGCGCGTGCAGGAGGAGTCCTACTTCTTTAAGCTCTCTGCGTTCCAGGACAAGCTGCTCAAGCTCTATGACGAGCACCCCGACTTTGTTGAGCCCGCGTTCCGCATGAACGAGGTGCGCAGCTTTGTCGAAGGCGGCCTCAACGACCTTTCCGTGAGCCGCACGAGCTTTGACTGGGGCATTCAGGTCCCGTTTGATGAGGGCCACGTGACCTACGTGTGGTTCGATGCGCTGCTCAACTATATGACGGCTGTCGGCTACGGTGTCGACACCGACGAGGCGCGTGCCGAGCTGGCCTATCGCTGGCCCGCGCAGTTCCACATCGTGGGTAAGGACATCATCCGCTTCCACTGCGTCATTTGGCCCGCCATGCTCATGGCCATCGGCGAGGCCCTGCCCGAGCACGTCTTTGCCCACGGCTTCCTGACCGTGCGCAATGCCGAGACCGGCAAGGCCGAGAAGATGTCCAAGAGCCGCGGCAATGCCATCGCTCCGCAGGACGTCATCGACATGCTGGGCGTCGAGGGCTATCGCTATTACTTTATGACCGACGTGGTCCCCGGCACCGACGGTGCCATCAGTTTCGATCGCATGGAGCAGGTTTACAACGCCGACCTGGCCAACAGCTGGGGCAACCTTATCTCGCGTTCGCTCAACATGAGCGGCAAGTACTTTGACGGTTGCGCGCCTGCAAAACCCGCGTCGTTTGATGCGTTCGACAACCCGCTGGCAAAGATTGCCGATGGCCTGGTCGAGCGCTACATGGCCAAGATGGACGTGCTCGATTACGGTGGAGCTAAGGACGAGGTCATGGAGCTCATCCATGCTGCCAACCACTACATCGAGGACTCCGAGCCCTGGGCACTTGCCAAGGACGAGGCCAAGGCTGACGAGCTGGCATTTGTGATCTACAACCTGCTCGAGGCCATCCGCATCGCTGCCCACCTGCTGATGCCGCTCATGCCCCAGACTTCTGCCGAGGCTCTGCGTCGCCTGTCCTGCGAGGACGAGGCCGCAAGCGACGACCTCAAGGGCATTTGCGTTTGGGGCCTGCTTGCCGGCGGTCAGCCCGTCGAGAAGGGCGAGCCGCTGTTCCCGCGTTTGGGCTAAGACGCCGCGCGCCATATCGGCAATTTGCTGTTTAGATGTAAGGGCATGGCCGCCACGGTCCATGCCCTTTTGTTTCAAGACGCCGCCATCATGCTAAGGAGGCAACCATGACAACTTCGCCTTTGGCAAACCCCACGGCCACCAGGGAGCTGCTGGAGGAGTTTGGCCTTGCGACCAAGCATCGCCTGGGCCAGAACTT
>CABSAN010000032.1 GCA_902475785.1 uncultured Collinsella sp.
GTAAGGGCCCGGCGGCGCGCTCGATTCGCCTGGATATTCCCAAGTTTACGCTGGTGGCGGCAACGACCCGTTCGGGCATGCTCACGGGCCCGCTACGCGACCGTTTTGGCATCTCGTATCGCTTGGATTACTACACCGTCGAGGAACTCGCCCAGATTGTGACACGCTCGGCGACCATTCTGGGTGTGACGATTGATCATCCCAGCGCGCTTGAGATCGGCTCGCGTTCGCGCGGCACGCCGCGTCTTGCCAACCGTCTGCTCAAGCGCGTGCGCGACTACGCGCAGGTGCGCGGCAACGGCCCCATCGAGCTCGATATCTGCCGTCAGGCGCTCGAGTTCTTTGAGATCGATGAGCTTGGTCTGGACTGGATGGACATTCGAATCTTGGAGACGCTTGCCAAGACGTTCTCCGGCCGTGCCGTTGGCTTGACCACGCTTGCCAGTGCGGTGGGCGAGGACCCGGGTACGCTCGAGGATGTCTACGAGCCCTATCTGCTGCAGTGCGGATTGATGATTCGCACACCGCAGGGCCGCCAGGCAACGCTTCGCACATTCGAGCACTTAGGAATTGAGCCGACCATTTAGGACGGGTTTGCAGGCTATCGCTGGGCATCGGGTAAACATATCGCCGTTCGTCGGTTACGGGCGTTTTACTATTGCGCGCGCGTGCTATGCTGGACTGGTCTTTTTCTCATCCGGTAACGAAAGGACCGCCCATGCCTACTGACATCGAAATCGCACGTTCTGTTACGCCGCTGCCTATTACCGAGGTGGCCAAGAACGCCGGCGTCGACGTTAAGCATCTGATTCCGTACGGCTTTGACAAGGCAAAGGTCGACTATTCCCTGCTCAACGAGCCGACCGACCACCAGGCCAAGCTTGTCCTCGTGACCGCTATCAATCCCACGCCCGCAGGCGAGGGCAAGACCACCACGACCATCGGCCTGGCCGACGGTCTGCGCCGTCGCGGCGTCAAGAGCGCCGTGGCCCTGCGCGAGCCTTCGCTCGGTCCCGTGTTTGGCGTGAAGGGCGGTGCCGCCGGTGGCGGCTGGGCGCAGGTCATCCCCATGGAGGACATCAACCTGCACTTTACCGGCGACTTCCATGCCATCGGTGCCGCCAACAACCTGCTGGCAGCCATGCTCGACAACCATATTCAGCAGGGCAACCAGCTCGGCATCGACGTTAAACGCATCACCTGGAAGCGCGTTGTCGACATGAACGACCGTCAGCTGCGCCATGTTATCGACGGCATTGGCGGCAAGGCCCAGGGCGTGCCGCGCGAGGACGGCTTCGATATCACCGTTGCCTCCGAGGTCATGGCGATCCTGTGCCTGTCCACGAGCATCAACGATCTTAAGGAGCGCTTGGGCGAGATCGTTGTCGGCTACAGCTATGCCGGCGAGCCCGTTCGCGCACGCGACCTTAAGGCCCAGGGTGCCATGGCGGCTCTGCTCAAGGACGCGCTCAAACCCAACCTGGTTCAGACACTCGAGGGCACGCCTGCGTTTGTCCACGGCGGTCCCTTCGCCAATATCGCCCACGGCTGCAACTCCATCATGGCTACGCGTATGGCCATGCGTTTTGGCGATGTCGCCATTACCGAGGCCGGCTTTGGTGCCGACCTGGGTGCCGAGAAATTCCTGGATATCAAGTGCCGCATGACGGGCGTTCGTCCCAGCGCTGTTGTGGTCGTCGCCACTGCCCGCGCGCTTAAGTACAACGGCGGTGTTGCCAAGGCCGACCTCAACGAGGAGAACCTCGAGGCCCTCAAGGCCGGTATGCCCAACCTGCTGCGTCACGTCGACAACATTCAGAATGTCTACGGTCTGCCCTGCGTAGTTGCCATCAACCGCTTTCCGACGGACACCGAGGCCGAGCTTGAGCTCATCGAGTCCGAGTGTCAGAAGCTCGGTGTCAACGTTAAACTGTCCGAGGTTTGGGCTAAGGGCGGCGAGGGCGCGCTCGACCTGGCCGATGAGGTCATGCGCCTGATTGAGCAGCCGAGCGAGCTCAAGTTTGCCTACGAGGACGGTGCCGATGTGGCCGATGCCCTCGAGGCCGTTGCCACCAAGGTCTACCGCGCCGACGGCGTCGACTTTACGCCGGCTGCCAAGCGCCAGCTCGCCGAGCTGCGCGAGAACGGCTTTGGCAACCTGCCGGTGTGCGTGGCCAAGACGCAGTACAGCTTTAGCGACAACGCCAAGGCCCTGGGCGCTCCCGAGGGCTTCCGCATCACCGTGCGCGAGCTCAAGGTTTCCGCCGGTGCCCACTTTGTGGTCGCACTGACTGGCAGCGTTCTGACCATGCCGGGCCTGCCCAAGGTTCCCGCGGCCGAGAACATCGACGTCGACAACGACGGCAATATCACCGGCCTGTTCTAAGCCCGCCTCCCATAGCCGTTTGTCCGCCCCGTCGCGCCACCAAGGCCCGGCGGGGCTTTTTGATCCGCATGTGATGGAGGAAGACGGATCATTTTGTGGCTGTCGGGTCAATGAGGCTATCCGTATGGGGTCGTTCGTCCAAAACTATGCCGGTTTACTACGATGAATCGGTATACCTCGACCATATCTGGATTTTCCGATAATGACCGATTCGTCTACCTGCGGTTTTGTTTTTCCGTAAAGTAGCGTGCTCAGGTTCGGGCGATTTATCGTAGTAAACCGGCATAGTTTTGGACGTGGCGGCAATGTTGCGCAACAAGAATGGGGATTTCTCCCGTACGGTGTAGTTGGAAGAACTGCGCGGGCGCATTGCGGCTGCGGCGAGAGACGGGAGATGTGATGTATTGCACCAAGTGTGGAGCTCAAATACCCGACGGCTCCACGTTTTGCACGAGTTGCGGCGCTCACGTGGGCGGCGTTGAGGATCAGGCGGAGCCTGTGGCGTTTCCGGTGGAGGACGCGCCGGCGTCCGCCCCTGCGGGACAGCAAGCTCCTCAGGGTGCCTCGGCTCATATGGCGGCGCAGCCTCGTTATGAGGAGCCTATGACCGAGCCTGCCGAGGCCTCGCAGCCGTTTGTTCCGACGCCGCAGCCAAAGAAACCCAAGCACAAGGGCCGTATTGTCGCAGCCGTTATCGGCGGCGTGGCCGTTGTCGCCATTGTCGCCGCTATCGTGATCGTGCCGCGTATTGGCGCGTCGTCCGAGGTAACCTCGGGTGGCAAGGGCTACGTTGTCTGCGCGTGCGAGACTAAAGTGCTGCCCAAGAACAGCAAAGGAAAAAAGCTCAAGAGCTATACCGTCGAGCTGGCGCCGGTGTCCGGCAAGGGCAAGAGCTACACCATCAAGGTCGATGGCGAGGACGGCTTTGCCATGGAGGACTTTGGCGAGCTGCCCGACCAGAAGTACCAGATGACCATCACCTCAGGCAAGGGCAAAAAGAAGAGCACGACCACCATGAAGGTCGACTACGCCAAGGAAGGCTCGGACGCTCCCAAGAGCGTTGAGCTCACACAGTCCAAGAAGGAGGCCAAAGCCTCTGCCAAGGCGGCGGTCAAGACGGCAAACGAGCTGTTCACCGACAAGATTCTCGAGTACCAAAAGAAGTACGGCGAGGGCGAGGCTGTCGAGATTGATGATTCTTCGACGTATGGAGCCCAGGGCGTTGCCTACGCTAAGCTCATCGATTTTGACGGCGATGGCCAGGACGAACTGCTGATTGAGTACTCTGACGAGCCGATTGAAAACGATAATGGCGCCACTGCTGCCAAGGTTGAGGTTTGGGCTTATCGCGATGGTGAGATCGAGAAGGTATACGAGCCCGACACTCAGGTTTACACCATGTGCGCTGGCGTCTCGCTTTACGTATACGAATATGATGGCACCTATGGATTCAAACGGTATCTGCATGATGGGGAGACAATTAATTTCAAAGATGTCCCAAATGGCTTCAATCAATCTCATGATGGCTACGAGTGCGAATTCAACGCCTATGACGGCAAGTCATTTAGCGCCATTGTTGGCCCTGTGTCGATTGACGATTCGAGAGTGTCAGACATCAATGAAGTACGTGAGTTTGACGCTGAGTTGTTCAGCAGCGAGGAAGTCGTAGCAAAAAGCATCGCAACGGTCGCCACGACGCTGGAGCAGCTGAAGTCGAAGGATGCCGGCGACGATGCGCAGGCGAGCTACGAAGCCGTCTCTGCCACGCAGGATGTTGACTTTACGGCTGCAGTTGGCGAGGGCCCGCTGAATCCGTCTCCCGATGACACATGCCAGATTACGGCTACGTGGACCTATCCTCAGGTGAAGGGCCAGGGCGCGGGCGTCGCCAAGTTCAACAAGGACATGGTCCAGCTCGTTGCGGACACGCTCGACGCGAGCAAGCAGGCTTCGATGGATGACGAGGACAGCCGCGTGACCATGATGTATACCGCCGAGATCGTCTCGATCGATGGCGATATTGCCTGTGTGCGCACGTTTACTGACAGCTATCAACCTCCGTATCGATCGGAGCGGATGACGAGGTCGGCGTACTACAACCTCAAGACGGGTGAGCAGGTTTCGCTCGAGGACTCGCTTGCGCAGCACGGGCTTTCGTTTGACACCCTCAAGAGTGAAGCCAAGCAGGCAATTAAGACGGCAAAGCCGGATATGGACTCTGTGTCCGAAGACAACATCGACGATGACGATAACTACACCGAGGACCATTTCTACTACGACGGCAAGGGCTATATCGTTGTCCTCGATACTGGCGAGTTTGACTGCATGGCATGGGATACGCACGACTTGGTTGCGCACGCATTCGACTCGAGCTATTCCAGTGGTCAGGACGTGACGCCCGAGCGAGCCAGGGCTACGTACGTACCCAATGAGTAAGGTGGACCGCGAGGGATAAATTGAACTGTCCCCGGTGGCGCAAAACGCAGCGTCGCCGGGGACTTTTTGATGCAAATTGGCTCCGAACCAAGCTATCTGGGCCAGCCACGCCACGAAAAGCGCCCATCTACTACGTTTACCAGGGTTGGACCGACCATGGAGCGTTTTTTAACAATGCGGCAAGACGTTTACCTGCGGTTTTGTTAACACAAATATGGCTATGGTTGGCACCCTTGGGTTAAACGTAGTAGATGGGCGCATTTTTTGGTGCACGGCCCAAGAAGAGGTCGTTAGCCGCGCTGGAGGCCGAAGAGTTTGGCGTTGCGCTCGGCGACCATCATGTTGATGTCGGCGATTTCCATCTCGCCGTCAATGTAGGGCTGGTAGGTGCCATATGGATCGCCGGCTCCCAAGCTGCAGCTTCCGCAGTTGTCGCAGCTGCCGTTACCGCAGCCCGCGAGCGCCAGCTTAATGATCTCCTCGCGCTCGGCGCGCGTTGTGTCTTTGATGAGCTTGCTTTTTGCCATGGCATATCCTCGATTCGCTTGTGACCGTCGGCCGCGCATGTCTTGTAGATACCGGCGGGCTTTGCCCATCATAGGCTTTTGCGCGGGTAGAATGCATGGATGACTTATTGCTTACGGGCGACGGAAAGGAATCGTTGCATGGACCAGGATAAGACGACCGTAATGGGTGGCTACGGCTCCCCGCGGACGGGCAATGGCGCCGATGAGACCCGCGTCGTGCCGAATCCCAGCTACGCCTCGCCCGATGCGACCCAGGCGTCGGCCGATCCCACGCGCGTTGTGAATTACGGAAACGCAGCGCAGGACCCGTATGACGCCTCGTCGCAGAGCCCCTACGGCAACGCGGCAGCAGACCCTTATGATGACCTGCTGCAAAACCCCATTCCGCAACCTCAGCAGACGACATATATGCCGCGCACGGCACAGTCGCGCTACGAGTCACGCAACCGATATGCGCGCGAGCCGTATCGTGAGTATCCCAAGTCTATCCCTCAGTATGGCGAGGACGAGGAGAAGAAGCCCTCGCGTTCGTCGAGCGTGATCAAGAAGATCCTCATCGTGCTGGCGATCTTCTTTGCCCTGTCGGTTGTGTTCGCCATTGTGTCGGGCATGCTCAACAAGCGGGGCGCCACGACTGATACCACGGCCGAGCAGACCGAGACTGCCCAGTCCGGCACCGTCGACCTGAGCGATATCCCGGGTCAGTACTGGTCCAACGCCAAGAAGCTCCTCAAGTCGCGTGGGGCCGATCTTTCGAACGCCGTGATCCTGACCGACGACGGCTCGACGCCCGTTGTCGACGCCAACTGGGTGGTTACGTCTGCCTACTATAACGACAACGGTAACCTCGAGATTCAGCTCACGCGCAAGGGCAGCTCGTCGGGTAATGCGTCCGGCGACCAGGGCGGCGCGGACAGCTCGAGCTCTAGCACGCTGGAGGATCTGAGCAACAAGGCGCAGGAGCTTGGGGATAAGGCCCAAGAGCTGGGTGACACGGCTCAGAATCTCGGCGATACCGCACAGAACCTGGGCGATATGGCAACGAACGCCTGGGATGCCCTGCAGAACGGGATTTCGGGCGCGCAGGGGAACTAGCGGTCGAGCGGCTAGAGCCTTAGCAGTGCAAACAAAAACGGGACGCAGGATCGTGTGACCGGGCGCGTAGGCGCGTTGGTCGGCGGTCCTGCGTCCCGTTTTGCTGTCGATTACAGCTGCTCGGCCGGACGGTCGGGCGAGCTGAAGCCCGAGTCAAATGTGACGACGCACGAGACATCGGGCCGGCGCTCGTGCACGATGCGCGTGACGAGCTCTAGCAGCTCCTCGTCGGATATGTCAAAGCCGTCGGGACGCACCAGGTCAAACGAAACGAACCCGTCGTGCTCGTGCAGGTCATGGATGGAGAGCGTGGGGTCGATTTGCGCTATGCCGCGCTTGACCCAGCCGCGCAGGTCGTCGCCGGTGGTGGCGATGGGGTCGCAGTGTAGCGTGATACCGATGCCCATCTGCCGTTTGATATCGTGCTCGATGGTGTCCAGAATCTCATGGTGCTCAAACGCATCGCCCTCGCCAGGCATTTCCACGTGTGCGCTGGCAAACTGGCGGCCGGGGCCGTAGTCGTGCACCATGAGGTCGTGCGTGCCTAGGACCTGCGGATACGACATGATCTTGTCGCGGATTGCCTGGACGAGCTTGGGGTCGGGCGCTTGTCCCAACAGCGGGCTGATGGCGTCGCGCACCAGGCCCATGCCGCTGATGCAGATGAAGATGCCCACGCCCAGGCCTGCCCAGCCATCGAGGTCAAAGCCGGTCGTCTGCGAAATAAGCGCTGCGGCCAGGACCGAGGCCGAGGTAATGACGTCGTTTTTGGAATCCTGCGCCGTGGCGATAAGCGTCTCGGAATCGATGCGGTTGCCCAGCGTGCGGTTGAACGCCGCCATCCAAAACTTGACGAGCATGGACAGGATAAGGGCTGCCATGGAGAGCACCGAATACGCGGTGGGGGAGGGTTTGATGATCTTGGTGACCGACTCCAGGATCAGGTTGATGCCGACGGCGCAAACGAGAACGGCGATAAACAGCCCCGCCAGGTACTCGTAGCGGCCGTGGCCATAGGGGTGCCCCTCGTCGGCCGGGCGGCTGGCAAGGCGGAATCCGAGCAGGCTCACGATGTTGCTCGAGGCGTCGGAAAGGTTGTTGAAGGCATCGGCGATAAGCGAGACGGAACCTGCGAGCAGACCGGCTATGCCCTTGGCCAGGCACAGTGTGATGTTGAGGCCGATGCAGATGAGGCTTGCGGCAAAACCCGCGTTGGTGCGGCAGGGGGCATCGACCGGCTCGCTTTCGCTGCCGGGAACAAGCGTATGTACCAGTCGATTTACAAATAGCATAACGATCGTCCTCACAATCATGTTTAAGGGGATAGTGTAGCTCGCACGGGGGCGCCGTGCGCCGGTGCTCAGAAAATGCAGCAATGGTCTGCCCGCGCTAACGGGCGCGAGGCGGAGGGGGACGACTGCCCGCGCGCCATCGAGTTCACTGCGCCTTCCCGTCCGACCGAGTGCCCCATTTTGGGCCACATGGGTATGGGCACGCGTCGATTTGCTCGACATACTTAATGTCGACAGCCCTGTGCAAAGGAGGACGTTTCCATGGACGAGATGTTTGCCATTAAATGCCAAAACTGCGGCGGCCCCATGTATTCGCACCAGGCAAAGCGCAGCTTTGAGTGCGCCTATTGCGAAACGGTTATTCCGTGGCAAGCGGACGCCGGGGAGCCCAAGAGCGCCCTGGGTATCCGTCATACGCCGCTGACGGTGGTTGACGGGCTGCTCAAGCTCACGCACGTCTCGCAGCTCGAGCGCCCGGAGGACCCGGACTGGTATTTCTTCAATGCGCACTGGCGCAATCAGTCGGTTCTGGAGCATCTGCTGTGGGAAGATCGCGGAACGGCGCAGGAGTTCCAAGAGGCGACGCACGTGAGCATTCCCTGCTCCTTCTGCGGCGCGTCCTTTGAGGGGTCATCGACCCAGCGCGTGTTTGAGTGCCCGTCATGCGGCAATAAGATCGGCGTTGCGGACTTGCTCAAGCCGGGGACGTTTAGCAAGCGCCTGACCATGGGCGTGGGCGCCGAATACGTTCCCGAACAGGGCATCCCCTGTGAGATATCGCCGCAGCAGGCGCGTGCCAACGCGCTGCAGCTGGTGCGCCAGTACCCTGACGCCTTTGCCGGGCACGGCGTGGAAGACGCAATTCAAAATGACATGATGCTCTTCTACTTCCCCATGGCGCTCGCGGACCTGCGCATGATGGCGTCCTTCCCGGGCAAGGGGCTGAGCAAGGAGACCCTGGTGTACTACGAGGTGCTCGACTGGGCGTATCCGCGGGCAAACTATCTGGATGTTCGCCTTATGGGCATTCTGGAGCCGTGGGACTTTGCCAAGGTTGGGCCGTTCGATCCCGCTATGCAGGAAGGCGACTTCCGCGTCGTTTCCGTCGATGCGTCCACCAAGGACCAGGTGGTCATTGATAAGCTGGCGCTCGATATTGCCGGCAACGATGCCGAGGCGGTGCTGGGGCTCAATAAAAAGAGCATCCGCATGTGGGCGCGCAAGGCTCGCAAGCACAAGGACGGCCTGGTGATGGTGCCGATTTACTTTGTCGATCGCCCGGCGTCGGATAGCCGCGATGGCGAGCAGGTGCGCATCGCCGTGAACGGCCAGACGGGTCGCGCGGCGGCGGTGGTGTTTAGCGACAAGCGCGAGACGCATGTGGTGGCACCGCTCAATCCCAACGTGATGCTGTCGAGCGAAAGTACCGTGCACGCCACACCCATCGAGGTCAAATATGTTAAATCGCCGTTCCTATACCAGATCGTACGCCGCGGAGGCGGCGAGCAACCGCGTCAGGTGGCAGCGGCGGCCGAGGGTTCCTACCGAGAGGAAAAGCCCAAACGCAAGGGTTTGCTGGGTGCGCTATTTGGGAAATAGGGAGTAGTGCTGGGGTGTCGGGCTGCATCACAAGGTCATTAGATGAATTTAAAAGTGCTGGGAACGTGCTACCATTGCCGATAGCCTTAATCTCGTAGAAGCGGAGGCCGGATTATGGGTTTTGCGGATCAGCAGCTTCAGATTCAGGTACCGTATTCTCCTGACGACACGTTTAATGCCTTGAAGGCAGCTATGGAAAAGCTGCCTAAAGTAAAAGTTGATAGCGCATCGCCCGCAACAAGAACAGTTGCAGCCGAGATTGGTATGAGCCTTTGGTCCTGGGGTGAAAATATCAGTATTTCGGTTGTTCCAGTTGAAGGCGGATCTGGCGTTACTGTCAACTCGTCATCTAAGGTCAGGACAAACGTATTAAACGGGGGCAAAAATGCAAAGAATATTGCCGAGATAGTCGATGCCCTATCGAAGGAGCTCGAGCAGTATCCGCAGGTTTCACAGACTATTGAGACGCTGGTGGATAGTGGTGATGTAGTTGCAAGGCCCGAGAGACTTGCAGCGCTGCGTGATAGTGGAGTACTTACCGAGGAAGAGTTTGCTGCAGAAAAGGCGAAAATCCTTTCGTAATTAGACACGATGGTTGGATTTGCTTTCTGTTATTGAACTTGTTTATACCAGGCTGAAAACATCGTGTGGAATAAAAGTGCGCAGTAGCCTCGCCTTATACGGCAATAGGGACCTCTTTGGGGCGCCCTGCCTTTGGTGCGTCGGTGAGTCGTGCCTCGATGGAAGTTTTGGACACCATGCGCTTGGTGCCGTCCTTCCAAGAATCCAGCAGCCCAGCATTTATCAGTTGCGATACCCTTGCCGTGCTAACGCCAAGCATACGTGCGGCATCCGCTGCGGTGACGGCGGGGATGTCGCCGAGCTCGCGGCTGACGGCCACGGCGATAATCTTGCCGCCGTGTTGTGGCTGGTGTCCAAAGTCCGGCGCGGGAAGATCGACGCCGCCCATAAGGTGATCGTCGACCATACATGCGAGAAAATCAGCGGCGCTTTCGACAGCGTCGTTTAGGTCGGAGCCAAACGTTCCCCCTCCGCCCAGCGAGCCACATGGCACAGCGTCGACAACGCCGTCCGAATCAAAGAACTCGAATTCCCATACGTAAAGCATGTAAGGCCTCCTCTAATGGCGAATAATACGAGGCGTACTCCTAGAAGCATTGCCAGTCGCATCGATGCGGCTGATCATGTCTATCTTAAAGCCTCGCGCGGACTCGAATTTCAATGTCGCCTAGCGCCTTCGTGCAGGATTCCCGAAGTGACTAAAATGTGACCATAGAGGCAGTTTTAGCGAACCCCATGGGAGTGACACGCATGGACAACAGCACCTTGTTGTTCCAGGACAAAGGTTCGGGCATGTTTAAAGACGTCAAGATCTAGCCTAACCGTATCGAGGTGCTCAAGAATGGTACTTTCGGCGGCAAGCATATCGAGATTGTCTACCTTAAGGACATCACGGGAGTCAACAGGATCAAGGGCCGCGACGTTTTTCTGCGCAACAGGTTGTTGACTGCCTGTGTCTTTAGCCTGAGTAGCCGTGCGAAGGCCCAGGAATTTGTGAACGCGCTGAACATGGTGATGTAGCTTATGGCGGCGTTCGGGCCAAGGTAAAAATTGGGGGCGCAGAACGGTGCTCTGCGCCCCTCATCGAGTCGATACGTCCGAAAGTGCCGGTTGGCCTATTCGCTAGCGTCCTTAGTGCTTTCGCGGTCGTTAACAAGCATTGCTGCGCCGGCGACCGTCGTCGCCACGGCGGCAGCGGCGAGCCCGGCGGCGATGCCAGAGCCGTCGCCTGTGTCGGCGAGTTTTCCGCCCGAGCCCTTGCCCTTGTTGCCCTTGCCGTTCTTGTCGGCGCTGTCCGCGTTGGCGCCAGTGCCGGCGCCGGCGCCGCCTGTACTGCCCGAGGCCGCTACGGTAAAGCTTGCGGCTCCGTCGGTGGCAAGCGTGTAGTTTTGCGCCGCGTCGCCCAACAGGCCTTTCGCACGCACCCAATACGTCCCCGCGGCAAATGCCTCGCCCTCGGCCATCGCCGTTCCCGGAGCGCCGTTCGCGTCGTGCACAAACTCGAGCTGGGCCGTGCAGGCATCGGTTTCGAGCTTGCCCTCGAGTGATGCCGCAATCTTGGCGCGCACGTCTTCGCCGGCCTTAAGGCCTTCGAGTCCCTCAAAATGGGGCGTCAGCGCGCGTGGATTGATATCGATGGGCACGGAGCCCCGCAGCTCCGTAACGGTCTCGTTGCCCAGGGCGTCGACATCCACGTATTCGATGGCAAACGCGCTGCCAGAAGCGGCCACGTTGAGTACGTTGCTGCTGTCGACAAGGCGGAAATGGCCCTCGCCAACGGTCTTGCCATCTTGGAGCGAGGCATCGCTCAGCGAGTCTCCATACGTCATGTGCATGCGGTCCGGGAGGCAGCATGAAACTGTTGGCTTGTGCTTCGCGTCGTAATTGCGTTGGTAGATGCTCCGGGCCAGTGCCGAATCGACAAAGTCGGACGCGATAATGCCAACGTGCTTGAGGCAATCTGACTTTGTTTTATCGCTGCCGCTGGGATTGATGTACTGGCTCTTGTACAGATGCTCGTTGACCACTCGCGCCGCGGTAAAAGGATTGCTTCCTTGTTTGTAATTCGTGCAACTGGTGTAGTTGATAGACCAGCAGCGTTCCAGGACTTGCACCTTGGCGCCATCATTGTCCTCGACGTCCACCTTGTTGCGCGTGAGATTGGTCGTCTCTCGCAGCGCCATATCGACCCAGCTAATCTTGTCGGTTCCGGTGCATTCAAAATGGTCCTGGGCGTATACCTTGGTGCAATAGGGCTCTTTGTCGCCCGCATTGCCCGTAGTCTCAAAGCCTCGCGCGTCTTGGACGAGGCACATCGACTGCCCGGAATGCGCCTTGATTTTGTCGTCCCATTGGGTGAGATCGAGGCCCCACGTGTGGCTGCTTACGCTGTTGCCGGCGAGTACAAATCGACGCAGCAGGACGATCTTTCCGCGCACCTCGTTCAGTGTGGGGATTCGGCTCGACGTGTAGAACAGATCGGGATTATCGTGCATAACCTTGGCGAAAGCCGTCGTAACGCTTTCGTCGGTAGCCTCGTCGTTGCCTCGTGACGCAAGCATGATGAGCGCTTCTGACGGGTTTTCGTTCAAAAATGTTTTGAAGTAACCGATGACATCGGAGAGATGCATAAAGCCCCCGTCTTTTTTGAGCAGGTAGCATCTTCCATGGTCGATACCGGGGTCGCCGTTCTCGTCGTTCCTTCCGAGTCGGATATCAAAATAGCGAATGCCTTCGAGCAACTGCGTCGGGATGTAATCCTGCTGGCACTTTGCTTGTGAGGATTGGGGCTCGGTGTCGTTGTCCACGCTGCAGGTGCCCGAATCATGCGTGCCCGGGATACTCAGCTCGTCGAGGTACTTGTTGTCGTCGACGTATTTCATCCAGCATGGTCCGTCGACGTAGCTGCTATACGTGGTCCAGTCGATACTTCTAACTGTGGTATTGATCTTGCCCATGTCGTAACCGACAAGTTCTAGCTCCCACGGAATGCTCTTACTCTTATGGCAGATCTTATTGTTGTCCTGGTCTTTGCCGTCCGATTCTATTGCCAGGTACTTAATGTCTTTTTTCTCGGTTTCTTTCTCGACCGTGCGGTCTCGAATGATATAGGTTCCGTTTGATTGACGTTCGAACGCAAAAGCGCGGCTGGGCTTGTTGTCATACTCGCCGCCCCATACGTGGATGACCTTTCCATCTTTGTCCGAGTCGTCGTCGACCGACCAAATGCTGTAGCCCGTCTTTTTATACTCTTCGAAATTGAGCAAGGTGCGGATAGCATACCAGCTTGTATCGTCATTCTTGGTCGTTACGTTCTCAAGGATGAGCTTGCTGGACGTGCCGTCGTTAAACAGGTGGCAGACGTTGCCGCGAACGTTGCCGTCTTGGTTGACGCTCGCGGTGCGAAAATAGCCCGCGGGGCGAAGGCGAATGACGAAATTGTCGAGGCTGTCCGACGGTGCGGGTGTGTTGTCTGCAAATGCCGCTCGCAGGGGAATGCCCGGCGCTGCGGTTTCGGGCAGGCTTGCAAGTGGTGACAATGCCGCAAGTCCTAGGCTCAACGTAAACGCTCGGCGACTGATGGCGTGGTGTTCGGTCATAACTCCTCCATTCGCAGGGTGCGGTTATGCGCTCGTTTTAGTCACTATACTGCGTTGACATAAAGAAAGGGAGGGTCGGTTTACCGGCCCTCCCTGGGTACGAAGCGCTGGGATACCGTCGCTTGTTTGCACTGCGTCCGTGTTTCCCGTTGCGCTCGCCAGTCGCTTAGCGCTTGATCTCGATATCGTCGAGCTTGACGTCCATGGCCTCGGTCTTGGCCTTGGCGATGTCGTCGGCAAATTCCAGGGACTTCATCATGGTCTCGACGGCATCCTTGTGCTCCTCGACGTTGTCGATGCGCACGTAGACGCTGCCGCCGCCTGCTTCGGTGAAGTACTCAGTCGTCACGCCGCCCGAGTGTGTATGGGAAGCGTTGCGCCAAGTCTTGCCGTTGTACTTGACGGGGTCATTCTCGGTCCACTCAAAGCTGGCATTCCACTTTGCCTCGTAGTCGAACAGCTCGTCGGCGTTCTTGTCAGGATCGAAGACGGGGATGAAGCGATCGCTGGCGTGCTCGCTCTCGGTGAACTTAAACTGGGCCCTATCGGCGGTGTCGCCTGCGACGTCGGTGATCTCGACGCCCTCGGGGACTTCGACCTTAAACCAAATGAAGTCGGTCCTCATATCCACGGCGGGCTTTTCTGCTCCGCCGCCACCGCCACTGCCGGTAGCGCCGCCGCTGCCACCGCAGCCCACCAGGGCAACTGCGGCAAAGAGACTGATGCAGAGGGTGAGAATCGCAAAGGCCTTCTTTTTCATGGTCGTGTCCTCCTCGATCTGTAACCGCCCATGGATTACCTGCCTTTACTGTACGCGCGGACGGCTCGCTAGGGTGGGCCATGTGTCCCATTCTGGGTGCCGGATTTGCGCCGACAAGTGGCAATATGTCCGGGCGCAAAAGAGGGGAGGGCCGGCCGATCCGATCCTACCCTGGCTGGGCGTCCGATCATTTAATGACTGCGCATGCGATGCTGCGTGCGAGCCCCTAATGCTTAATCTCGATGCTCGAAATCTCGACTTCGCGTGCCTCGGCAACTGCCTTCGCCATGTCATCGGGAAACTCGATGGAGTTGAGGAGCGCCTCGGCTTCTTTCTTATGCAGATTGAAGTTCGAGATGAGGACGTAGACGCTTCCCGGCTCAACGTCGGTAAAGAGGAGGGTTGAGACGCCGCTGTTGTCCTCGTACGTTCCGACGAGCCACGTCCTGCCGTTATACTCGACGGACCCGCCATCCTTCCACTGGAACGTATCACCTTTCTTTTCTGCCTGGTCGGCGTGGGATTCCTCTGCCGTCAGCGCTTTTTTCCAAACGGGGATAAAGCGATCGGCCGAACCGTTCTCGTCTTCGGGGAAGGTGAGCTGGACCCTGTCGGCATTCTTGCCAGCGGAGTCGCTTACGCCAACGCCCTCGGGTATCTCGACCTTAAACCAGATAAAGTCGGTCTTCTTGGCGACGGGGGCCTTTTCCTTGCCCTCGCTCTTGGATGCGCTGCCGCCTCCGCCTCCGCTTGACGCACTTCCGCCGCAGCCCACAAGGGCGAGCGCGGCAAAGAGGGCGATGCAAAGGGAAAGGATCGATAGGGCCTTTTTCTTCATGGTGGCGTCCTCCTTGTCTGCCGATGACATCACGGCGCCGCGGGTTGTTGGAGCCGTTGGTGTATGTTGCTATTCGCAAGCGTGACGGATGTCGTTGTGTGTGGTGCGGCGATACCTCCGTTCTTAGTTTTCGGCCGTTGCGCGGCCGTGCCCCAACGGGTTCCTTACTTATAGATATGCCCCAGCTTGTGCTGCCCGGGAGTCTCGAAAGGTGGGCCATGTGTCCCATGTTTGCGTGTGCGGGCTTGCCGCAAGGTGGGCCTGGCACTGGGCAAGCGTGCGGCTTGGTTAATCCTCCCAATGTTGCGCAACAGCGATGCCGGCTTAAGGTTTTAGACTTGGCTGTGACAAAAGCTAAACCACGAAAGGTCGAACGATGTTCTGTCAAAAATGCGGACAGCAAGTGCCTGATGGATCGACGTTTTGTACGCACTGTGGGGCGTCGCTTGCGGGTGGCTCCGCGCCGGCATCTGCAGGCGCTGGTCCTTCCTCTGCCCCGGGCCTGACCCAGTCGATGCCGCCGGTCGCGCCCACGCCTCAAAAGCCTAAGAGCAAAGCTCCGATTGTTATCGCGGTGGCGTGTGCCGCTGTGGTCCTCATCGGTGGCGGCACGGTGTTTGCGCTCACGATGCTTAACGGGTCCAAGAGCTCTGACACGCAAATCTCGGTGATCGATACCGGGTCTTCGGACGAGAAAGGTTCTTCTGCCAAGAAGAAGGATGACAAGCCCAAGGCCAAGGAGTCTTCGTCGTCCGATGATGAGGCCGTTCCCGAGGACGAATCGGCATACTACGGCTCGGGCGATTCGGACGATTATCTGACCGATGTGCATACGTACACGAACGACCTTCACCCTTATAGCATGTCGATTCCCAATCGCTTTGAGATGGAAGATACTCCCAGCGGCAGTGGCGCCAGGTATGAGGATCCGGAGACGGGTTTTGTGATCAACCTGTTTGGCTACGTCAACATTAACGACGAAACTGCACACGAGATGTTCGTCGACGTGGACACCTCGGGCAAGGCCGACCTCTATACCGCAGAGGGCGACAACTGGTACGTGGTCTCGTGGTGTGAGGACGATACGATCATTTACGAAAAGACGATCGTCACGGATTCGACGATTGCCACGGCGCATTTGGAGTACTCGACTGCAAACCGCGACATGGGGTCGAAGATTATCGACACGCTGCTGCCGACGTTTCAGGTGGACTAGGCGTCCGTGCCTATAGCGGGCAATCGGAAACGCCGATAGCCAGAGCTCCTGATCTGTAACCGCCCATGGATTACCCGCCTTTACTGTACGCGCGGACGGCTCGTTCGGGTGGGCCATGTGTCTCATGTTTGGTGCGGTGGGGTGGGGCGTAGCCGGGGGATGCGAATCTTGACGATGGACGCATCCGGTTAGTCATCGTGGGCGCCTCACCACAGCTTTTTGTGCAAAAAGGGGTCCGCACCTTTTGCGGTGCGGACCCCTTTGCGTTGCAACAAGTTGCTGCGGCGTGTTTCGAAGTTGAAATTACTTGCGAACCTTAGACACGACAGCGCTGGCGACAAAGCAGGCGATTGCCATAACACCCATTGCAGCGATGACGTTGGAAGTGGCGTCACCCGCCTTGGGCAGAGCCTGCTTGTTTGCCTTGGTCTTATCTGCAGGCTTGTCGGAAGGCTTGGGCGCGGGTTCGTCCTTCTTCCACTGGGCGAACAGCGTCACAGGAGCGGAAAGCTCAACCGTAACGCCCGCGGCATAGCTTGTGCCGGAGCCATTCTTTGCGGTGTTCCAGCCCACGAAGGAGTAGCCCTTGCGCACCGGCTGCTCGGCCGTAACCTCGGCTTCGGTGACGCGCTTAACGGGTGCGAATTCGGCAGCCTGCTCATCCTCGGAGCCGTTCAGGTCGTAGGAGAGATCGTAGGCCTTCTCCTCGAACTCAGGCTTGACGAAGCCGCAGTACCTGCACTTGGGGGTTCCCTTGCGAGTCCAAGTACCGGCATTGTCAGAGGCCCACTCGGTGTAGGTGACATCGTAGGCGTTGTCATGCTCGCCGTCGGTGTAGTCGTGGGTTTTCATCTCGCCTTTGAACGTATCGCCTTTTTTGGACCACACGAGAACGCCGTCAATCTTGACATCGGTGCGGCCAGTGTCGTTGCCCGACTTGCCACCAAAGCCAAAGAGCTGCGAGCAGGTAGTGTTGTCGCGCGCAGCCGTGACGGTATTATTGCCAGTAATGTTGAGGATGAACTTGTGGTCCCCCATAAGAGAGTCGTTGATATTCAACGCCTGCTTGTCTTTGTCGCCATTCGAGTTGAACGTGCAATTATTCACGTTAACGGTGATGTCCTGCGTGCTGGCTTCTCTGTAGACGTTGATGACCTTACCGGTTGCGTTAAAGGTGCAGCCGTCGAACGTCATGGTCGGCGAGCAGTACGTCCAGAGGGCATAGTCGCCAGTTGGAGGGTTGAACGTCGTGTTGTTGAACACCGCGGTCTCATAGCCCCAGTAGAACGTCTTGCCGTTAACGATGCAGCTATCGACAACGGTGTTGTTAGCACGAATGAAGCCAAGATAGTCCGCGGTGCCGGAACGCAGCGTCATGTTCTTGAACGTCACGGTAAGGGCACCGTCAAAGGAATAGTCACCGTTGTACTCGGTGCCAAAGTTGGCAGGATCGGGTACGAGTGCACCGATGTTCCACGCGGTTTTATCGGTTCCCTGGCCCACAAATGTGAGGTCCTTGCCCTTGGTGTGACCCACGGAGCTCACGCCGTAGAGGGTGTAGTTGCCCTCGCCAAGCAAAAGGGTGTCTCCACTGATCGCCTCCCTGGTGGCAGTGGCGACGTCTGTGTAGACGATACCGGTACTTTGATTGGTGATGGTCACTGTTGCGCCATCTGCAAATGCTGGTGACGCGAGGCCTATCATGACAAACGCAGCGGTAACAAACGCAGCGATCGCACGATACGCCGTTCTGGTTAACGACTTCATGCTGACACTCCTTTTATTCCGTGGCATTAGCCAACATATATAGTTTAGATTCTGTAAAATCTTTTTCGAGCGTGTTAAAAATTAGATTGCCGATAAGTTAAAACCACACAGTAAAAGCACAAGAATTCGTAAAATGTCGCAAGTGTTTTTGCAACAAAATTGCGTCAGCGACAGCATTTTGGGCGGTTGCAACGCTCCCGCCTCTTGGGTGGATCGCTTGCCGACTGCGCGACGGTGCCACTTTAGGTGGAATTTTCTATTGCCGGCAATCGAAAACGGCGATAGCTGAGGCTCCTGACAGCCGCTTTCTTATGGGTTAGACTGGGCTTCGAAAAATCCGATGAATGGGACAACTGCCTCCTGGCATCGTTGCCCCATTTTTATTTTGGCGTGTAATGGCCTCGACTGCCGGCACGCCAGATAGAGGTGTTCCGATGAGCCAAGAGATGATGGACAAAACCTGCCGAGGGTTTGCCGAGGCGTTGGCTGCACGCGAGCCGGTTCCCGGCGGCGGCAGCGCCAGTGCGTTTGTGGGAGCGCTGGGCGCCTCGCTTTGTGGGATGGTCGCTCGCTATGGGGCGACCAATCCTGCTCTTGCCGATCGTGCAGACGATCTGACGCGTGTATTTGCCCAAGCGGATGAGTTAGCGCAGGAGCTTGTGGGTCTGGTCGCCGAGGATGTTCGCGCCTACGGGCAGGTGTCGGCAGCGTATGGTATTCCGCGTGAGGACCCGACGCGTGCGGCTGCAATTCAGGATGCGTTGCACGTGGCCGCCATGCCGCCATATCGGATCATGGATGCCTGCGGGCGCGCGCTGGCGCTGCTCGAGGACATGGCGGACAAGGGCTCCCGACAGCTGCTCTCCGACGTGGCGTGCGGTGCCGTGTTCTGCCGCGCTGCCATGCAGGGCGCGAGCTTGACGCTCTTTGCGAACACCACGTCTATGAAGGATCGTGCCCGCGCCGAGGAGCTCGAGGCTGCATGTGACGAGCTGCTCGATACGTGGCTGCCGCGCGCCGATGCGCTGGCGCGCCGCGCCGCTGACGCCGCAAGGAAGAGGGGATAGCCATGGCAGAGCTGTTGAAGGGTGCTCCCGTCGCCCGCGCGTTGACTGAGGAGCTTGCCGCTCGTTGTGCCGTTCTGCGCGAGCACGATGTTGTGCCGACGCTTGCTATCGTGCGCGTAGGCGAGCGCGAGGACGACCTGTCCTACGAGCGCGGTGCCCTCAAGCGCTGCGAGAAGGTTGGCATTGAGGCTCGTCGCGTTTTGCTTTCTGCCGATGTTTCGCAGGACGAGCTGTTGGCGGTTATTAAGGACATCAATGCCGACCCTGCTGTTCACGGCTGTCTGCTGTTCCGTCCGCTGCCCGCTGGGCTTGACGAGGATGCAGTTGCCGCGGCACTCGATCCTGCCAAGGATGTTGACTCCATGACGCCGGCCTCGCTGCTTACCACGCTTTCGGGGCGAGGCGAGGGCTTTGCTCCCTGCACGGCCGAGGCCGTGCTGGCGTTGCTGGACCATTACGACGTTGAGCTGGATGGGGCCAAGGTCGCGGTCGTTGGTCGGTCGCTGGTGATTGGCCGTCCCGTTGCCGCCATGCTTACGGCTCGCAATGCTACCGTGACGACGTGTCATACGCATACGCGCGACTTGGCTGCCGAGTGCCGTTCTGCCGACATTGTTGTTGCCGCGGTTGGACGTGCGCGCACGATTGGCGCGGATGCGGTCCGTGAGGGCCAGACGATCGTCGATGTGGGCATCAACTGGGACGAGGCTGCCGGCAAGCTGGTCGGCGACGTCGATTTTGATGCTGCGGAGCCGATCGTTAACGCCATCACACCCGTGCCGGGCGGCGTGGGGGCTGTGACCACTGCGATTCTCGCCAAGCACGTGATCGAGGCGGCGGAGCGTGCATCGAAATAGGCGTTTTGGGCTGTTTGAGGGGTTAGCCATATACCACGTGGTCAAAAAACGCCAAATATGAGTACTGTTGCCAAGATAGTCACATATGTTTTATGAGATTTGGGCTCCCTAGCGATATTCATTATCGCTAGGGAGCCCATTTTATTGAACCTATGGGGAATAACGTTGTCTTGCTTTTGGACAAATGGGGATTTCTGGCACTCGTTACAAGGAAATTTGCTACTACTAAATTGGTGACAGTACTCATATTTGGCATTTTTTGACCACAGGGGTTGCCGGAGCTGTGGCTTCGCCCTTTTTGAGCCAAAGCGATACACTGTTGCCATTTAATTTCTTCGCTCACGGAGGATGCGCATGCCGTGCACAACGATTTTGGTTGGTAAGAACGCGAGCTACGACGGGTCGACGCTTGTCGCCCGCAATGAGGACTCGTCCAACGGGGTGTTTGAGCCCAAGCGCATGCGCGTGGTGCATCCCGACGAGCAGCCGCGTGTCTACACGAGCGTCCTGAGCCACCTGACCGTTGAGCTGCCCGACGATCCCATGCGTTACACAAGCGTCCCCGATGTTGTCCCGGGTCACGGCATTTGGGCCGAGGCCGGTTTCAACGAGCTCAATGTTGGCATGTCCGCAACCGAGACGCTCACCACCAACGAGCGCGTCCGCGGCGCCGATCCACTTGTCGACTACGTGCCCGCCAAGGGCAACGAGGGCGAGGACGGCTACGTTCCGGCACAGCCCGGCGGTCTGGGTGAGGAGGACATGGTGACCCTGGTGCTGCCGTACGCCAAGTCCGCCCGTGACGGCGTGCGTATCCTGGGCGACCTGCTCGAGCGCTACGGCACCTACGAGAACAACGGTATTGCCTTTAGTGACGTGGACGAGATCTGGTGGCTCGAGACCATCGGCGGCCACCACTGGATCGCCAAGCGCGTGCCCGACGACGCCTATGTGACCATGCCCAACCAGCTGGGCATCGATAGCTTTGACCTGGACGATGCCGAGGGTGCCCAGGTCGACCACATGTGTTCCGCCGACCTGCGCTCCTGGATGGCCGAGTGGCACCTGGACCTGACGCTGGGCGTTAAGGGCGATGGTCCCGCCGCGGTCTTTAACCCGCGCGAAGCCTTTGGCTCGCACAGCGACAGCGACCACGTCTACAACACGCCGCGCGCCTGGTACATGCAACGCTGCCTCAATCCCAGTGATGTGTGGGACGGTCCCGAGGCCGACTACACGCCCGAGAGCGACGACATCCCCTGGAGCCGCGTGCCCGAGCGCAAAGTGACCATTGAGGACATCAAGTACGTGCTCTCCAGCCACTACCAGGGCACGGAGTACGACTGCTACGGCAGCAAGGGCACGCCCGCCACGCGCGGCGCCTATCGTCCCATCGGCATCAATCGCAACAGCCAGCTCGCCGTGCTGCAGCTGCGCCCCTATGCGCAGCCGGCGTATCGCGCCGTGCAGTGGATGGCCTTTGGTTCCAACTCGTTTAACGCGCTTGTCCCGCTGTATGCCAACGTCGAGACCATGCCCGAGTACTATGCCGACACCCAGGCGCGCGTGACGTCCGAGAACTTCTACTGGGCCAACCGCCTGATCGGTGCCCTGGCCGATGTCCGTTTCCACGAGTGCGGTCGCGCCGTCGAGGACTACCAGGAGAAAGTCGGCGGCATGGGCCACAAGCAGATTCATGACGTTGACGCCGTCGTAGCCGCGCTGCCCGAGGCCGAGGTGCCTGCCGAGCTCGCCCGCGCCAATGAGGCCTTTGCCGAGCTCGTGCGCGTGGAGACCGATGCCCTGTTGGGCAAGGTGCTCTACACCACAAGCTGTGCCATGAAGAATTCCTTCGCGATGAACGACAATGTGAGATAAAACGCTTTGTCGCTTTCTTTCGATCTTGGGTACAAGAAGGCCAATGCAGTTGTTCATGATTGGAGCCAACCATGGTTATGAAACTCGATCAGCTTGTTAACGGTGCCATCAACGTGGGCTTCGGTGCCGCCGCCGTTGCCGTCGAGGGCGGCAAGAAGGTTCTCGACGACCTCGGTACCAAGGGCGAGCAGGTCCGCAAGGATGCCGGCACCCCCGATATCGCCCGCAGTGTATCCGACATGTTCGAGCAGGCCGGCGGCACCATCTCCGACCTGACCGAGCGCCTGGGCATGCAGGGTGAGACTGCGGCACAGCGCGTGCTCGACGAGCTCATCCTGGCCCGCGTCCGCGTTATGACCGCCCCCGAGCGCACGGCCTTTTTGGCCCACGTGCGCGACATCGTCGATTCGGTCGAGGACAACGTGACCTCGGTGCCCGTCGAGTCTGTTGAGCCCGACGACGCAGAGGACGTCGAAGAGGCCGAGTAGCAGCGCAGATGGCAGATTCCACCACCGATTACAACAATCTAGATCCCTTGGGTGACGAGACGGCGGTTGTCGATGAGGTCGAGGCCGTCGTCTCGGGCGCTCGCAAGAAGCCGCGCGCTGTCGATATGGTCCCCGAGGAGCCCGACGCGATGGCGCCGGACGAGGAGTATCAGCTCACGCCGGCAGGTCGCCGCGAACGCATCGAGCAGATTGTTCGCCTGATCAAAAAGTATCGCGTGTGGGATAACCTCACGCCGGTGCGCCTGCGTCGTCTGCTCGAAGAGCTCGGCCCCATGTTCGTCAAGATGGGGCAGATTCTGGCCAACCGCTCCGAGATTTTGCCGCAGCGGTTTTGCGACGAGCTGCGTCGCCTGCGCTCCGACGTAGAGCCGGTGCCGTATGAGGTAGTGCTCCGCTGTCTGGAAGAGGAGTACGGCCAGCGCCTGGGGCAGATGTTCGACGCGATCGACCCCAATCCGCTCGGAAGCGCTTCTCTTGCGCAAGTTCACCGTGCTCGCCTGGTGACCGGCGAGGACGTGGCCGTTAAGGTGCAGCGCCCCGGCGCGCAGCAGGTCATGGCGCAGGACATCGACATCATCCGTTCGGTGGTGCGCATCGTTTCCAAGTTCGTCAACACCGACCAGTTTGTTGACCTGCACGGCGTGGTCGAAGAGCTATGGACCTCGTTTCGCGAGGAGACCAATTTTTTGGCCGAGGCCAAAAACCTCAACGATTTCTATGACTTCCATAAGAGCGTCCATGGCGTGTCGTGCCCCAAGTCCTACCTGGACCTTTGCACCGAGCACGTGGTGGTCATGGACTACATCGACGGCATCTCCATCGCCGATCCCAAACGCCTTGAGGCCGAGGGCTATGACTTGGAAAAGATCGGCTCGGCGATTGTCGAGGACTATTCGACGCAGGTACTCGACGATGGCTTTTTCCATGCCGACCCGCATGCGGGAAACATCATCCTCAAAGACGGCATCGTCTACTTTATCGACCTGGGCATGGTTGGGCGCATGTCGAGCCACGACCGCGGTATCGTCAAGGACATGATTTTCGCCGTGGCCGAGGGCGACGTGCCTAAGCTCAAGGATTCGCTCATGCGCTTTGCCGTGACGCGCGGCGATTCGGCCGAGCTCGACCATTCGGCCTTTTTGTCCGATCTGGACTTTATCGTCGCCGACTTTGCGGGTCTCGATCTTAAGGATCTTGATATCGGCGAGTTTTTGACCTCGCTGCTCAATCTGGCGCGCAAAAACGACGTTGAGCTGCCGAGCGTGGTGACGATGTTCGCCCGCGGCATGGTGACGCTCGAGGGTCTGCTGACCGAGTACATGCCCAACGTCAACATGATCCAGATCATTCAGACGCATATCAAAAACGAGAAGAGCACCTATGCGCGCGTGCGTGATATGGGGCGCGATCTTGCAGCGAGCAGCTATCGAGCGGCAAAAGGCTCGCTCGAGGCGGCCGAGTATCTGGGCTTGGCGTCGCGCATGCTCACGCGCGGTCAGCTTAAGGTAAACACACAGATCATGAGCAGCGATAAGGCGCTGCGACAGCTGGGCGGAATTATCGACCGCATGTCGATGGCAATTGTGATCGCCGGTCTGTTTATCGGTTCGTCGGTAGTGTACTACGCGCGCATCGAGCCGGTTGTGTTTGGTATCCCGGTCATTGGCTTTATGGGCTACGTGAGTGCGCTGGTGCTGGCGCTGATGCTGGGCCGCGAGATTTGGCGCAACAGCCACGGCGGCAAGCGTTAGCGATTTCCCGGGGTCGGGGAAACGGGTTATTTTGCTTTGCGTCGCGCCGGCGTGGGTTGGTTCGAACAAAACTATGCCGGTTTACGGGGCTGGAGTGCCAAACCTCGAGCATACCGAAATTCGCGCTTTTAAAACCGCAGGTAGATGAGTCGTTGGTTTTCGAAAATGGCAGATATGGTTGCGAAGTGCTGAATCAGCCCCGTAATCCGGCATGGTTTTGAAATGGGCTGTTCTTGCAAGGTCCGACGACAGTCTTTCCTATCGCAAACCATAGCTTTTACCTTGGGCTTCGCCTTCGTGCGGGGCCCTTTTGCGTGATACCATACTGACAGTAATAATCGATGGCCTAGATGGTGGTGCGGAGACGCACGAATGCGTGGTTTTCCTGCGCGTTTGGGAGAATCGGGGTGCAAGTCCCCGGCTGTACCAGTAACCGTAATTCCTCTTGGC
>CABSAN010000033.1 GCA_902475785.1 uncultured Collinsella sp.
GGACTTGCAGCGACGGACCTCAGGACGCTCTTACACCACGTCTGCGCGCGCCACCTTGAAACTCCCTAATCACCGTCAGTTAGCGCCGAATTGGAAGTCGATGGTCACTCATTAACGTACAGCTCTTATAACTTTGTTCATTATTTTCCACACCTAAAATGAAACGCCGTTTGTGAGTACTGTCACAAACGGCGTTTTTTGACCACGGGGGTATCTGGCAGGGGGCCAGTAGCACCCTGATCCGAGTTTCGAACGCATCCAAACCGGTTCTGGTGTCTGTTTTCGAGCTTTTACTCGCCCTTGGGCGCGGGGTGTTTGCAGACCACGCTCATGTAGATCATGCCGAGCACGGCAGCGGTGACCGAACCGGCAAGAATGGCAGCCTTGGCAGCAAGAACCTCAAACTGGGCCGCCGGGAAGGCAAGACCGCTGATGAGAATCGACATGGTAAAGCCGATACCGCCCAGAATGCCCACACCGGCAATCATGTGCCAGTTAACGTTGTGCGGCAGCTCGCAGGCCTTGAGCTTGACCAAGGCGAACGTCATGCCAAAGATGCCGATCGGCTTGCCCAGCAGCATGCCAAAGTACACACCGAGCGTCACCGGGTCGGTGAGCAGCGTGCTCATGTCCACGCCCACCAGGCGAACCTGTGCGTTGACGAACGCAAAGATCGGCAGAATCACAAAGTTGACCGGCGTGGAGATCAGACGCTCCATGCGGATGAGCGGCGGGGTCACGCGGTGCATGACGCGCTCGACCTTGGTGGTCGAGACGGTAAAGTCATGCTGGCCCAGGATGTGTGCCTCGTCGTCATAGCGGTCATCGAGCAGCGGCAGGCACTCGCCCAGCCAATCGGTGAGGCTATCGAGCTTGACGCCGCACTTGGCCGGGATGGTAAAGGCCAAGATGACGCCAGCAAGCGTGGCATGTACGCCGCTCTTGAACATGCAGAACCACAACAGCAGACCCAGTATCGAATACGGGGCAAGGCGGTAATGCTGCGTCTTGTTGAGCCACACGAGCGCGCAGGTCACCAGCGCGGCGGCGCCCAACCAAAACGGATTGGGGCTCTGACCGTAGAAGATGGCGATGGCGGCGATAGAGATGAGGTCGTCGGCGATGGCGAGCGTCGAGAAGAACACGCGCACGCCGTTGGGCACGCGATTGCCCAAAAGCGACAGCACGCCCAGCGCGAAGGCAATATCGGTTGCCATGGGGATGGCCCAGCCGTTGTGCGCGCCGGCATGGTTAAAGATCAGGTAGATGCAGGCGGGAACGACGACGCCGCCCACGGCCGCCAGCATGGGGAGCATGGCCTGGCGCGGGTTCTTGAGCTCGCCAACTGTCATCTCGTACTTAAGCTCGATGCCCACGAGCAAAAAGAAGATCGCCATGAGGAAGTCGTTGACGAAAAGCTCGACGGTGAGACCGGCCGTCAGGTTGCCCAGACCCACATACAGCGGGGTCTCCAAAAAGTGATGGATAGCCTCGTAGGCATCGGTATTGGCGCAAATGACGGCGGCGATGGCGGCGAAGACCATGACGGCGGCGGAAATCGTGCCGTTCTCGGCGATGCGCTCCCAGATGTCGTGACGCTCAAAGCGCTTGCGCTCACGAACGTTGAACAGCTGCTCAGTTGCTGCCATGGGCGGCTCCTTTCACGGGATGGCTCCCGTCTTAAAAAAGCACGGCCCGCCCAAGTGGCGGCGCCGCGCTCTAACGTATTACGCTTGCATCTAGCCTACCCTGCACGACAAGCATGCAGGCGTGGCCGAAAAGCGGAACCACAGGTTGAACATTATTTGCTCAACGGCGCGGGCACGCCTGTCCAAGAGACGACGCGGCGCCGCGCACAAAAAAACGACCGGAGCGCGGGGCGTCCGCGATCCGGTCGTCGGTGTTAGGTCAAAAGAGCCTAGCAGGCGGCCATGATGGGAGCAGCGACCTGCTTCTTACGGGAGAGGACGCCCGGCATCCAGACGCCGTCGTGCTCGTCGGCAATGCCCAGGCCCTTCTGAGCAGCCTCGGTCTCGCCCTCGAGCAGGACCTGCGAGCCCTCCTCCATGATGTCGGTGATGCACAGGACAATGCCGTCGGCACCCTTCTCGGCGGCGTAGGCGCGCATGGCCTCGCGAATCTCGTCGATCATACCGAGCGCACGGCTCTTGTCGACGGTCTCGTACTGGCCGATGAGCAGCTTCTTGCCAGCGGGCTCGAACATCTTGATGTCGTTGCCGACCATCTCGGCTGCAGTGAAGGAGCCGGACGGACGGGTAAGGAAGACCTCCATGCCAAACTTGACCGGGTCGACGCCCACCTGCTCGCCGAGCTTGGCGGCGACGGCGCGATCGACATCGGTGGTGGTGGGGCTCTTGAGCATGAGCGTATCGGTCATCATGGCCGAGAGCAGCAGCTTGGCCTGGACGTCGGAAAGCTCAACGCCGAGCACGCCGGCGAGCTTGGTGACGATGGTGCAGCTGGAGCCCCAGGGCAGGCAGATGTAGTGCAGCGGGCCGGCGGTCTCGAAGTCACCGATGCGGTGATGGTCGACAACGCCAAAGACCGTGGCGTCCTTAAGGCCGGCGACGGACTGGGCGGACTCGTTGTGGTCGGTGAGGACGACGAGCTGACCGGCCTCGACGGACTCGATCACGCGAGGCTCGGCGATGCCGGCGTCGGCGAGCAGCTTGGCGGACTCTGCCGGAAGTTGACCAAGGGCGCAGGCCTCGTAAGTGTTGCCGGCATACTCAACCTGGTTGAGCAGCTGGGACAGGACGACGGCGCTCATGATGGCGTCGTTATCGGGGTTCTGGTGACCAAAGACAAGAACGTTTGCCATGGGTTTCCTCCACTTGATATGTGTACTTGGACGTAGCTATGGTAGCACGCCGATGCCGAGCCTTCGCAGACGGAAGGGCCACGGCATATTTTGGGGCAGGCACGGAGGCCAAGGCTGTCCCTTTTACACCATGTTGGTGCAAAGCAACCTGACCCCCTTGCACCAGCTATTTACCGGCAGCGCGCAGGGCTACGTAGGCGGCACCGATGATGCCGGCGTCGTTGCCGAGCGAAGCGACCTTAATGGGCGTCTCGCGCGAAGCGGAAAGCGCGTAGCGCTGGAAGTGCTCACGAACGGCGTCGAGGTAGACATCGGCCGAGGCGGAAGCGCCGCCACCGATCAGGAACATCTCGGGGTCGACCACGTTGGCAATAAGCGCCAGGGCGCGGCCGAGATAGTCGGCCATGGTATCGGCGGCTGCCAGCGCGAGCTTGTCACCCTCGCGGCAGGCCTGGAACACGTCCTTGGAATCGGAAGGGCCGGTGAGCTCGATGGGCTCGACACCCGCCTTCTTGCACTCGGCCAGGTAGTTGCTCACCACGCCGGTGGCGCTGGAATACTGCTCCAGGTGGCCATGGCCGCCGCAGCCGCAGGTGCGCTCCTCAGCTGGGTTCAGGCACATGTGGCCAATCTCGCCGCCAGCACCCACAACGCCCGATACCACGTCGCCGTTAACGATAACGCCGCCACCCACGCCGGTACCGATGGTGACCATCACCACGTTCTGCACGCCCTTGGCAGAGCCGAGCCAGGCCTCGCCCATGGCGGCGGCGTTGGCATCGTTCTCGTACTTAACGACCGCGTCGGGGCAGTGCTGCTGAATGGCGATCCTCAGCTCGGGCAGGTTAATGGCAATGTTGGCCTTGACCTTGGCATCGCCCGACGCCGGGATGGGGCACGGAACGGCCAGGCCAATGCCCGCCACAAAGGCGCGCGGAATCTGGGCCTTGGCGACCACCTGGTCGATAGCCTCGGTCACCGCGGCAAAGCCCGCAGCGTCAACGATGGGAGGCGTAGGCACGCTGGCCTTGGCCAGCAGGTTGCCGTCCTCGTCGAACAGACCCTCCTTAACCGAAGTGCCGCCGACGTCAATGCCGATGTAGTACTGCTTAGGTTCCATGGGAGCCCACCTTTCTCGTTTAAACATTGCCTGTATGGTACCGCTCCCAAGGCAAAAACCTACCAAAAAGGGACAGGTTTGTTTTGGCAGGTTTTATCTGGGGAAACGCAGAGTACGAGATTCGGTTCGCTGGCCGCTATATCGGTTCGGTCCTGTCCTCGGACCGATCATTCCTCAACACGACACTACTCAGATGTTTATCATTTAAAACGCTCTGATTTTACAAGCGGGGCGTCTTTTGATTTTATCTTTCTCGAACTTTTCAATAACTCAATAGAGATACTTAGGCGTTGACTATACTTTCTTTTATTCTCAATCAAGTCGGAAAGGAGGTTCCATGATTCCCAAATACGAGGCGATAGCTGCAGATATTCGTCGAAGTATCGAGGATGGCGCTCTTAAACCGGGCGATAAGCTTCCCACCGTCGTTGAGTTCTGCGAGCTCTATAGCGTTTCCAAAATCACCGTCAAACGAGCTATTGAACAAATCACCGAGGAAGGTCTTATTACCAGCCGACGCGGATCGGGTACCTACGTTAAGGACACGGCAGGGCTTCCCGGCCAGGCGTTTTTCCAGGGCAAAAACGACCGTGCCCAGGGCTTTTCGTATGAGCACCGCGGGGAGAAGGTGACCTCGGTGGTCTACGATTTCTCGATTGTTAATCCACCAGCGGACATCGCAGCCCAGCTGGGAATTGCCGAGGATGACTTTGCCTATCACGTCGTGCGCGTGCGTCAGGCCGATGAGAAGCCTATCGTTATCGAGTACACCTACATGCCCCTCGAGCTGATTCCGGGGCTGAAAAAGAAGGACCTGTACGGATCGCTCTACCGCTTCATCCGAGAGCAATGCGGGCTGAAGATTTCGAGCTTTCACCGTACCATTCGCGCCGTGGCAGCAACCGAGGAAGAAGCCGAGCGTCTGGACACCAAACCTGGCTCTCCCCTGCTCGAGCTCACACAGATTGGCTTTTTGGACAGCGGTGCCGCCTTTGAGTATTCGGTCTCGCGCAACGTTGGCGACCGCTTTGAGTTGCACAACGTAACGTTGGCATAGGTTTTATGGTCATACGGGCGCCCGTCTTGAGCAGTTTTACGCGGCGCCCGCGCAGCACAATGGGAGTATGAACATGTCCGATTTGATTAAACTGACGCCCATCTTCCACGAGAAGATCTGGGGCGGCCGTCAACTCGAAACCGTATTTGGTTACGACATTCCCGATGGTCCCATCGGTGAGTGTTGGGCCATCTCGGCCCACCCCAACGGTGACTGCCAGATTGCGGAGGGCCCGTATGCAGGCCACACGCTTTCGTGGCTGTGGGCCGAGCACCGCGAGCTCTTTGGCAACTGCGAGGGCAAGGAGTTCCCGCTGCTCATTAAGATTCTGGACGCCAAGGACGACCTTTCGATCCAGATTCATCCCAACGACGAGTACGCCGCCAAGCACGAGAACGGCAGCCTGGGTAAAACCGAGTGCTGGTATGTGCTGGATTGCGAACCCGGTGCCACGATCATCGTCGGCCAGCGCGCGCATGACCGCGCCGAGGCCGCACAGATGATCGAGGACGGCCGCTGGGACGATATGCTCAACGTACTGCCGATCCACAAGGGCGACTTTTTCCAGATTGATTCCGGTACCGTGCACGCCATCAAGACCGGCACGCTCATTTTGGAGACGCAGCAGTCGAGCGACGTGACGTATCGCCTGTACGACTACGACCGTCCCGGCACCGACGGCAAGCTGCGCCCACTGCACATTGAGCAAAGCCTCGACTGCATAAACTTTGATGCCCAGGCTCCGACCGACGGCGCGATAACCGCGCCCGAGGTGGACGGCGTGACCGAGCTCGAGTCCAACCCCTGCTACACCGTCGATCGCGTGCGCGTCGACGGCAGCAAGACCCTCGACCAGCGCTGGCCCTTCATGTGCCTGTCGGTCATCGACGGCGAAGGCACCATCTGCGGCGACCCCGTCCACAAGGGAAGCAACCTGCTGGCCCCGAGCACCGTCAGCTCCATTGACCTCGAAGGCCAGATGGAACTGATCGTCTCGCACCTGTAGATCGCACCAACAACCCAAACGCAACAAGGGGCTCCCCCGTCCATGTACGGGGGAGCCCCTTGCCCATATATATCAGCCCACCCGGCTCTCCAGACCAAAAAGCGAACGAGCAGAGCGACGTTCGCAAACAACGTTATCTAAGGACCTGGGCGGGCGTATAGGGCAACATCGATCGCGAGTTCCGCACGCAAAGGAGGCCACTTAATGTGGCCTCCGTCTTGCGCAGGACTGCCCGAGCAGGCGATGTTGCCCCATACGCCCGCCCAGGTCCGCCGGGATTACGATAGCTTGACGATCGGCGCGAATCCCTTCATAAGCTTTTTGGTCTGGCCGGTCTTTTCGAATTGAACCTCGATCATGTCTCCGGCGACCGAGATCACGGTACCCGTGCCAAAGGTCTTGTGGCTCACGGTATCGCCTGCGGCAAAGTCCTGCGATGCGCTGGCGCGATCGACCTTGCGCTCCACCGTCGGGGACACTTTGGACGAGGGCTTTTTGGCTCGCGGCGCGCCCGAGCCAAAGGTCGAGGCAACACGGCCGGCGTCGGGCGAAACCCCACGATGGCGCTCGGTACCATAGGTGCTGCCACCAAAGAAATCGTCAAAGCTCGATCCGCCGCGCGAACCGGAACCGCCGGTCGAGCGCGTATGCGAACCGAACACCTTGCCGCCGTACATGTCCGAGCCCATGCCCGAGCCAAAGGTGCCGTGACGGTCGCCGCGCTTCTCCCAGCCCGTTCCCTCAAAACCGGCAGAGCCGATACCGCTAAACTCGATGTCCTCAAACGGAATCTCGTTGAGGAAGCGCGAGCGCGGATTGGCAGAGGTCGAGCCGTAGGTGCGACGCGTGGCCGCATAGGTCAAGAACAGGCGCTTACGGGCACGCGTGATGGCGACGTAGGCGAGGCGACGCTCCTCCTCGAGCTTACCCGGATCATCGCTGCCGCCAAAGTCGTGCACGTGCGGGAAGATGCCCTCCTCCATACCGGCCACGAACACCGCCGGGAACTCCAGGCCCTTGGCGGAGTGGATGGTCATCATGGTGATGGCATGCGTCTCGCCTGCCAGGGAATCCAAGTCGGAGCGCAGGGCAAGCCACTCCATGAGAGCAGGCAACGCCTTACAGGTGAGCGGACCGTAGGTGCGCTCGATCTCGTCGGCATGCACGGCGCCCGCCGGCATCTCCGTCGGCGCGGCATAGGCGTTACCCGCGATGGCGGCGGCCAGGGCATCCTGCGGCGAGAGCGCCGGGGCGGCTAGGCTATCGAGCGGATTGGAACCTGCGGCATCGCGCGCGCCGACGAGCGCCTCAAACGAGGATGCCGGTGCGGACGGTCCCGGCTCGGGCGCGGGCGCACTCACCACGACAGACTCGGGCTCGGCAGGCACGTCGGCAACACCGGCCGCGCGCAGCTCTTCTAGGCTCTCGAGCGTACCCTCGATATCCTCGTGCGTCTCCTCAAATTCGGCAGCGACGCCCAGGAATTCCTGGATGTTCTCGGCACGGCTCTCAGACTCCATGGTGCCCTCGGCGCGGAAGGCCTGCAGAAGGCCCGTCTTATCGACGATCATCTCGACGACGTCCTTGAGCTCGCCGTCCATGCGGCGACCCTCGCGCACCAGCGACACAAAGCTCGACAGGCCGTTGCGCACCTTAGCGCTAAACATGCCGGTTTCGGCGCACGCGATCTCGCAGGCCTGGAAGAACGAGCAACGGTTGTCGCGCGCCAGCTGCTCGATCTTTTGGATCGAGGTGGAGCCGATGCCGCGGCGCGGCGTGTTGATGACGCGCTTGACGCTCATCTCGTCGGCCGGGTTCACGATCATCTTGAGGTAGGCCATAACGTCGCGGATCTCGGCACGGTCGAAGAATCGCGTGCCGCCCACGATCTTGTAGGGCACGCCCGCGCGCAGAAACATATCTTCGAGAATACGCGACTGGGCGTTGGTGCGGTAGAACACGGCGATGTCGTCGTAACTCGTGCCCTTGGAGTGCAGCTTTTCGATCTCGCCGGCAATCCAGCGACCCTCGTCGCGCTCATCGCTTGCTTGGAAGGCCTGAATCTTCTCGCCGTCGCCCTCGGCCGTAAACAGGCGCTTGTCCTTGCGCTGCGAGTTGTGACGCACCACGGCGTTGGCGGCGCTCAGGATATGACCCGTGGAGCGGTAGTTCTGCTCCAGCTTGACGGTCTTGCAGTCTTTAAAGTCCTTCTCAAAGTCCAGGATATTGGTGATGTCGGCGCCACGCCAGCTATAAATGGACTGATCGTCATCGCCCACGACCATGAGGTTTTGGTACTTGGCGGCCAGCAGGTTGGCGATCTCGTACTGGACGTGGTTGGTGTCCTGATACTCGTCGACGCTAATGTAGCGGAAGCGCTCCTGGTACTTGTCGAGCACCTCGGGGCGGGTGCGCAGCAGCTCGAGCGTGCGCACGAGCAGGTCGTCGAAGTCCATCGCGTTGGCGGCGCGCAGGCGGCGCTCCAGCTCCAGGTAGACCTGCGCGGCCTTTTTGTCATTAGGGCTGTCGGCGGATTTGAGCATGTCCTCGGGCCCGATCATGGCGTTTTTTGCCGAGCTGATCTTGCTGCGGATCATGTTGATGGGGAACTGCTTTTGTTCAATGCCGAGCGCTTGCATAATGTCACGCACCATGCGCTTTGAGTCATCGTCATCGTAGATGGTGAACTGCCCGGTGTAGCCCAGCAGGTCGGCGTCCTCGCGCAGCATGCGCACGCACATGGCATGGAAGGTGCACACCCACATGCCGCGGGTGCCGCTGGGGATGAGCGCTGCCAGACGCTCGCGCATCTCGGCCGCGGCCTTGTTGGTAAACGTGATGGCCAGGACCTGCCAGGGCTTAACGCCCAGGTCGCCAAGCATATGCGCGATGCGGAAGGTCAGGACGCGGGTCTTGCCCGAGCCGGCGCCGGCAAGGACCAGCAGCGGGCCCTCGGTGGTCAGGACCGCCTCGCGCTGGGCGGGGTTCAGACTATCGATATCGACGAGCGGCTTGGCTGGTTTGGGCGCCGGAGCCGGGGCGTCGTAGATGTCGAGCGGAACGAGCTCGGGTTCCGGCGCGGCGGGGGCGGTGTACGCATCGAGCGGCACGGGTTCCGGCGCGGGCGGCACGGGTACCGCAGTGTTCTTTTCCCAGGGCAGGGGCTGGGTCATGGGCGACTCCTCATCTGACGGACAGCGCGCCTGCGGGCAGCGCCATAGTTTGAGCCGTACCAGTATACCGAGCCGCGCGGACACCGACGCAAATCACACCGCGACTCCGTGCGCCACCACCACCCAAGCATCACCAAATAAGTTGCGGTGAAATAGTTCCTGAAACCAGCCTTCTGGCCCCCAAACAGGAACTATTCCACCGCAACTTCGATTGGCCCGGAGGGATAGAATATCTACCATTTCTACCCCGTCCCCACATGGCAGGAGGGTTGCTGTGAAGCATAGGGTGCTCTATTACATGGTCGATGGTTCGACCGAGGCGGGTCAGGCGGCGCTCGACACAATCGAAGGTGGCGATCAGATTGAGCTGGTGGGCTGCGCGCACGAGCCCAATGTCTGCCCCACCGTCGAGCAGCTGGCAGGCTGCGAGGGCTTTGTCGGCGAGTTCGGCCCCGTCGATGATGCATGTGCCGACGCCATGGCCGCCACGGGGATGCGCATTGTCTCGAACATGTCTATCGGCCTTAACCACGTTGCCGTCGAACTCCTAGCCTCTCATGGCATCACCGTCACCAACTGCCCTGGGTACTGCTCAGACGACGTCGCTCAACACACCATCGCTTTGATGCTTGACCTGATGCGCCAAGTTACGTTTCTTAACCGCGATGTGCGTGACGGCGTTTGGAATCCACTTGCCGGTTATACCATGCACCGCACGCAGGGTCGCACACTGGGGCTTGTCTTTTTTGGCAGCATCGCGCGTGCCGTGGCGCCCATCGCACAAGCGCTTGGCATGAAGGTGCTGGTGTGGGCGCCGACCAAGAGTGCAGAAGAGCTCGCCGCGGCAGGCTGTGCCAAAGCACAAACGCTCGATGAGTTACTCGGCACATCGGATATCGTCAGTCTGCACTGTCCCCTGATTCCAGAGACCGAAAAACTCATCGGCAAGCGCGAGCTTGCACTCATGAAGCCCACGGCATTTTTGATTAACACGGCCCGCGGGCCCATCGTGGATGAGGATGCCCTGGTCGCCGCGTTGAACGAGGGCATCGCCAGCGGTGGCACGCGCGGCATCTGCGGCGCCGCGCTCGACGTACTCGCCGACGAGACCGCGCCCAACCAGGCCCTGATCGCGCATCCGCGCTGCATCGTCACACCCCATTGCGCCTACAGCACGCAGGAAGCCTACGACACCGTCCGGCGCATGTCGCTACAGGCCGTAGTAGACAAGCTCGTCTTTAACCGCAAGCCCAAGCACACCGTGGCCGAATAATTAGTGCAAAGAGGTCGGGTTTGTCTGTACCAAGTTGGTGCAAAGTAACTTGACCCCAATGCACCAAAAAAGTTGCGGTGAAATAGGGACTGTTGGAGCCTTCAACAAGGCCTTTTAATCCCTATTTCACCGCAACTCCGATAGATATCGCGTATTCGAATACGGCAGCGAGCGGCTGCCGGAGCGACTACTAAGTTACAGGCCGAGCATCGGCTCCAGGACAAAGAAGTACGCGAGCACCACGATGCCCAGGATGATGCGGTAAACACCGAAGCACTTAAAGTCGTGACGGCGGACGAAGCCCATGAGCCACTTGATGGCGATGAGCGAAACCACAAAGGCCACAACGCAGCCCACGCCCAAGATAGCGACCTCGTTGGCGCCGAACGTGCCGCCCTTGATGAAGTACTTGACCAGCTTGAGCGCACTTGCGCCAAACATAACGGGAATAGCCAGGAAGAACGTAAACTTGGACGCCACCGAACGTGTGCAGCCCAAAAGCAGGCCACCGATGATGGTAGAACCGGAACGAGACGTACCAGGCACCAGCGAAAGCACCTGGAAGCAGCCGATACCCAGCGCAGTCTTCCAGCTCAGGTCCTCGAGCGTGGCGATGGAACCAAAGTCCAGATTCTCGTCATCGTCCTCATCCTCAGCGGTAGCCGCGGCGGGCGCCGCAAAGTGCGCACCGGCGGGACGTCCGCCCGCCACCACAGCACGCGAACCAAACGAACCGGCAACGGCCATTTCCTCGCGCTTGTTCGCGCGCCAGTTCTCGATCACGATAAACAGCACGCCGTACACAATGAGCGCCAGCGCCACGACGGGAGCATTGTAGAAATGCTCCTCCATCCAGTCGTTAAGCGGCAGACCGATCGCCGCGGCGGGAATGCAGCCAAGCACAATCTTGCCCCACAGCACCCAGGTGTCGCGACGGCCCTCCTTGCCCTTGCTGGGAGAAAACGGGTTGAGGTCGTAGAAGAACAGGACGCAGACGGCCAAAATGGCGCCAAGCTGAATCACGACCAGGAACATATTCCAGAACGTCTCGCTCACGTTCATCTTGACGAACTCGTCCACCAAGATCATGTGACCGGTCGATGAAACAGGCAGCCATTCGGTGATGCCCTCGACCAGGCCCATAAAGGCAGATTTTAGAAGCTCGATGATATCCAAAAGGACCCCCTCGTTAGACACCCGCCGATATTGTTCTGCGGACGGTGCGGGCGATGTCCCATTATCAACCGTTGGCGGCACGCCTGCGCCTACCCTTACCAAAAAACTCGCCCGTTCACAGAATTGCGAGCGGTCAAACCCAAATCCTTGGGTATAACTGCAACAAGATAAAGTGTCCGGCGGCCAACGCGCCCGCGCCCGCCCGATGCACGAGCCCCACGCCCGTGCGATAGACCAAGGAGGAAACCATGAACGAGGGCTATACCAAGGTATTTGTTTCACTCGACGGTACTGAGCAGCAGGATTTTGTGCTCGCACGCGCCATCAAGGTCGCCGCGAACAACGGCGCCAAGCTGATTATCGGCCACGTTATCGACTCCACCGCGCTCGAGAGCGCCGGTTCCTATCCGGTCGACCTGGTCAACGGCTTGGAGGAGGCCTTTAACAACTCCATCGCCAAGCAGCTCGAGGAGGCCAAAGCCAATCCCGACATTCCCGAGGTCGAGGTCATGATTCGCGCCGGCCGTATTCGCGAGACGCTCAAGGACGAGATGCTCGACGTGGTCAAGCCCGACCTGGTGCTCTGCGGCGCCCGCGGCCTGTCCTCGATCAAGTATGCGCTGCTGGGTTCGATTTCGACGTTCCTGCTGCGCAATACGGACTGCGACATTCTGGTCGTGAAGTAGGTTCCTTCCCGCCGGCGCAAGGCCTGCGGGGTTATCACGCCGACGTCCTCGCCGCTTCGCGGCTGCGGGATGTCGGCTTAGATAACCCCTCCCGGCCTTGCGCCTTCGTCACCGTACTTCAGCGAGTTGGCTGATAAAAGATGGCGTGCCGCCCTGGTTGGGGCGGCACGTTTTGTTTGGGGCGGAATGTTTTTGTTTGGGCGGACGTCTGCCGTGTGCGTTACTCGAAGTATTGAAACTTGTTGGTTGAGAAGGCAAACGTAACGACGAAGCCTTCTCCGGGCTCGGACGCTGCGGTGACGTCGATGCCCATCTTGGAGCACAGACGCGCCACCAGGTAGAGGCCGATGCCCGTTGCTCGCTTGGTGGTGCGACCGTTGTCGCCGGTAAAACCCTTCTCGAACACGCGCGGCAGGTCTGCCGCACACACGCCGCAGCCGTTGTCCGCGACGGTAAGCTCGATGCGCTCGCTTGCCAGGCCCTCGTCCAGCAACGCGCCCGAAAACGTGATCTTCGCGCCATCCTCACGTGCGTATTTAATGCTGTTCTGGATGAGCTGGCCCAGGATAAACTCGAGCCACTTCTCGTCGGTAAAGACCTCAAAGTCGAGGTTCTCGCACACCGGGGCCACGTGCGCCGCGATGAGCTCACGCGCATTGGCCTTGATCGCGCCCGTCACTAAGGTCTTAAGATCCCAGCGGCGAATCAGGTAGTCGCGCTCCACGACTTCCGAGCGCGCGTAGTACAGCGCCTGGTCGATATAGCGCTCCACGCGAGCCAACTCACGGCCCAGGTCGTCCACGCGCGACAGGTCGTCTTCGCTGCCGTCCAGGTTTTCAAGAATCAGATGGGCTGCCGCCAGGGGCAACTTGGCCTCGTGGACCCAACTTTCGATATAGTCGCGATAGTCGTCGGTTTGGTGTCGCCCTTCCGCTACCTCATCGCAAGCCGCCTTGCCCACGCGGCGCAGGACTTCGTATTCGAGCTCGCCCTCGGCATACGTCGGGCACTGCACCATCTCTTGCACCCATGCGGGGCTCTCCAGCTCCTCGGCCGCCCGCTCCAGCTGATGCAGAAAACGGCGGCGGCGCGCATACTCGATCACGATGCCCAGCATGCCAAAGATAAAGGACACACCGACCGCCACGACCACGATGGAAGCGGGTGCCCCGGCGACCGTCAGAACAAAGCAGCTCAGCAGCACGCCGCACGTCCACACGGCGACGGGAAGCAGCGCGTCTTTAAAGAATTTGGCAAACGACATGACCGGCCCCTAGACCGAATAGCCCTGGCCGCGGTGTGTCGTCAGGTACCCCTTGATGCCGATTTTTTCGAGCGTGGTGCGCAGGCGGTTGATGTTGACGGTAAGCGTGTTGTCGTCCACGAAGGCATCGGAGTCCCACAGGTCCTGCATGATGGCCGAGCGCGAGACAATCTTGCCCGCGCGGCTCAGGAGCAGCGAAAGGATGCGCAGCTCGTTTTTGGTGAGCTCGGTGCTGTCGCCGGTTGCCGTGTTGGTGACCGCGGAGCGGGCGAGGTCGAGTTCCAATCCCTTGTGGACGACCGTGCTGCGCTCGCCGGCAGCCGCGGTGCGTCGCAGCAGGGCGTTGATGCGCGCCACGAGCACACGGGCGCTGTAGGGCTTGGGAACAAAGTCGTCCGCGCCGAGCGTCATGGCCATGACCTCGTCGATCTCGGTCGTGCGCGACGTGAGGACGATGATGGGAACCTCGGATTCGCGGCGAACCTCGTGGCAGATATGCTGGCCGTCCTTAACGGGAAGCGTGAGGTCGAGCAGCACCAGGTCGGGCGCGGCGGCGAGAATATCGCGCGAAACGTGCTCGAATGATTCGCATGCCTCGACCTCAAAACCCGCACGGGCAAGGATATCGGCAAGCTCGCGACGAATGGGCTCGTCGTCCTCAACGATATAGATCAGCGCCATGGATTCCGCTCCCCCCTTGGTTGTCTTGCCACCATTATGGCTGCGGAGCCGCAGGTGCGCGCCTTGCGCGTCACCAAGGTGACAGAACTGTTCGCGAGCGGCAGGGGCTTGCCCCTCGCTCGCAACGGGCACGGGAATTAAATGAGTTTTTAATCCCCGTCCCAGAAACATCATTTAGCGGCGGGCGCGAAGCTTTTCGTAGCCGTCGGCGAAGAAGGCGACCGTGGCGGCGTCGGCCTCGGCGGCGTCCGTCTCGGTTGCGGGGACCACGCCGTGTTCGTCGCTCACCAGGAACAGGGCGCCCTTAAGCTGCGCGGGAATGTCTACGCGCGTGACCGGGATGCCCTTGGTCTGGGCCAGCTGCTCAATGAGCGTCGCCGTGCCGCACAGGCACTCGTCCGCCGGCGCCACAAAGGCAAGCTCGCCGTTGTTGACGGCTGCGAGCAGCTCGGGCGCCACGCCGGTCTCGTCGGCTTCGGAGCGAGCCTCGGCAGAACGGGCACGCAGCGCCTTGGCCGACGTGTCGGCCAGCGGCTCGTACTCGCCCACCGTCATGGCGGCGTTGCCGTTAACGTCGATCACCAGCATGAGCACGCCGTCGCGGGCGGTGTAGTCGCCCTCGGCAAGTGACCACTCAACGTGCTGCTTGGCCCAACTGAGCATGTTATGGGTAAGTGGCTCGCCCTGCACCAGACGCTCGGACAGCGCGCGGATGTGACGGTTGAGCATGGGCACCTTTTTGTTGGACATGCGCCAACGGCAGATGAGCGCGGGCTTGTCGAGCGTGAACTTCTCGACCGCCTCCTGATTGGCGCAAAAGTCCTCGTACGCACGCTGATCCTCGGCATTGCCAAACAGCTCGGCATCATCAATCTGGGGCATGGTTATACCTTTCGTGTTAGTCATTCCGTCCTCTTATACCAAAAAGACGGCCCTCCAAACGGAGCAGCCGTCTTTTGCAGAGATTATTTTGTCCCGGGGCGAAACTTAGTGGCGGAAGTGGCGGGCGCCCGTAAACACCATCGCAATACCATGCTCGTTGCAGGCCTGGATGCTCTCGTCGTCGCGCTTGGAGCCGCCGGGCTGAATGATGCAGGTCACACCATGCTCGGCAAGCACGTCGACGTTGTCGCGGAACGGGAAGAATGCGTCGCTTGCGCAGGCAAAGCCGCCCTTCTCCACGCCCTCGCGCTCGCAGAAGTCCTCGGCACGCTCGCAGGCCAGCAGCGCAGAGTCAACGCGGTTGGGCTGACCCGGACCCATGCCAATGCCGGCCTTGCCCTTGGAGACCAGGATGGCGTTGGACTTAACGCCCTTGCAGACCTTCCAGGCAAACTCGAGCTCGGCCATCTCGGCGTCGGTGGGCTTGCGGTCGGTGGGGAACGTAAAGGTCGCGGGATCCTCGGTCACGTGGTCGACTTCCTGCACCAGCATGCCGCCGTCGACGGAGCGCAGCTCCACCTGGGCGCCGTGGTCCACGCCGCCGGTAGCCAGCACGCGCAGGTTGGGGCGCTTAGCCATGCGCTCGAGCGCCTCATCGGTGTAGCTCGGGGCGATGATGACCTCGACGAACTGCTTGTTCTGATCGGCGAAGTGCTCAACCAGATCAAAGGGAACCTCGCGGTTGCAGGCGATGATGCCGCCAAAGGCGCTCTTGGGATCGCAGGCGAAGGCGCGGTCGTAGGCGGCCGTGATGTCCTCGGCAACGGCAGAACCGCAGGGATTCTGGTGCTTGAGGATCACGCAGGCCGGCTCGTCGAACTCGCGGACCAGGTTCCAGGCGGCGTCGGCATCCAGATAGTTGTTGTAGCTGAGCGGCTTGCCCTGGATCTGCTCGGAGCCCACGAGCGGGAACTGCGAGCTCGCGGTGTTCTCGCAGCCCTCGGCAAAGCGGTAGACCGTGGCCTTCTGCTGAGGATTCTCGCCATAGCGCAGGTCGTCAACCTTCTCCAGCGAGATCTCGAGCTTGGCAGAGGTGTCCGCCACGTCGCTTGCCTGGGCGGCAAGCCAGCGGGAGATGGCCGTGTCGTAGGCGGCGGTGGTCTGGTAGACCTTCACCTGCAGGCGACGACGGGTGGAAAGCGTGGTGCAGCCACCGGTCTCGCGCATCTCGGCCAGAACGGCGTCGTAGTCGGCCGGGTCGGAGATGACGGTAACGCTCGCGGCGTTCTTGGCGGCAGAGCGCAACATGGAGGGGCCACCGATGTCGATGTGCTCGATGGCATCCGCGAAGGTGACCTCGGGGTTGGCGACGGTCTTCTCGAACTCGTACAGGTTGACGACGACCAGGTCAATCAGCTTAATGCCGTGCTGAGCGGCCTCCTGCATGTGCTGCTCGGAATCGCGACGGGCAAGCAGCGCGCCGTGAACCTTGGGGTGCAGCGTCTTGACGCGGCCGTCCATCATCTCGGGATAGCCCGTGAACTCCTCGATGGGGGTTACGGGAACGCCCGCGTCCTCGATGGCACGAGCCGTGCCGCCCGTAGAGATGATCTCGACGCCAAAGTCGTCAACCAGCGTCCGTGCGAAATCGACGACGCCCGTCTTATCGGTAACCGAGATCAACGCGCGTGCGATCTTCACATCAGATCCCATGCAGTCCTCCTGTCTGGTACGCCGCCGTGCTCTGTGAGTCGGTGATACGTCGATCTGCAGCGCTCGCGCAGCGGCATTGAAAATACTGATTTAATGTAGCGCATCGAGCGCGACGTTGCACCCCGCAACGCACGGCTGTGCAGAAAAAGCTTCGAGCGGGGGTTGCAGGAGCGCCACTTGGCACGGTGAGTTGATGGAACACAGGGGCACCATAATTAGATGCCAACGGCGTGGTAGAACTGTGCTCGATATGCATCCGCAATAGAAAGAGGCACCATGGTCTCGCGGGTTCTCTACCGACCGTTTGATACCGAAGATTTCGACGCCATCGCGCTGATCTTGCAGCAGCTTTGGCACAACAACTCGGATAACGATGAGTACAACCGCCTCGAAGCCGCGTGCGATCTTGCCTACTGCCTTTCTTCATCGACGTTTTCGCAGGTTGCCGTAATCGACGGTCAGGCGCGCGGCATTGCACTTGCACGCGCAGGACAGAGCTCCGGCGTCACCATCAACGAACATTGGATGGATACTGAGCGTGCACTGCTGTCGCAAATGCGCGAGCTGGAGCCCGATGCCTGCGCCGAATATCTCTCGTTTGTGCGCGCAACCATCCGAACCAACAACCGCCTGCTCGAATGCAGCCCGCTGCCGCACGACAACGAGGTCACGCTGCTTGCCGTGGATCGCGATGTCCACGGCCTGGGCGTTGGCACGGTTCTGCTCGATGCCGCAATCTCGCATCTGTCCTCGCGCGGGGCGACCAGCGCACACCTGTACACCGACTCCAACTGCTCGTGGAAGTTCTACGAACTGCACGGCTTTAAGCGCACCGCCACGCACCGCGCCAACCGCGAGGAACGCCGCCACGCCATGCCGCGCGAAAGCTTCCTCTACGAGCTGGACCTAACCGTCTAGGTCAGCAGCAACACCTAGTCGTTGGGGACGTTCTTAAATGACTAGTCGTTGGGGACAGTCTTGATCAAAACGACCGACGAAGCCCTTCTTGAGGTCGCTATATAGGGGTTCACATATAGCTGTGGTCAAAAAACAACAAATATGAGTACTGTTACCTTTTTAGTGGCAGCGAAATTCGGCTTTTTCGGGTCTCTTAGACCTCTCGACGCGTTGGATGAACTAACGTATCTCCCCAAATGTACAATAAAATGGACTCCTAACGAGAAACAATCTCGTTAGGAGTCCATTTTTTTGTACAAGCAAATGTGACAATCTAGGCAACAGTACTCATATTTGGCATTTTTTGCCCACTGCCCCTTGCGCGAAGGTCCGCAGCGGAAAGTATGGCCCGTTTCGATGCACAAAAATGGGATGGATCTTCCCTGGCAACCGCCCAGAAAGGTCCACCCCAAAGCAAGCGCTCGCTAGAACGTTCCGCCGCCGCCTCCGCCGACGCCGCCGCCTCCGCCGCCCGAGAAGCCGCCGCCACCGCCGCCGCCCGAGCTATCGGAACTCGAGGCCAGCTCACGGATGCTCTCGTGATACACATCGTTAAACGAATCGAGCGGCGACTCGGTGCCGTAGTGATGGTAGTACCACCAGTAGCAGGGGTAATTGTCGTAGAAACCGTCGGCCTCGCGCACCTCGGGAGGAACAGCCTCGGCAAGCTGTCGCAGGACTTCCTTCGAAACGCCCAGCGCCGCACCCATCACCAGAAGTTTATTCCACAGGACCAGATCGCCGGGGACGGCTTCCTTTAGGCGCGTGAAGTCCTCGAGCCAATGCTTAAGCGCCTTGCAGCGAGCCGCCACCTCGGCGCCCTCGGGCGTAAAGCGGCGGAACGTAAGGCCCACGCCAATACCCACCAGCACAATCGGCACCGAGATAACCGCGGCGATAATGTTCGCCTGTGCGCCATCGGTAAAAAAGATGGATCCCGCGGGAATACAGGCGATCAGAATACCAAGAACCAGGCAAAACACCATTGCGACAATGCCGTCCGAGGCAACGTACTCGCTATCGGCCAGCTTGCCCTTAACGGTGTTCTGATAGTCCTCGAGCTTGTCACCCACGGGCGTAGCGTGCTGCTTGACGTAGTGCTGTAACTCGTCAAACGTGCGCGAGCGATCGCCGTTCTCGTCGGGCTTGGCACCGGCAAAGAACACCTTGAGCACCGTGCGATCAATGCCCTTGGTCGACTTCCAGCCCGCATCACTCACCGTCACGCGATACGTCTGCTCTTCTTTTTCACGCCCCAACAGACCCTTCTTGGCCTTGGTCACGGTCGCCTGCTCCAGCTTGATCACACGGTCGTCAGTGAGCTTCATGAGCGTGGCGATATATGCCTGATCGGGCACCTCGTTCCAGCTCATGAGGGCCGAAAGTACGGCGGGATGGTCGGCCGAAGGCACATCGCGGAAATATTCGTCCTGGAAAAGCGGCTTGGGCTTGCGGCGGCGCAGCTTGAGCACAACGATTGTGCCGGTAAAGGCCACCGCCGCGACAACACTTAGCACGGCAAGCACATTGGCAATCATGCGAGCGTGAGCGCGGCGGGCGTTAGCCTCGTCGGCCCATTCTTTCTCTTCGCTCAGGATCGTTGACATGCGCTCCTCGCTTGAAGCGGAAAGCCATGGCACCCAGTCGCTGGGGAAGGCGATGCGCGCCTCGGCGAATTCGCCCTGATGCACGCACGGAATGGTATAGGTGACCATGGGCTCATCCTCATCGAGCGACACATCGCCCATCAGCGGACCGTGGCCCCATGCGCGGAAGTTATCGCCCTTGACGGCCGCCGTCCCGGCAGCAGCATTTGCGAAGTACACTTCCATCTCGACATCGTCGGAGTCCGCCGACCAGCCGTCACCCACAAATTTCCAGTAGAGCTCTGCGGTATCGGCCCAGTTCATAACCGCACCGGTCATGGTGTAGCTCACGTAATAGATCGCGCTGTCGCCGCTCTCGTGGGGGCTAAAAACCTTGATCTTTACGCCGCCGTCGGACTGCTCAACCGTATAGACGCCAGAGTCGCCCTTGTTCGCGCTATCGACCCTGTTAAACGCGGTGTCGTCTTCCTCGACGCTCAGCACATTGACGCCCGCCGCGCCTCCCTGCTGGTTGGTGCCCGTATTGATATCCCAATATACGCCGTTGATGTCGTCGTCGAAATCGAACTGGCGTCCCTCGACAACGGTCAGCGATCCATCGGCCTCGACCGTGGCGCCGATGTAGGTTTGGCTCATGGAGTAGCCGTCGGCGTGTGCGGCGGCAGGCAGCAGCAACAACGCAAGCGCGACGAGTGCGCAGACGGAAGCGAATCGCGCGAATAGGCGGCGCTGCCGACAGGTCTTGGCAACGGGGGCGTTCATAGGCACATCCTTTGTCTGTGATACCAACAGCGTCATTGTCCCACGTTTACGGACACACATGACGAATATCTAAGCGACCGGAGCGCCAAACGGGATGAAAGTCACCCCGCACCGCCAGCAGCTAGTCATTGGGGACGTTCTTAAATGACTAGTCGTTAGGGACACTCTTTGAAACGGCCTGCACCAACGATAGATACCACTTCACAGCTCCGTCACAGGTGTAGCGGCTTTGTGTTGCCGTGACGCGCGCTGATTGAGTCCGCGAGCAAGGGGCATAAAGGAGTTGAGCGAAAACGGTTGCCCCTTTCCCGTTCGCTCGAGGATCATGTCCCCCTTTTCCGCGGAAACCCCGGCAGTTGCGAAGAGCTGCCGGGGCTTCTGTCGTTTGAGGGGTTGGGCTGGCGGGCGGCGATCGAGCTGTCGAGCCGGTGGTCCGGCACGCGCAATGCGGGGCTTCGACAACTTGCGGACCACAGTGACGTCTCCCCACCGCGCCCCGCGCTATACTCGTCCGCATGGATATCAAAGCACGCAACATAGCAACGCCCGCCGCGGACGCGCCAACGACGCCGCCCGCCTCTGCCCCCGCGCCCGTTGTGGGCCGCTTTGCCCCGTCGCCCTCGGGCCGCATGCACTTGGGCAACGTGTTCAGCTGCATGTGTGCGTGGCTTTCGGCCCGCAGCCAGGGCGGCAGCATTGTGTTGCGCATCGAAGACCTGGACGATCGCTGCAAGCGTCCGGAACTTGCCGCTCAACTGATTGACGACCTGGCCTGGCTGGGGCTTGAGTGGGACGAAGGCCCCTACTACCAGCACGATCGCCTGGACTTGTACGAGGACGCCCTGCACCAGCTGCAAGACGCTGGCCTCACCTACCCCTGCTTTTGCACGCGCGCCGAGCTCCACGCCGCGAGCGCACCGCACGCCAGCGACGGCACGCCCATCTATCGCGGTGCCTGCCGAGGCCTTTCGGCCGAAGAGGTTGCCCGCCGCAGCATCCTGCGCGCTCCGGCCACGCGCCTGCGCGTGCCCGCCGTCGACGACCTCGCAGACGATGTGGTCGAATTTGTGGACCGCACGTATGGTGCCCAATGCGAGGCGCTCGCCACCGAATGCGGCGACTTTTTGGTGCGCCGCAGCGATGGCGTGTTTGCCTACCAGCTAGCCGTGGTGGTCGACGACGCCGCCATGGGTGTTACCGAGGTCGTACGCGGATGCGACCTGCTGGGCTCCACGCCGCGCCAAATCTACCTGCAGCATCTGCTGGGACTTCCCACGCCGCGCTACGCGCACATTCCGCTGCTCATCTCGCCGGACGGCCGCCGCCTTTCCAAGCGCGACCGCGATCTGGACCTGGGCGAACTCCGCACCCGCTTTGGCACACCCGAGGCACTGCTGGGCTGGCTCGCCGGGCAAACAGGCATCGCGCCGGATGCCACGCCCCGCTCTGCCGAGCAACTGGTCGAGCACTTTAGCTGGGACGTCATCCGCGCGCACAGGGAGAACATCGTTATGAATGGAGACCTTTCGCTGTAAAGAGCTCGTCAACTAATGGCATCTCCCGTCTCCGGCCTTTTTTCGACGAGCGTCTTATTCTGCGTCTTGTTATGTACGGAATAATTCCGTACAATAATGCCGAGGAGGTTTTGTTATGCCAACTATTGAGAAACAACGCCGCATGGATCTAAGGCTAACCGAACGTCAACGCCTCACTTACGAGCGCGCCGCCGCCTTGCGCGGGCAGACCCTCACCCAATGGGCCACGGCGCACCTTGACGAGAGCTCCGCACGCGACATCGCCGAGGCGTCAACAACTTATCTTTCTCCCGATGGGTTCGATGCATTTTGTGAAATGCTCGACTCCCCCATGCCTGAAGCCGCAAAAGCGCTGCTTGACCGTAAAGCGGTTTGGGAATGAGCGCGTTTACCAAGCCTGTTCAACTCCCTGTTGGTCAAGGCATCGAGGCATTCCACTGTGGAAACACTCTCGTCGATGGATGGGCCAAAAACAGATCAGCCTCAGCGCGAAGAAGAGGGTCCGCGGTTATATACGCGTCATATTGTGATGGCGCTGTCGCTGGGTTTTATACGCTGTGCACGCACTCCGTAGCTCGTGAAAATGTTGACGGGGGATGGTTCGTGCGTAATTCACCCTCCCAAGTTCCCGCAGTCCTGCTTGGGATGATGGGAGTCGATGAGAAATTCAAGGGACTTGGTCTGGGAGCATCGCTGCTCAAAGATGCCATTGAAAATGCTTTGAAAATATCTGCCTTGGCAGGCGCACGAGCTTTGATTGTCGACCCAGTAGATGACGAGGCGGCAGCATTCTATGCGCATTTTGGCTTCACCACCCTACCTGGCACCAACCGAATGGCGTTGAAACTCTAGACTGACAGGCATCATCTCTTCCAGCCGCTAGCATGACTCAAGTTACCCTACAGATAATGGCTATTGTTGAAATGTAGGGTAACTGCCCAAGGCATCGTATGAAGATCTCTCTATGCCCGTCCCTACGCAACGTCCCAGGGCTGGAGTTCGTCGCCTAGACGAACGATGCAGTCGTAGAGCACGGTGTGGCGCTCGGCTGGGTTGACGTCGCGATGGAAATGCCCGTAGTACCAGCGTTTGTAGTCCAGGCGCTCCTCCAGCTCATCAAAAAACGCGGTGAGTCGATCGACACTGGGATAGTTCCAGCCGGGCGCCGGGTAGAGCGTCGGCGAGAGCATGCGCGTGGAGCAGGTATGGGTGACCACGTAGTCGACCTTCCAACCCACGCTGTCGAGCTTTGCCCGCGCCTCCTCAAAGTTGCGCTCGTCCGGTAGCTCCTGCGGCCACCAGCTCGAATACGGTATGCGGTATTCCTTGTCCACGCTCGTGGCGCCACCCATGGTAAAGATCGTTGAGCCGTCGAGCTCAAAGACCTCGCCGCGCGTCAGGCGCCGAATGGACGAGGTGTCCGATAGGCGCTGTGTGAACCCGCCGCGCCACATCTCCATGGGGCGCTCCGCCCAGTGATCGAAGCGCTCGTGGTTGCCGTCGACGAACAACGCGGTGTAGGGGCGCGACTCCAGCCAGGCGATGTCAGCACACTCCTCGGCAGAGAAATCCCACGGAAAGCCAAAGTCCCCCGCGATGATGAGGCAGTCGTCGCTCGTCAGGCCATCCCCAAGCTCCCAGTCGCGGAGCTTTTGCATGTCAAGCCCACCGTGGATATCGCCTGTCACATAGACCGTCATCGGATCACCTCTTTCCTCTTATAGGCCTCGAGATCGCGCTCGACCTGCTCGTCGCCCGTGGCGTTGACCCACCACGGCCATTTAACGCGACGCGCCGGCTCGTCGACCTGCGCAAACCACGACTTGAGCTCCTCCAGGCTCACCGGGGCGTAGCCGTTGGCGTCCACGCCCACGTCATAGCGCAAAAGCCCCTGCCTGAGGTTGAACCTGTTGTGCGCGCCGCCGCAGCTGTGGATATGCCCGTGAAGATGCCAGCTGCCGTGCGACATACTCTGCCAGTCGGCCATGGGATAGTGGCTCAGCACGATTTTTTGGCGGTCGATCTTGAGCACGCAAATGGGTGGCTCGACGATAAAGGCATCCGCTACCGCAGGCTGCGTCCAGTCTTTGTCGTGGTTGCCGGGCAGCAGATGGACGCGCTTGCATGCAATGCTTTTGCGCAGCTCGTAGGCATCTTGGGCAGTCATCTTAAAGCTAAAGTCGCCCAAGATGTAGAGCTCATCATCCGCAGCGACCTTGCTGTTAATGTTAGCGACCATGACGTCGTTCATCTGCGCAACAGTCGACCAAGGCCTATCGCTAAGCCGCAGCATGTTCTCGTGTCCAAAGTGAGTATCGCTGGTAAACCAGATCACGGGGACCTCCTGTTGCTGCGGGGTATCCATTCCTTAGGACTTACCCTTCGTTCTTCCATCCAAACGGATCGAGCACCCAAAAAACCAGATCGAG
>CABSAN010000034.1 GCA_902475785.1 uncultured Collinsella sp.
GGACTTGCAGCGACGGACCTCAGGACGCTCTTACACCACGTCTGCGCGCGCCACCCCTCGCGCCTGCTCCAAACAATCAAAACAAGCCCTTTTCGCCGCGACCTCAAAGGTCTGTGGGCAAAAAAGGCCAAATATGAGTACTGTTACCATTTTAGTAGCAGGCAAAACCACCCAAAATGACGTTCGGGCGACCCCTACAGCTCCCTAAAGCAGCCAACCTGACTGGTTTAAGACATATTGGAGCCAATTTTAATGAACATACTATAGGTTCTGTTCATTATCTTTTTGAATGTAAATGCTATTCACTTAGCAACAGTACTCATATTTGGCGTTTTTTGCCCACTGCCATATAACTAACACCCTATAGCAGACAAAAAACAGGCCGCAGCCCATCGCTGCGGTCCGTTCGGAAGCAAAAGTGAGCGTTAAGCGCTGTAGCCCATTGCCTGTAGGACAAACATGACGACCGTCAACACCGTAATCACGCCGATAGTCGCCCACGTGAGCACGTTCCATACGCGGCCGTTGCGGTTGGCGCCCATAATGTGGCGATCTGCCGCGATAACCACCTGGAATACCAAGACTACGGGCAGCAGCACGCCGTTGATGACCTGCGAGGTCATCATAATCTGGAACAAATCGACGCCGGGCATAAGCACCAACACGGCAGAAATGCCGATGATGGCCGTAATGATGCCGCGATAAACCGGGGCCTCGTCCCAGCTGCGATCGGCGCCGCGCTCCCAACCAAAAGCCTCGCAGATGGCACTCGACGTAACGCCCGGCAGCACGCAGGCAGCCAAAAAGCTCGCTGCGACCAGGCCCGAGGCGAACAACACCGTGGACCACTGGCCCGCGATGGGCTCCAGCGCGCGGGCGGCATCGGCGGCATCGCTAATCTGAATACCCGCCGGGAACAGCACCGTACCGGTTGTGATGATAATGAAGCCCGCAATGATATCAGCGGCAATCGAGCCGCTCACGGTATCAATACGCTGCAGCACGATGTCGTCCTCGCCCGCATTCTTATCGACCACGTTGTTCTGAGCCAAGAAGATCATCCACGGTGCGATGGTGGTACCGATCGTTGCGACCACGAGCGACACGTAGCTGGGATCGTTCTGAATATTGGGGACGACCAAGTCGACCGCGACCTCGCCCCAGTTGGGGCCGGCCATAAACGCGGCGACGATGTAGGTCACGAACACGCAGCTTACCAGCAGCAAAATCTTCTCGATGCGCTGGAAACTGCCCGACATGGTAAGCATCCACACCAGCAGCGCCACGAGCGGCACCGAGATGCTCGCCGGAACGCCAAACAGAGCAAGGCCGCTCGCGATACCCGCGAACTCCGAGATGGTCACCGCCGTATTGGCGATCAACAGCGCCGCCATGGCCAGCACGCTCTTGCGCACGCCAAAGCGCTCGCGAATGAGCGACGCCAGGCCCTTACCCGTGACGCATCCGCAGCGCGCCGCGGTCTCCTGCGTCACGATAAGCAGCACGGTCATGACAGGAAGCATCCAGAGCATCTTATAGCCATAGCTGGCGCCCGCGCTGGAATACGTGGCGATGCCGCCGGCGTCATTGCCCGAAAGCGCCGCCAGAAGACCGGGGCCCATGGCGCCAAAGATGGCCGCGATGGTCAGCTTTTGCTTGGTGCTCGGCTTTTGCTTCGTATTTTGCACGCGACCACCTACCCCATGACCGACATGGTGAGCAGCACCGCGGCAGCACAGTACGCCACACACGAGATCATGACGGCGATGACGTTCATGGCGGTACCCGACGTATTGAGGTCGTGCTCATCGCGCCAGAACAGCACCATCAGGTAAATCACGGCGCTCATGTTGCCCACCAGGCAGATGATGGCCGCGATGTTAAAGCAGCCGGTAAAGAGCTGTTCCTCAAACATAGGGGCATCGAGGAACGCGGCAGTGCGCACCAGCTGCGCGCACAGATAGGTCACGAGCGAAAGGATCAGACCCATACCCGTGCTCTGGAAGAAGAATCCCAGGTACGGTTTGGGCTCGTCGTCGTGACCGTCGTACTCGAGGAAGTAGTTCTTGACGAACGACACCATGCGCGAGGCAGCCAGCAGCACGAGCGGCATGGCGCACATGGGGAACACCACCAGATGCGCGAAGCCCAGCGCCGTCCCCAGCACCGTCGCCATGATGCACGAGGCGATGCCCCACACGACGACCCAGTACTGACGATGCACGAACCAGCTGAGCACGTTCGTCGAGTCGTCCGACGCGCTATCGCCCGAGCCGACACCGGCGATCTGCAGGTCCTCCTGATGCTCCTCGGCAATAACGTCCATGGCGTCGTCGAAGGTCACGATGCCCAGGATATGACGGTTCTCGTCGCAGACAGGGATGGCAACCAGGTCGTACTTGGTCATCTCGTCCGTCACGTCTTCCTGGTCCTCGTCGGGCGACACGTAGACCAGGTCGCGATAGGCCAGCTGGCCCAGCGTGGCATCGCGGTCGGCCACGATCAGCGTGCGCAGCGAAAGCACGCCGGTGAGCATGCCGCTCGGATCCTCGGTATAGACGTAGTAGACGCTCTCGAAGTCCTCGTCGAGTTTGCGAATCGCCTCGATGGCATCGCCGACCGTCGCCGTGGCGGGCAGCGAGACAAACTCCGAGGTCATGATGCGGCCGGCGGTGTTGTCCTCATAGCCCAGCAGGTTACGAATCGCCTTCTCCTCCTTGACGCCCATCAGGCGCAGGAGCTTCTCGGCCTTCTCGTAATCGAGCTCGTCGATCAGGTCGGCGGCGTCGTCCGGGTCCATCATGGCCAGCATCGACGATGCGTCGGTATCGGACAGGCCCTCGAGCATCTCGGTCATGAGCTCGTCGTCATCGAACTCCGAGATGGCCTCGGCGGCCTGTGCCGTGTCGAGCTGCGCGAACACCTGCGCGCGCAGGCGCGGGTCGAGCTGCTCGATGATGTCGGCAATGTCAGCAGGATGCAGCTCGCCAAGCGTCTTGTGCGACACCGAGAGCTGGATGTTCTTAGTCGAGCGATCGAGCAGGTCCATGTAAGACCAAGCGATAATGTCCTCACTGAGCGGTTTGCCCAGATGCTTCATAAAGCCCTCGACGACGTGCTCGAGCGTGGGGCTGATTGCACGCAGCAGACCGCGGGCGCCGACCTCGGCACCCAGCAGGCGCAGCTGATTTTCGCCCGACATGGAGAACTTGATGTCGTTGACGCGCACGACCTTCATGCCCTGCGTGTCGACAATCTGCTTGTTAAGCACGTCGCGGGCGAGCAAGAGTTCGGTCGGCTGCAGGTACGAAAAACGGATTTCGGTGGCCGATGTCTTAAGGTGTACACCCGTCTCGTCGATACGGTCGACCCATTTGCGCCAGCTGATCATAAACGGCGTCTTGCCGGGTCCGCGGAACGCGAGCGACGTCACGTGCGGAAAAACTTCGCCGGTAGCAATACCAAAATCGTTGACCACGCCGAGCTTTTCGCCGTCGACGTCCAAGACCGGCAATTTGAGCATCTCACTCAGATAATTCAATGGTGCTCCCCATCATTATTCCTGCGGACCGCGCGACCATGCCGGCGCGCAATCCGTGGACTTTTAGATATGTATACGCATGCGCGGGCGGCACGCCGCTCGGCGCTCACACCCCGTGCACGCGCAGAAAGCACCTGCATGGGGTCATCGACTGTATGGTCGAGGTTTGGATTTCACCTGTAACCTTTCTCTTGACCCTCATTAACCGCAGTAACTATAGCATCAGCATCGCGCTGCGGCACCGAATTTATGCGCTGCACATCGCAGGCATACCAAACGCTGACGTATCCGTGACATAGAGCCGGATGGGTGTGGTGGGACAAAGCGATTAAGACCGCCCTAAACGACCAGTCGTTTAAGCACGTCCCCGATGACTACTCTGTGGTGTCGTCGTCCTCGGGGAGTTGGGGGAACACGGCGTTTTTGGGCATGGAAACCTTGGTGAGCGAGGTGAGCTTTTTGCTCAATGCCGTGTCCGTCTTGACCAGGTCGCTGAGCGTCACGATCTTGTAGCCGTCGGCGACAAGGCCATCGATAATCTGCGGCAGCGCCTCGAGCGTCTGCTCGGCGCACTCATCGCTATCGGTAAGCAGCACAATATTGCCCGGCGTCATCGAGTCGAGCACGGTCGATACTTGCTCGTCGGCGCCGTTGAGCAGCCAGTCGCCCGAATCGATATTCCACGAAACCACAGCGGATACCAGGTCCATCGAGTCGATCCAGTTTTGCTCGTCAAACGCAGCGTAGGGGGCACGGAGCAACATCGTCTCGACGCCGGCCGCCGACTTAATCGCCTCGGTGCCCTTCGCGATCTGCTTGCGCACCGTCTCGCGATCCTCGCCCTTGAGCGAATCATCGCTGTAGCTGTTGGAGCCGACCTCGCACCCGGCATCGACAATCGCTTTGGCAGTAGCGGGCGAGGCCTCAGCCGCATCGCCCGAAAGGAAGAATGTCGCCGTGACGCCCTTTTCCTTGAGCACCTGCAAGATCTGCTTGGTCGCTCCGCTCGGACCCTCGTCAAATGTCAGGGCCACGTACTTTTCGTTGCCCTTGGGCGCTACGCCTGCGCACTCGACCACGCAGTCGGTGGCGGGAACGACCTCGCCGCGGTCCTGCGTCTTGCCCGACTGCTCGCCGACCCATACCTCGGAGCGGCCCTGAACGCCCCAGGTTTTGACATACTCAATGGCACCCGTGCCCTCGACCTTAAGCTTTGGCTCGATAGTCGTGGCCTGGACCTCGTGCTTTTCGTACACGTTGCGGCCGTCCTTGACCGTCACCTTCTCGCCACCCGTAAGCTCGCGACTATCCCATTTGCCCTGCTTCATACGCTTGCCGTCGACCTTCACCGCCAGCTTTTCGCCGCCATGGCGCTTGAGCACGCTGTCGTCGACGGCCAGCAGATCGCCGGCGTCGTACGTTTCGGTCAGGCTTTGATCGTCGATAAGATTCTGCAACGTAGAGCCCACGCGCACCGCGGTCTTTTGCCCGTTGAGTTCCACGTCCACGCTGCGGTTGACGTAGCCCACGACGGCAGCGATAAACAGCACGAGCGCGCAACCCACGGCGATGAGCGCATAGGGCAGGCGGGACGGTCGACGCGGCGAGCGCCCGTTGCCGATGCGCGCACTGCGATCGCTAAACCCACGGCTATGGTTGAGGTACATCGCGCCGGGCTTACGGCGGCGTCGACGCTGACCGCTGGGCAGCTGCCCCAGGTCGCGGCGCGCCGTCGGACGCGCACCCGAGGGCCCGTTTAAGTTAGATCCGTTTTGGCGCATGTGCCCTCCCCCATAAACACAGCGAGCCGGAGCAACATGTCTCCGGCTCGCCTCCCATCATTTGGTACGTCGCTATTTGCTAGCTTTTGACGAGCCCCCGCTCGCCTTTTGATATTCGTCCTTAAAGGCCTTGAACATACCGCGCGTCTTGCCGAGCTGCTTGCCCAGTGCGCGGCTGCCCTTGTCCACGGCGACCGATCCCTTGTCGTCGAGCACCTTGGCGCCCTTCTTGACCTTATCGCCCACCACGACACTGGCCTCGGCAGCCTTTGCGGCGGCGCCGCCCGAATACCCGAGCGACTTGACCTCGTCCGAAACGATCATCGCGCCGTCCGCATAGCCGCGCAGCATCGTCGGCGGCATCTGCGTGTCGCCCACCAGCACACTCGAGGCAGTGCCGGCGGTCACGTAGAACGTCTGCACGACGCCCGAACGCGGCTTGAACTCCACATCCGAGCAATAGCCGACGACATCGCCCGACTCCGTGCGCACGTCCATGCCAACCCAGATAATGCAATCGTCCAGGTTGATGTCGAGGCGCTTGGCCGCAGCGGTATCGTAGGTGCCCTTGACGTCATCAACCGCGATGGCGCCCTCGTAGACGCCAATGGCATCGAGCGCCACAAATCGGTCGGGGCGCTCGATCATACCCGCGATATCGGACTGGCGAACCATAAAGCCCACCACGCGCGTACCGCCCGGGGTAAAGACCGGAAAGTGAATCTTGCCGAGCTTTTTAGGGCTGCGCGGCGTGCCGTCTTTTTTGGTGCGCTTGTCCTCGGTAGGTTTGCGATAGATCTTGGCGCCGACAAAATCCCCGGCGCGCATTATGCCTCGGTTGAAGGCTCCGCGGCCTCGGTGTCGGCCTCGACGGCGTTTTCGACCACGACATCGGCGGCGGGCGTCACGTTGCCGCCCGAGATGGCGTCGTTGAGCTGCTCGCGCAGCTGGTCCATGCGCTCGCGGGCAAGGTCAACCTTGGCACGCAGGTCATCGGTCTTGGCGTCGACCATCGGGCCAAAATCGTTGACCGCGGCGCGGGCCTCCTCGGCACCGTGCTCGTAGGTGTCGCGCATGTTATCCCAGGCGTCGTTGGCGATATCGGCAGCCATGGCGCGGGTCTCGGCGCCCGAGCGCGGAGCCAGGGCGACGCCGATGATGGCGCCGGCGGCAGCACCGAAGAGCGCACCCGAGATAAAGTTGAAAGTCTTACCCATGTTCATTCCTCTCCTGCGGGCACCTCGGCGCCCACCGTTTGAATGCTGTCCATTATACCCGCAGCACAGCGCTTGCCGTCTTGCTCATCTGCGTACGGTAAAGGCGCAGGTACATGATGGTGATAAGCGAGTGAGCCTACTCCTGCGGCACGGCCGGCATGGCCACCGTGGCGGCCGGGTCTTCGCCGGCGCCGTCAACGAGCGGCAGCGCTCCCTCGTGCACGGGGGCAACCGGAGCCGTCGCCGCGCCACCGTAGACGGCAGCAGGGGCCTCGTGGCTTTCGGCGGTCGCTCCCTCGGTATCGATTGCCTCCTGCGGTTCGTCGTCAAAGCTCGGGACGCCCTGGGGCTCCGCGGGCTCGGGCTCGGAAGCCGCCTCAGCAGGCGCCTCGTCGACAGGATCGACGGCAGCCTCGACAGGCACATCGCCCTCGGTCGTGTCCCCGGCCTCGCCCTCGGCATTCGCGGCGGCAACGGCCTCGTGCGGGTCCTTGCCCTCGGCCTCGGCACGCATGCCCAATACCAGGTTGCGCAAACCCGCGACCGTACCGTCCACATCGGGAGCGGGCTGGTCGGCATGCAGATAGGCCCAATCCATCATAAAGGTCGCCGAAGACAGCGCGCCGATGGCCAGCGCATCGTCGGGACACGAAAGCTCGACCTCAAAGACGCGCTCGTCGTGCTCACTCACGCGAGTGCGGCCGCACGAGATGCTACCGGCAAGACCGGTCTCGTTCATGAGCTCGACCGTCACGTGCTCCAGCAGATGGCAAAGCTCGGTCTGGCCCATGCAGTCCTGGAACTCGCGACCGGAATCGCCCAGGCACAGGTGCTTGGCAATCGCGGGTACCAGGTAGTACACGCGCGCCGTGGCCTCGATGTCCTCCGAGGTCATGAGCGGCATGCCGGGGTTCACCAGCACATGCGCGCAGATCTTGTCCTCGCTGACGGTGACCTTAAGGATGTTGAACAGGCCTGCCATAACTCTCCCCTACTCTTCCTTGCCCTACTCGTCGCCGTCGTGCGGGTCCGCAGAGCCCGCACCCGACACCGTCGGCTTATCTGCCGAGGGCTCGGAATCCTTCTTATCGGTTTCGGCCGGAGCGATCACGCGAATGAGCGAGATGCGCTGGCCACGCATCGACTGCACCTTGAACTTGTACCCCGCAACCTCAAACACCTCTCCGATGTCGGGCACCGAGTCGCAAAGCTCCAAAATCCAGCCGGCGATGGTCTCATAATCATCGCTTTCCTCGAGCGGCCAACCAAGCTCAATCGCGTCATCGCACGAAAAACGCCCATCGACAAGCCACTCGCGGCGCGAAAGGCGCGTGAGGTACTTGTTGTCGGGATCGAACTCGTCCTCGATCTCGCCCACGATCTCCTCGACGATGTCCTCGATGGTGATGATGCCGGCCGTGCCGCCGTACTCGTCCACGACCACCACGATCTGGTCGTGCGAGGTCTGCATCTCGGACAGCAGCGGCAGGATGTCCTTGGTGTCGGGCACAAAGGTGGCGTCGCGCAAAAAGTCGGCGATGGGCTGGTCGCCCTTGCCGTCGAGCGAAGGCTGGATCAGGTCCTTGATGTGCGCGATGCCGGCGACGTTATCGGGATCCTCGTGATAGACGGGGATGCGGCTAAAGCCGGTCTGGCGCATGGTGGACAGCACGTCGGCGACCGTCTCGTCGTCCTCGCACATGGTGGTGTCCACGCGCGGCACCATGACCTCGCGGGCAACGGTGTCGCCCAGGTCGAAGATCTCGTGGATCATGCGCTTTTCCTCGTCGAGCAGGTCGTCCTGCTCCGAGACCATGTACTTGATCTCTTCTTCCGAGACGTTCTGGCGGTCGTCGGCACTCTTGATGCGCAGAATACGGGCCAGGCCATCGGAGCAAGCACCAGTTAGCCACACGAGCGGACGGGCGATCTTTTGGAAAAACGACAACGGCCCCACAACCTGCTTGGACACGCCTTCGGCGTTGGCCAGGCCGATGCGCTTGGGGACGAGCTCGCCGATCACGATGGACACGAAGGCGACCGCGACGGTGATGATGACCGGCGCCAGGCCACGCGCGATGGCGGAGAGCGGCGCGATGCCAAAACTCATGAGCCACGTGGCGAGCGGGTCGGACAGACTCGTCGAGGCGACGGCGGACGAGGCGAAGCCCACGAGCGTGATGGCAACCTGGATGGTGGCGAGCAGCTGGTCGGAGTCGGCAGCTAGCTTAATGGCACGCTCGGCGCGTTTGTCGCCTTCCTCGGCCTCGTGCTCCAGCACGGCGCGCTTGGCCGTGGTGAGCGCCATCTCGGACATAGAGAAGTAGCCGTTGATGAGGGTCAAAACGAGGGTGGTGATAAGGGAGATGGTTATGTCCATCGGGAGTTTCTCGAACCTCCAAGATTCGGGACGTCGGATTAAAACGTTGACGGCGGATACGGCAATTGCACCAGTCGCCCGTGCGAGCGGGGCCGTGGGCGTGGTCGCTAGATTACGAAGAGGATCACCGCCATGAACTGGAAGATGCTGCCGGCGAGCACCCACAAGTGGAAAACACTGTGCAGATAGCGCACGTTTTTGGCGATATAGAACGGCACGCCCACGGTATAGCACACGCCGCCGACGGCGAGCAGGGCAAGCGCGACGGGGTTCAGCAGCGCCACGAGCTCGGGCAGCTTAAAGACAACGAGCCAGCCCATCAGCAGGTAGACCAAGCCACTTACCCAGTGCGGTTGACGCTCGCGCATAAAGCACTCGAGGGCGATGCCGATAATGGCGATGGCCCATACGGCAAAGAACAGCGCAGGGCCGCCGTCGTTTGCGAGCGTGATGAGGCAAAACGGCGTATAGCTGCCGGCTATGAGCAGGTAGATGCAGCTGTGGTCGATGATGCGAAACACGCGCTTGGCGCGAGCGGGCTGAATCGCGTGATAGAGCGTGGAGGCCAGATATTCGAGAATAATGCTGACGCCATAGACAATCGCCGCGGCCATGTGGGCCGGGCCTCCGCCGCGCAGGGCAGCGAATACGATCAGGAGTACCAGGCCGGCGATACCCAGCAGACAGCCGACACCATGGGTGACGGAGTTCATGATCTCCTCGCCCATCGTGTAGTGTGGAACGGCCGCGGTCTTGGGTCGCGGCTTAGAACTGTCGCTCGAATCGGACATGCCGGTTACATCCTCCAACGTAAAGAGTTCTCAACACTATATCAAAGCGTCTAGGTACGTGCGAAATTTGTACCATACGTGACCCTTTGTTTACCCATTCTTGGCTTGTTGACGCATCAACGTCGAACGTCCATAATGCGCTTGTTTTAAATGTTGATGTATTAACATCTTATAGGAAAGCTTCTTATGTCTCAAAACGCACGTTCCCATCGAAAGCTCAAGATAGCCGGCGTCGTTGCGTTGGCGCTCGTTGTCACGTTGCTCGGATTTGCCGGCAACTTTTTGTTTGACTTTGCCCTGAACCCCCAAGCGCCGTACACCATGAAGATGATGCAGGATAGCAAGAACGACAAAGAAGGCGAGCAGCCGGATGCCGAGGAAACCGAGGCGCGGGCGTGGTTTAAGGAGAATCGCGAGAGCTGCGACCTCACCGCAGATGATGGAACCGAGCTCGCCGCTTGGTATTTTGCCGCCCCAGAGGCCACGCACAATTACGCCGTCTGCCTACACGGATACACCGATGAACCCATCGGTATGGCCCGATACGCCAAACGATTCCATGACCGCGGCATGAACGTACTTGCACCCGCCGCCCGCGCCCACGAGCGCTCCGGCGGCGACTATATCGGCATGGGCTGGCCCGAGCGCCTCGACATCGTCGCATGGATCGAGCGAATCGTTCAGGCTGACCCCGAGGCGCGTATCCTGGTCTTTGGCGAGTCGATGGGTGCGGCAACCGCCATGAACGTCGCGGGGGAATCTCTGCCCGCAAACGTGAAATGCATTATCGAGGACTGCGGTTATACGAGTGTTTGGGACGAGTTTTCCCTGCAGCTCAAGGACGTATTCGGCCTGCCCAGCTTTCCCTTGCTCGATGCAGCAAACTTGGTGTGCAACGTGCGCGCGGGCTACGACTTTCATAAGGCGAGCAGCGTGGAGCAACTCAAACACGCGACGGTTCCCATGCTGTTTATCCACGGTGACCAGGACACCTTTGTGCCGTACAGTATGCTCGACCAAAACTACGACGCGTGCGCCAGCAAGGTCAAGCAAAAGCTCACTATCCATGGCGCCACCCACGCCAAGAGTGCGCAAGTTGACCCCGAGCTCTACTGGAACACGGTCGACGACTTCCTCGACGAGTATTTTTAGGCAAAAAGCAACGTCTTGGTCTTTATCTGACCCCCTATTTTCGGAAGTATGCGGCAAAATCTGGAACTGCCGACCAGGCCGCAGTTTTACCATCAATTTATCAGGGGTTTTGTTGCCAAAAAATGTCATGTGCTCGGCGGTCTCGAAATTTGCCGCATACTTCCGGAAAGCCGCCCGCGAGCGCTGTGCTCACGGGCGGCTTTTGCTTATGTTACGCAACAAAATCGCGTGCTTTATCCAATAGGACGACGCTATTTGACCTCAATGAGCTCGTACTCGCTCGTGCCCAGGCCGATCTTCTCGGCATGCGCGATGCACGCGCGCCAGTCGGTGTCGGGATGCGTGATGCAGAAGGGATCCTTGGCCTGCTCGCCCTCCAGATGCTCGTGGTTATGCTCCATCTTGGCCGCGCTATCGGTGAGCTCGGTGTTGGGCAGCGGCTCGGATGCCATGACGGCATCGGCGCAGGCCTGGTCGATGGCGACCGGGTCGAAGCTCGCGAACATGCCGATGTCGTTGACGATGGGGGTGTCGTTTTCGGGATGGCAATCGCAGTTGGGGCTGATATCCATGGCAAGCGAGATATGGAAGCTGGGGCGGCCGTCGACAACGGCCTTCGTATACTCGGCGATCTTACAGTTGAGCACGTCGGCCGCGGCCTCATAGCCGGGCTTGATGGCGTCCTGGAAGCATGCCGCAATGCAGCGTCCGCAGCCCACGCAGCGATCGTGGTCGATGGCAGCCACGTGCACCGTGCGAGTAGCGCCGCTGGCAAGCTCGCGCTCGCGGGTATCGTCAAACGAAATGGCGCTGTGCGCGCAGATCTTTTCGCAGGCACGGCAGCCAATGCAGTGCTCGGTCGCGACGTTCGGCTTGCCGGCGGCATGCTGCTCCATCTTGCCGGCACGGCTGCCGCCTCCCATGCCCAGGTTCTTCATGGCGCCGCCGAAACCGGCCTGCTCATGGCCCTTAAAGTGGGTGAGGCTGATCACGATATCGGCATCCATGAGTGCCTGGCCGATCTTTGCCTCGTGCACGTACTCGCCGCCCTCGACCGGGACGAGCGCCTCATCGGTGCCCTTGAGGCCGTCGGCGATGATGATCTGGCAGCCCGTGGCATACGGGGTAAAGCCGTTCTGGTAGGCGGTGTCGATGTGCTCGAGCGCGTTTTTGCGGCTACCCACATAGAGCGTGTTGCAGTCGGTGAGGAAGGGCTTGCCACCCAGCTCCTTCACGACATCCGCGACGGCGCGGGCGTAGTTGGGGCGCAAAAAGCTCAGGTTGCCCAGCTCGCCAAAGTGAATCTTGATAGCGACGAACTTGTTCTCAAAGTCGATCTGCTCAATTCCGGCGTGACGGATGAGGCGCTTGAGTTTGTCGAGCTGGCTCTCGCGAGCATGCGTGCGCAGGTTGGTGAAGTACACCTTAGCGGGTGCTGCGGGTGCAGTTGCGGTCATAGATCTATCCCCTCGGTCTATATGGCGTTACAGACATAGAGGATGGTACCAGTTAAAGCAGAGTTAAAGTCAAGTACGGAACCTAGTCATTGGGGACAGACTTAAATGACTGAAACCACTCATTGGGGACGGACTTAAATGAGTGCCTCGCCACCTGGCAGCTAGGGACGTTCCTTTCCTGCCGGCAGTTGGGGACAGTCCTTGGCAACCCTACCGGCGAGCCGGCGAATCGGCAAGGACTGTCCCCGATGGCTAGTCGTTTAAGAACGTCCCCGATGACTACTCTTGGACTTTGAGGGCCTCGGCCAGGCTGACGCGCTTGATGGAGCGCGTGTGCAGCAGCGCCACGACCAGGTAGGTCGCAAAGCCAATGCCGACGCATGCAGCCATGGACCAAGCGGGCACGTAGATCTCGATATTGCCGTTGTAGGCGAGCAGCATCGAGCGGAAGATGGCCGTGAGCGAGCCAATAATGACCGGCAGGCTCAGCACGAGTGACGCCGCCACGCACAGCGTGATCGAGCGGATGTACAGATGCGAAATCTCGCCATCGCGATAGCCAAAGACTTTCATGTAGCTGATCGAACGGGCGCTGTGGTCGATCACAGCCTTGGTCAGCAGGTACATAAACAGCAAGAAGATGAACACCGCAAGCCCAACCATCATGCCGATCATTTTGCTCATCATACCGATGAACTGGTCACCCACGGCGCGCATGTCGTCGGGCGTGGTGTCGCCGGCAAAGTAGCGCGCGTCGAGGTCGAGCTTCTCGTTGCTCACATAGCCGTTAAAGTAGGCGGCGTCGTTGCCGAACAGCTCGTTAAAGTCGTCGATGCTCATATAGACATTCATATCCGACTTAGAGCCCCAAACGCAGTCCTTGCCCACGTACTCAAAGGAATAATGCTCGCCCTCATACTTGTCATGGAGCGTGACCTTCTGGCCCTCGCTCCAGCCAAACTTATCGAGCAGGCCGCCGCCAAAGACGACGCGTCCGTCGCCGACGTTGAGGTCTTTCCAGTAGCGCGAATCGGGCGAGATACCGTAGACGGAAATCGTCTCCTCGCCATTACCATCGCCGCGGTCGTATTGCAGCTGGTAGACGGCATATTTCTCGGCCTGCGCGATTGTACCCGCGCCGTTGTCGGTCGTATTGATCGGGTGGATATCGTCGTTGTCAGTGTCGATCTTAGAGGCCTTGTCGATCAGGTCGATAGCCTCGTCGCGGTTGCAGCCGAGGGCATCGGCAAGATCGTCAAGGCGCGCGTAGAGCGCATCCTTCTTGTCCTGAACCTTGGCGAGCGCGTTCTGCGCTGCGGTCAGGCTCTCGGCAGACGGAGATGCGGTCGCGGCATCGGCTGCCGCCTGTGCAGCATCGAATGCGTCGTCAAGCTCGTCATCGGCATCCTGGGCGGCGGAAAGCAGCGCGCCGTCAACCGACTGCAAGCGCTCGAGTGCCGACCACTGCTCACGCTCCTCGGCAGTGCCCTCGAGCTCCAGCGGAGCCTTGAGCGTGTACTGGTGCTCGGCGACCAGGCTTGTCTCGAGATTGTCGGCGTAGTGCGTCATCGTGGGCAGAATCGCCAGGCCAAAGAGCAGCAGCAGCGAGGCAAACGCAATGCCCACGAAGAGCGTGGCGAAGTTGCCCAGGTTGCGCAGGAAGATACGCAGGCGGAAGCGGGAAACAAAACCCATGCGCTCCGGCAGTTGCATACCGCGCTTGGTACCAGACTTGCCGCTCGCTTCGTGACGAAGAAATTGCAACGGCGTCTTGCCCATTTTGCGAAGCAGGCCCGCCAGCGTGATAAGGATGAGCGCGACGGCGGGAACCACGGCGCACTTCACAAAGATCTCCCAGCTCCAGTACACCTGGAAGGGCGGCAGGCTGTACGAACCGTAATAGAGGCTGCGCATGGGCTCGGTAAAGAACACAACGCCGAGTGCAGTGCCCAAAAGCGCCGCGACCACGCCCACGATGGCGGGAAGCGCGAGGTAGTGCAGCACGATCTCGCGTCGACGATAGCCGCTGGCGAGCAGCGTGCCGATGATGGCGCTCTCCTCCTCGATGGTGGCGTCGGTAAGGACCACAAAGACGAACGCCATAATCACGATGATGATGTCGAGCAGCGTCATCCACATCATGGAATCGCCGTCTACGTCGTCGCGCGCGTAGCCAATGCCCTGGTTGGAATCGGCGTCGATGAGGTCATCCACGCGCGCATCGGCATCGGTCAGTGCCTCGACCATATCCTGCTCCGCATCGATGCGATCCGCGGTGGGGAGGTCGCGATTGGTAAAGGTAAAGGAGTAGGTGTAGGCAGGCGCGCCGCCGGCATCCTCGAGCGCGGCAAAGCCGGCATCGGTGACCTCGGCCACGCCATAGGTGATGGTGTTCACCGTAAAGTCCGAATTGTTGAGGAACAGCGCCTGGCTGTCGGGCTGGGTCATGATGCCGCAGATGGTGTAGGCGCGGCCCTCAAGCTCGACCTTATCGCCCACGGCGAGGTCGTTGTTGGTGGCAAAAACTCGATCGATGGCCACCTCGTCGTCCGCCTTGGGTTCCCTGCCCTCACAGTAGGACGCGATATCGACCTTGGTGCGGTGCGCATAGGTGCGCAGCGTGCGCTTGGTGCCGTCGTCGCCGGCGGTCTTTTTGATGAGGGCATCGATGGAGAAATTCTTGTAGAGCCTAACGCCGCCGACGTTCTCCGCCGCGTCTTCGGCAGCCTTGAGCTGCTCGTCGGTGGCCTCGAAGGAGGTGGTCACGCGGCCGTCCTCAATCGTGTAGTCGTCGCGCATGTCGTCGATAAGGCAGCCGATGGAATGCGCCGCGAGCAAAAAGCCCGAGGTGAGAGCGATGCTTCCGCACATAAGCAAAAAGATGCCCAGGTACTTGCCGATATTGCGCCGCAGCTCGCGCGGGAGACGTTTTGCGAGGGGTGTCATGGCGCCGCCTACCAATCGAGCTCGGCGGCAGCGACGGGCGACTCGTTGAGCTCATCCTCGACGATACGGCCGTCGCGCAGGCGCAGCACGCGGTTGGCCATGCGAGCGATGGCGGCATTGTGCGTGACGATGATGATGGTGCAGCCGTACTCGTGATTGACATCCTCCATGAGCTGCAAGATTTCCTTGGACGTCTTATAGTCGAGCGCGCCCGTGGGCTCGTCGCACAGCAGCAGGCCCGGATTTTTGACGAGCGCGCGGCCGATGGCACAGCGCTGCTGCTGGCCGCCCGAGACCTGGCGCGGAAACTTGTTGCGGTGCTCGTAGAGGCCCAACGAACGCAGCAGGTCGTCGACATTGAGCGGGTTTTTGGACAGGTGCGCCGTGACCTCGATGTTCTCCTTGATGGTGAGATCGGGCACCAGGTTGTAGAACTGAAAGACAAAGCCCAGTTCGCGGCGTCGGTATTCGCCCAGGTCTCCGGCCTTGAGCACGGTAAGGTCGCAGCCGTCCACCAGAATAGAGCCGGCGTCGGCATCCTCCAGGCCGCCAATGAGGTTGAGAAAGGTCGACTTGCCCGAGCCCGAGGGTCCCAGCATGACGCAGATCTCGCCGCGATTGATGGACGCATCGATGCCGTCGAGCACCGTCAGACGTGCATCACCGTCGCCGTAGTGTTTCTTGAGCCCTTTGACCTGGACATAGGCTTGCTTTGTCGCCATTCTACCCACCATTGTTAGCCTGCTGATACTTTTATGAGGTAATAATAAACCAAGGTGAACTATTTTTGGGCGAGAGCGGGGACTTGTTTCAAGGCTAGTCGTTGGGGACGTTCTTAAACGACTAGCTGTTGGGGACACTCTTTCGCCACCCGGCAGCTAGGGACGTTCCCTTTCTGCCGGCAGCTGGGGACAGTCCTTGCCGGCGCGGCCGGCGAGCCGGCGAATCGGCAAAGACTGTCCCCGATGACTAGTCGTTTAAGAACGTCCCCAATGGCTAGGTGGCTAGGCGCGGGATTTGGCGTGTGCGAGAGCCAGGCCTACGGCGGCGATGGCAGCGGCAAAGAGCACCGTGACGCCCAGGTCGCAGGCGATGTCGCCCAGCACGGTAGACGTCAAATCAGAGGCAAGCGCCTTGCCGATCGCGTCGTTCACCCAAAACGTCGGCACAAAGTGCGCCACCGTCTGCACGGCCGGGCCCATCAGCGACAGGGGCATCCAGGCGCCGCCCAAAAACGTCATGAGCATGCCGAGCAGGTTGCCCACGCCGTTGAGCAGCTCCTCGCGCGCACCCAGGCTCGAAAGGGCAAAGCCAACGGCCAGCGGCGTGCACGCCAGGGCAAACGTCGCCGCCAGCGCCAGACACACACGACCCACGCCGACCTCGGCGACCGCGCCGGCAAAGCCCACGACGCCCATCATGCTCGACACAAACCAGATGCAGACGGTAAGCACGGCGGCAGCCACGAACACGGCAAGCGAACGCCGGCGCTCGGAGATTGGGCCGGCCTCCATGCGGCGCACGCGCTCGGGCTCGTTCATGCCCGAGAACACCAGTCCCACCGACACGATGACCGACGAGATAATCGCGTACGCACCAAAGTTGAAGTACGACTCGAGCGTGGCGGCGGCAGTCGAGTCAACCTTGACCTGCTCGACCTCGACCTTGGCGCGCTTCGCGGCGGCATGCTCGGCCGCCTTGGCAACATCGCCGTTGGGGGCAGCGGGCTCAAGCGCGGCCGCAGCACCCGCGAGCGAGATCCAGCGCGAGGCCTCGGCAGACGAAAGCGCCGCCGCCATGGTGCCGGCGCCGTAGGTCACATCGAGCTTGGGCAGAGACTCCCCCGCGCGGGCGGCTGCAACAAGGTCGCCCTCAAACCCCTCCGGGATAAAGAACACGCAGTCGGCGCTACCTTTGGCGCTGTTGCTCTTGGAGAGCGCGTCCGCAAGGTCGTAGGTGTCGTCGCCGACGCCCGTGACCAGCTCAAAACGCGAACCCAGATGCTTGGTAAGCGTACGCGAAAGGTCGCTATTGTCGCGGTCGACCACGATCACGTTGGTGTCGTAGGGCTTGTACTCGGTGAGCTGCGACGAGTTCCAACTCACCGATGCCGCGATGAATACGCCCATGAGCGAGATGAACACCGTATAGATGAGCAGGTAGAACGGGTGCGCCAGCGCCATGCGAAGCGCGGTCTTAAAGGTGCTCATAGCGGCTCCTTCCAAAGATCAGCGTGGCGGCGGCAACGAACAGCAGCGCCATAAGGACCAGCGCGCCGGCGCGAACGGCAAAGGGGCTCAGGTCCTCAAAGAAATACAGGCGATTGAACATGTCGCAGATGAGCTTGACGGGGTTGAGCCAGCACTCGGCCGGGCAGGCGCGGGCGACGTCGTCGGCAAGCGCCATCGCCGGCTCGCCGTAGAGGCCGGCGAACAGGGCGCACGTGGTAGCAAAGCCCGTGAGGATGCCGGACTTGGACGCCTTGCCACCCTTAACGGGAAGCGTGCCCACAAAGAGTCCCAGGCCCGTCGCGGCTAGCGCGGACACGGCGCCGCCCACCAGACACAGTCCCTCGCGCCCGCCAAAGTCGACGCCAACGACCAGGCGCACGTAGCCAATCGCAACCGCCATCGAGGCAAAGGAAACCAGCCACGAGCCCACAAAGATGCCGGCCAGCGACGCCGTCTTGGAAAGGCCGCCCACGCAGCGGCGCGCGCCAAGGCCCGACAGATTGGGCTGCAGGTCGACGACGCTCAAGGCGGCAAACTCGGCAGACATCATCGCGACCAGGCCAAAGAGCGCGTAGTAGTAGATGACCGTGTCATCGGGCGTGGTGCGCGTCAGGCTCACGCGACGGGTGCCGCCCTCGAGCGATAGGGCGCGCGCAACCGCCTCCGGATCGGTAAGCGCCGCCGGGTTGTCCTGGGCAATCTGGCGCATGAGCTCGGCATTTTGCGTATACGAGCTTGCCACCGTCTCCAGAATGCTGCGGTCGGCGAGCACCGACGTCGCACGCGAGCTGTCATAACTCGAAAGCAACGTGAGCCTGGGTGCGCCCGCATCGTCGACCGTATAGATGCCCGCGACCTCGCCGGCCTTGAGTGCTTTGCGCGCGGCTGCCAAGTCTTTGTACTCGCTCACATCGAGCAGCTGGTCGTCACCTTCCTTGGCAAGCGACGTCGCAACGTCCTTAAAGGTCGAAGCGTCCCAGGCCTCGTCCGCCACGACGGCAACCGGCACCGGGTCGATCTTACCGTCGGAGCTGAGGTTCACAAACATAATCATAAACATCGTGGAAAGCGCGATGGGAAAGACCGCGCTCCAGACCCACGTGCTCGGCCGGCGCAGCAGCGTCTTGACCGTGGTGATGATGGTGTTGAACATAGCCGCCCCCCTAGTCGCGCAGCTCGCGGCCGGTGATCTCGAGAAACACGTCGTTGAGGGTCGGCGGTTCGCTCCATACGCGGCCGAGCGCAACGTCGGCGGCGCGCAATGTGTCGAGGATGTCGACCAGGTTGTGCGGACTCGCCTCGCAGGTGCAGACGAGTTCGCCGCCGGACAGATCGACGCTGAGCACGTGCTCGAGGGCGCGCAACCGCTCGACCGTGGCGGGCTCGACGGCGCCTACCTCGACGGTCACGCGCTCGCCCATCTGGATCATGCGCTTGAGCTCGTCGTTGGTGCCCTGCGCCAGCACGCGACCGCCGTCCATGATCATGATGCGGCTGCAGATCTGCTCGACTTCCTCCATGTAATGGCTGGTATACACCACCGTGGCGCCCTCGTCGCGCAGGCGGCAGATGCCCTCCAGGATGGCGTTGCGGCTCTGCGGGTCGACCGCCACCGTGGGCTCATCAAAAAAGATAAGCTCGGGCTTGTGCGCGATACCGCAGGCGATGTTGAGGCGGCGCGCCAGGCCGCCCGAGAGCTTGCCGGGACGGAACTTGGTAAAGTCGCCCAGCCCGACAAAGTCGATCGCCTCGTCCACCAGCGCGCGGCGGCGCTTGCGGTCGTTGATGTAAAGGCTGCAGAAATAGTCGATGTTCTCGCGCACCGTAAGCTCATCGAATACCGCCACCTGCTGCGGCACCACGCCGATGCGGCGCTTGAGGTCGTAGCGGGCGGGCGTCATGGGCTCGCCAAACAGCTCGATGGTGCCCTTGTCGTAAGCGAGCAGCTGCAGAATACAGTTGATGGACGTGGTCTTGCCCGAGCCGTTGGGGCCCAGCAGGCCAAAGATCTCGCCGGGGGCGATGCTCAGGTTAAAGTGGTCGAGCGCGATAAGATCGTCGTAGCGCTTGACGAGGTTTTCGACGTGGACGATATCTGTCATGAGGCGGCCCTTCCGTTGATTGCGGCCCGGTACGATTGCATCATCGCAGGAGCGGGCGGCGCGCACCAGTGAGCTTTGTCACGAGTGCGAGGGAGCGGAGGCGAAACCCCCGCTTGCGCGAGCGATCGACGCCGCTTTGCCGCGCGGGAGGAATGTCACGGTTGCGCAGGCGGCCCCTCCACCACGCGCGGCTTCGCGTACAATACCCGTATGAACAGGCTTTTCGACAAATCGATCGTGCTGGCGTGCTGTATTGCGGCCGCCATGGGTCTTGCTGTGGACGCTCGCCTGGTCGCGGCGTTTTGCCTTGGCGTTATCGCCACCTCGCTGGCCGAGGTCGCACAGGGGGAACGCACGCGCCGTGTAAGCGAGGCCGCGAGTTGCGCTTACATCATCGCGGCCGTCTTCGCGCCGCCCTTTGTGCCGTTTGCGCCTCTCGCCCTCTATGACATCGCGCGGCGCGTGCGCCGTGAGCGCGCCTGGGTCGCGCTGGGCATTGGCTCCGTTTTTGCTTTTGCGCTCGTCGCAGACCTTCGCGCCGATGCGCTCACCGCCCGAACGCTCCTGCTGACCGCCATCCTTTCGGTTGCCGCCACCTTGTTATCGCTACGTACCGCCCAGTTGGAGCGCGAGCAGCAGCGCATGCGCCGCACCCGCGACGAACTGCAGGAGCGTGCCCTGGCGCTCGAAGCGCGCAACCGCGATCTTGCCGACCGCCAGGACTACGAAGTCGAGCTCGCGACGCTCGCCGAACGCGCCCGCATCGCGCGCGAGATCCACGATAACGTCGGGCACCAGCTCACGCGCGCCTCACTGCGGGCCGAAGCCCTGCGCGTGGTCCACGCCGACGAGCCCGGCGTCGCCGCCGATTTCGCCGACGTCAAGCACACGGTTGACGAGGCGCTCCGGCTTGTGCGCACCAGCGTCCACGCGCTCAACGACAACGCTGTCGACCTTTCCGTGCAGCTCGAACGCATTGTTGAAGGCGCGCGCTCGGACAGCGGCCCGCAGATTGAGCTTGAGGTTATGACCGAGCATGCACCCGCAAACGTCGCGAACTGCTTTACGGCGGTCCTGCGCGAGGCGCTCTCCAACACCATGCGCCACGCTTGCGCCCATACTGTCACCGTACGGTGCATGGAGCATCCGTCGTTTTACCAGCTCATCGTTACCGACGATGGCGTGGGCGGGGTCCAAGCAATCGGCCGTGGCGCCGCGGAGGGCATGGGGCTCGCCTCCATGCGCGAGCGCATCGAGGCGCTTGGCGGCACCTTCACCGCCGGTCCGCGCGCCGGCGTCGGCGGCTGGCGCGTGTTTGCCACCGTTCCCAAACAGCAAGGAGATGAGGACCGATGAGGCTCATCGTTGTCGACGACGACCGCTTGGTGGTCGATTCGCTCAAGATTATCCTGGGCGCCCAGCCGCAGATCGAGGTGGTGGGCACCGGCGCCAACGGCAACGATGCGTTGGCGCTCTACGCCGAGCACGCACCCGATATCGCACTGCTCGACATTCAGATGCCGGAGCGCGACGGCCTTTCGGCGGCACGCGAGATCCTCGAGCGCGACCCTGCGGCGCGCGTGGTGTTTCTGACGACATTCTCGGATGACGAGTACATTGTGTCGGCGCTCAAACTGGGTGCCCGCGGCTATCTGATCAAAACCGATGTCGCCGCCATTCCGCCAGCGTTGGCGCAGGTCATGGACGGCAAACGCGTGCTCGAGGGTAAGGCGATCGAGGATATCAACTTTGATGGGGCGGACGTCGAGGCCGGCGCGACCCGCCGGCCCGCCGCCTTTGCCAGCCTGACCGACCGCGAGTTCGAAGTCGCCGAGCTCATCGCCCGCGGCCTCGACAACAAGGAGATCGCTGCCACCGCCTATATGGGCGAAGGCACCGTGCGCAACCACATCAGCTCGATCCTTGCCAAAATGGGTCTGCGCAACCGCACGCAGATCGCCATCGCCTACCTGCGGGGGTAATTGCCCGAAGACCGACCGCCCCGGCAAAGAAAAATAGCTGCTACCGATTTAATGCCATTTCAAAACTATGCCGGATTACGGGGCAAAAGTCGGAGCCCTCATCCATAGCCTCATTTTCTGCAAAATGACAGCCCATCTACCTGCGGTTTTATTTTCACGGATATCGGCATGGTTGAGGGCTCGTGACTCAGCCCCGTAAACCGGCATTGTTTTGTTCGGGCGGCCCTGCACGAGCGCCTCCGCAAGTCTCGCGGGACCAAAATGATCCGTTTTCCTCCGCCCGCGGAGATCGGCCGACGGCGCCCGCCACGAAATCGGCCCATCTACTACGTTTAACTCGATACCCCCGACCATAACCGCGTTTCATGAAAAACCGCAGGCGTTCTACCTGCAGTTTTTATTTCGCATTACTTGTTGTGGTCGAGGGCTACCGCCTAAACGTAGTAGACGGTCTGATTTCGTGGCGCCCCCGGCGCACAAAAGCGCCGCCACGGAGAAGGGAGATGTCTCCGTGGCGGCTGGGGGTGGGGCTACATTTTTGGCTTTTCGCCAGCGGCCCGGGGCCTTTTGGCCCCGGGCGCTGTCAGCGTGCCTAGCGCTTACGGATGCCCCAGACCAGGGCACCGACGCCGGCCATGGCGATAACAAATGCCATGAGCAGTGCGGCGGCCTGCTGGTCACCCGTGGTGGGCAGGAAACTCTGCGGTCATTGCCTTTATATCGGCATGGTCTATCTGAATGATATACCCGTC
>CABSAN010000035.1 GCA_902475785.1 uncultured Collinsella sp.
GCCTTTGTGGACTTTGCCACCTTCTGCTTTAAGGAGTACGCCGACCAGGTGACCTATTGGTTCACCTTTAACGAGATCTGGGCCGACGCCTCCAACACCTACATCGAGGGCACCTTCCCCGGTGGCGTCAAAGCTCACCTGGCCGAGGCCTTCCAGTGCGAGCACAACATGATGCTCGCCCACGCCAAGGCCGTGCTGGCCTTCCACAACGGCGGCTTTAAGGGCAAAATCGGCGTCATCCAGTCGCTGGAGTTTAAGTACCCGCTCAACGAGAACGACCCCGCCGACATCAAGGCCGCCAACAACGAGCACGTGCTGCAAAACCAGTTTTTGCTCGACGCCACCTTCCGCGGCGACTACGCGCCCGACACCCTCGAGTGCGCCAACCGCCTGGCTGCCGTCTCGGGCGGCACCATCGAGATCCTAGACGAGGACCTCGAGATTATGCGCGAGGCCGCGCTCTACAACGACTACCTGGGCGTTAACAACTACCAGTGCCGCTTCTTGAAGGCTTACGACGGCGAGAACGACCTGTACCACAACGGTACGGGCGAGAAGGGCACCGGCCGTTGGCGCGTCAAGGGTATTGGCGAGCATGTGAACAAGCCTGGCATCCCCACCACCGACTGGGACTGGATCATCTATCCCGAGGGTTTGTTCGACCTGCTCGTCTACATTAAGCAGCGCTACCCCAACTACAAGCAGATCTTCATCACCGAGAACGGCATGGGCTACAAGGACCCCTACAAGGACGGTTTTGTGGACGACCAGCCGCGCATCGACTACATCGAGCAGCACCTGCGCTGGTTGCTTAAGGCCATGGAGGTGGGCGTCAACGTGGGCGGCTACTTCCTGTGGAGCCTGCAGGATCAGTTCTCCTGGACCAATGGCTACAACAAGCGTTACGGCTTCTTCTACGTTGACTTTGAAACCCAGAAGCGCACGCCCAAGGCAAGCGCATATTGGTATAAGCACGTAGCGCAGACCCGTCGTCTGGACTAGCGGCTGGCGGGGTCGCCTGCCCACATAACCTGTCCCCATTTCTCAGCCGGGGGCGGCACGTCACACGGCGCGCCGCCCCCGGCCTTTTTGTGCAGGTCGGAAGCCGTTTGTCTCGATCTGTAACATCTAGCCGAGTATTTCGGCCCCAGCTGTTACAGATTGAGATGAACAGGATTGCTCTTTCCAAGAATCTAAATTTGTAACACGTAGCCCGCTTTTGACCGTCTACCTGTTACAGATCGAGACAAACGGAGTAGGACCTAACCCCGTATGTACCTAACAGTCGAGCGTTCGACCAGCGTACTCGGCACATGAATCGCCTCGATAGACGAGCTCTCTCCAATCGCCGCCTCAAACGCAAGCTTACCGACACCGCGCAAATCAAATCGCAGCGTCGTCAGCCGATTGTGAGGAACAAGTCCCTCGAGTGCGTCGTCGATACCAACCACGCTCACGTCGTCGGGCACGGACAGGCCCGCGTTCTCGAGCGCGGCGATAACACCCAGCGCCATCTGGTCATTTGCCGCAAGCACGGCAGTCGGCGCCTGCGACCCGCCGGCAAGCACCTCGGCGGCAATCCGCTCGCCCATGGCGTACCCACTGTCCGCACTCCAATCGCCACGCAGTATCGGAGCGGCATCGACATGAGCACGACCCAGCGTATCGCGCCAACCGGCCTCACGAAAACGCGAGGAAATCGAGCTTTCCGGACCCGCCACAAACCGCATATTCGAGTGACCATGTTCCAGCAGATAATTGGTCAACAGCTCGCACGAACCATACTGGTCGGAGTCGATCGTCGTGCAGCGCGGATGCGCATACATGGACAGGATGACCGTTCGCACTCCCGGCTGGGGAACAAACTCCTCAAAATCGGGAGCCATGCGGTTCATGTTGAGAATCATGCCGTCGACGGGTCGCTCGACCATGCGGCGCGAGGCATCGACAAGTGTATAGGGCTTGTCGCCGCCCATCTCGATCATAGTGACGGCAAAATCGTGCTCGCGCGCCGCTTGCATGATACCCTCGAGCGTCGCCAGGTTACCGACACGTGTGATGTTGTACATGCACAGGCCAATAGAACGATACGATCCGCCGCGCAACGCCGCTCCAGCAAAATTGGGACGAAAGCCCAGCTCTTCCATGGCGGCCAGCACACGCTTGCGCGTCTTTTCCGTCACGTTGGGCATACCGTTGACCACGCGAGACACAGTCTGGCGGCTCACGCCAGCGAGCGCCGCAACCTCTGCCGCGCTCGCCGAACGACCATTCCTTGTCTGCTGAGCCATGCCTTCCACGCTAACCTGCTTCCCAACTATTCCCCGCGCCCATGGCGCATCGTACATACATTGATAACGTGCTCATGATACCCGAGCCATATACCACAACATGAAAACTTCTGTCAATCAAAACCGCTTACCGAACAAATACAACCGTTCGCGGCTGTTTGAAGTTGTTTTGTTTCTATACATCCCAGCTGGATGTTAACGTGCTCATTGTCAAATGTTCACGTGCTCATTTTGGTTCTAATCATTTTAAGATAGTGTTTATCGGGCTTTTTCACCGCTGAACGCTAACCAGGGAGCCTCCTGAGCGCAAACGCACAATATCGAACAGTGAGACGAGAGGGTGTATACATATGTCTTTGCTAAACCGCGTGCAGCAGCTGCCGAAGGGCTTTGTTTGGGGCGCCGCAACCGCCGCGTACCAAACGGAAGGTTCCACGAAGGTGGCAGGCAAGGGTAAGACCATGTGGGACGATTACCTTGTCGCCCAGGGTCGCTTTTTGCCCGACCCGGCCAGTGATTTCTACAACCGCTACGAGGAGGATATCCGCCTTTCTGCCGAGCATGGACTCAACGCCATCCGTGTGTCCATCGCCTGGACCCGCATCTTCCCCAACGGCGACGATGCCGAGCCCCTCGCCGAGGGCGTTAAGCACTACCACGAGCTGTTCGCCTGCTGCAAAAAGTATGGCGTCGAGCCCTATGTGTCCCTGCATCACTTTGACTCCCCCGCCGCCCTGTTCAACCAGGGCGACTGGCTCAACCGCAAGACCGTCGACGCCTATGTGCGCTATGCCGAGTTCTGCTTCCGCGAGTTCCGCGAGGTCAAGAATTGGTTCACCATCAACGAGCTCATCAGCCTCTCGCACTCCCAATACATCCAAGGCAACTTCCCGCCCAACCATCACTTTGATGTGACGAGCGGCATCCAGAGCCAGCACAACGAGCTCGTTGCCCACGCCCGCGCCGTCAACCTGTATAAGGATCTTGACGAGACCGAGCACCTGGGCGGACGCATTGGCATGGTCAACGTCCTGACGCCGGCATATCCTGCCACCGACTCGCCCGCCGACCAGCACGCCGCCGACCTGTACAACGCCTTCTACACCGACTTCATCATGGACGGCGCCTTCCTGGGCCACTACTCCGCGCGCACCCTCTCACTCATCAACGAGATTCTGCGTGCCAACAACGCCACACTTACGGTTGAGGACAGCGACATGGAGGAGCTCGCCAAGGCGGCGCCCCGCAACGATATGTTCGGCCTCAACTACTATCAGTCGGCGTTTATCGCCGCCTACGATGGCGAGTCCACCAACAGCTTTAACGGCACCGGAGACAAGGGCACCTCGTGCTTTAAGTTTAAGGGCGTCGGGCAGCAGGTCGATATGCCGGGTATCCCCACCACCGACTGGGATTGGCTCATCTACCCGCAAGGCCTCTACGACACGCTCAAGCGCATCAGCGCCACCTATCCCAACCTCCCCGTCATCTATATCACCGAAAACGGCCTGGGCCACAAGGACCCCGAGCCCGACGCAAACGGCATCGTCGCCGATCCCGAGCGCATCGACTTTGTCGACCAGCACATGGAGAAGGTGCTCCAGGCGCGCGCCGAGGGCGTCGACGTCCAGGGCTACTTTATCTGGAGCCTGCAGGACCAGTTCTCGTGGGCCAATGGCTATAACAAGCGCTACGGCCTGTTCTACATCGACTTCGACACGCAAAAACGCTACATCAAGCAGTCGGCACTCTGGTACAAGGAGCTCGCCGACACCATGGCGGACGCGCAGTAGCGCATCGCCTCGCTTTCTCCCGAGAAGGGAGCGGCCCTATGCGATACAAACCCAGCCGCTCCCCTCTCTCCCCCTGGGACCGACCCCGCCTGCACCCGGGCTTTTAGCAAGCGGGAGACCATATAGGTTTTCAATGTCCATGCCATTAAGATTTCATGCAAAGAGGAGCGTGAACTCTGGAATCGATCGTTAAGTTCTTGGAGAAAGGTCAGCCGTACTTCGACAAGGTCTCTAAGAACATCTACCTTCAGGCCATTAAAGACGGCTTTTTGGCAGCAATGCCCATCATCCTGTCTTCTTCTGTCTTCCTGCTTATTTCAACCCTGCCGGGCGTTGTCGCCACGGTCGGCGGCTTTACGCTGCCCGACTGGTGGAACGTCGACGTCGTGAACTTCTGCAACAAGGTTTACAACTTCACGATGGGCGTCGTGGGCATCATGGTCGCCGGCACCACCGCAAGCGCGCTGACCGGCTCCAAGAACCGCCGCATGCCTGCCGGCAAGGCCATCAACGCCACGAGCACCATGGTCGCCGCCATGTGCGCTATGCTCATCTTGGCCGTTACCCAGACGAGTGCCAAGATCGACGGCGCCGATGTCTCGGTGTTCTTTACCGACAACATGGGCACCAAGGGCCTGCTGAGCTCCTTTGTCGCCGCATTTGCCACGGTCAACATCTATGCCTTCTGCATTAAGCGAGACATCACCATCAAGCTGCCCAAAGAAGTCCCCGGCGCCATCGCCCAGAACTTCCGCGACATCTTCGCCTTCAGCTTCTCCATCCTGTTTGTCGCCGTCATCGACGTTATCTGCCGCACCTGCTTGGCCGTCCCGTTTGCCAACGTCATCTCCACGCTGGTGAGCCCGCTGTTCGCCGCTGCCGATTCCTACGCCGGCCTCGCCCTCATCTGGTTCATGATCCCGCTGTTCTGGTTCATGGGCATCCACGGCCCCTCGGTCGTTAAGCCTGCCCTCAACGCCGCGCTGTTTGGCAACATCACTACCAACCTCGCCACGCTGCAGGCCGGCGGTCACCCCGCCCTCGCCCTGACCGAGAACTTCGGTAACTACATCGGCGAACTCGGCGGCACCGGCGCCACGTTCATTGTCCCGATCATCTTCCTGCTCTTTATGCGCTCCAAGCAGCTCAAGGCCGTCGGCAAAGCCTCTGTCGTACCCGTGATGTTCGCCGTCAACGAGCCGCTGCTGTTCGCCGCGCCCATCATCCTCAACCCGTACTTCCTGATCCCGTTCCTGTTTGCCCCCGTGGCCAACGTCCTCATTGGTAAGTTCTTCATCGACTTTTTGGGCATGAACGGCTTTATCTATGCCATGCCGTGGGCACTCCCCGGACCGATCGGCACCTTCATCGACACCAACTTCCAGCCGATCTCTCTGGTCCTGGTTGTCGTCCTGCTGGTCGTTGACTTCTTGATCTACTACCCGTTCTGCAAGGCCTACGACAACGTCCTGTGCAAGCAGGAGGCCGAGACCCTGGCCGAAGAAGAGGCCGAGGAGACCAAGGCCGTCAAGACCGCTGCCGCCCCCGCCGTTGAGGCTCCCGTTGTCGAGACCGCTTCTGCCACTGAGGCCTCCGCAGCTCCGTCCGCCCTTAAGGGCAAGGACCTGAGGGTTCTGGTTCTGTGCGCTGGCGCCGGCACCTCTGCACTGCTCGCCAACGCGCTTAAGGAAGGCGCCGACGAGCTGGGCATCGACATTACCGCCAACGCCGGTGCCTACGGCAGCCACTACGCCATCATGGACCAGTACAACGTCATCGTCCTGGCTCCGCAGGTTCGCACCTATTACAACGAGATGAAGGCCGACACCGACCGCCTGGGCATCACGCTGCTGTCGCCCAAGGGCAAACAGTACATCGACCTCACTAAGGATCCCAAGGGTGCCGTCGCCTGGATCGAGGAAAACCTCGAGGCATAAGACGCTGACACCACCTGCCGCTCGCAGACAATAAATGGCCCGTGCATCGATGTGTGATGCGCGGGCCATTTTGTTTAGACCGCACCCGTCCTCCTGTTCACCTCGATCCGTAACATCTAGCCGAGTTTTTTGGTCCTAGCTGTTACAGATCGAGGTGAACGCACAGGCCAAGCCGAAAATCTCAATCTGTAACATGTAGACCGCTTTTGACCGCTTAGATGTTACAGATCGAGACAAACGGAATAAGCCGAGCCGAAAGATCTCAATCTGTAACATCTAGCAGGGATTTTCGGTCCTAACTGTTACAGATTGAGATGAACAGGCCGAGCACGTCTACGCCCGCAGGTCCTTCACGCTGGAACGCTCGACCAGCACACCCGAGACAAGCGTACGGCTTCTGGAGCTCGGGGCTTCCAGACCTGCGACGACCTCGTTAAGCGCACGGATGCCCAGCTCGCGGTGGCGAAACTTCACCGACGTCAGAATCGAGTTGGGAATCGTCTTGTAGAGCTCATCGTCGAAGCCGATCACGGACACGTCGTCGGGCACACTGAGCCCTTTGTCACGTAGAGCCATCATCACGCCGTTTGCCATGCAGTCGTTAGCGGCGAGGACCGCCGTGCAATCGGGTTTATCGGCAAGCGCAAGGCCTGCGGCATAGCCACTATCCGCATTCCAATCGCCTTGCAGAGGCTCGGGCGGCTCAATGCCACGCGCCTCGAGCGCCGCACGCCAACCTTTCATACGGCACTGGCTCGACAGCGACTCTTTCTTACCAGAGACGAAGTACACGTTCTTGTGTCCGCGATTCAAGAAGTACTCGCATGCCATGCGCGCGCCGCCCTCTTGGTCGTCACTGACGGTAGAGCAGGTAGGATGTTCCATCGAGGTAATAATCACCGTCTTGAGGTCTTTCGGCGCCTCAAAGGTATCAAAGTCATCGACCATCTGACGCAGGTTGAAGATCATGCCATCAACAGGCAGCTGCGACATCCTACGCGCCGCTTCGGCAAGGGTCATCTTCTCCCCAGCCCGCTTTTTGATCATCGTGAGCGCAAAGCCTCGCTCTTCGGCGGCATCGGCGATACCGTCAATCATGTCCACGGCGCCGCCCGACAAGTGGAACATCACCACGCCGATGCACCCGTAACGGCCTAACTTGAGTGAACGCGCGGCAAAGTTGGCTCGAAACCCGAGCGCCTCCATGGCCGCATGGACCTTATCGCGCGTCGACTCTCGCACGCTATCAGGCTCGTTGATCACGCGCGACACCGTCTTGAGAGAAACACCCGCGGCAACTGCCACATCGTTCATTGAGACATTTTTCTTGTCCATCGTTGCCACTATTTCTCCAGTCGGTTTTGCATCGCTTATTTTTTGTGTTCTAGCATACACTACCTGCCCAACTGACAAATCAGCCGTTTATCGGACAATATCGACCGTTCACCCGTAAATCCTTGTTGCTCTTCCAAAAATGTCTTACGTTGTCATTAACGAAATGACAACGTTGTCATTTCGCAATGCCTTCCTTACCCAGGAAGGTTTCCGGGCAGTCCTGACCATCCATCGACGACCAGTTCCATCCACATGCATCGCGCATCAAGCAGCAAAGGAGCTCTATGGACGCCATCGTAAAGATGCTCGAAAAGCATCAACCGTTCTTTGAGAAGATCTCGAGGAACATCTACCTCCAGGCCATCAAGGACGGATTCCTGGGGTGCATGCCCATTGTCCTCACCTCTTCGATCTTTCTGCTCATTGCCACCCTTCCCGGCGTAGTCGGCATCACGCTGCCCCAGCCGCTCATCGACTGGTGCAACAAGCTCTACAACTTCACCATGGGCGTCATGGGCATCATGGTTGCCGGCACCACCGCCAAGAACTTCACGGCTTCCATGAACCGTCGCATGCCCGCCGGCAAAGTGCTCAACGACGGTTCCACCATGGTGGCCGCCCAGTGCAGCATGCTGCTGCTCGCAGTCACGCAGTTCACCACCAAGCTCGACGGCTCCGAGCTTTCGGTCTTCGATTGCACCAGCATGGGTACGCGCGGTCTGTTCTCGGCCTATATCGCCGCGTTCATTACCGTTTGGGTCTACAAATTCTGCGTCTCGCGCGATCTGACCATTAAGCTGCCCAAGGAGGTCCCGGGCGCCATCGCTCAGAACTTCCGCGACATCATCCCCTTCGGTGGCGCTGTCATCATCTGCGGCATCATCGATGTCGTCGTGCGCAACCTCATGGGCGTTCCGTTCTCCGAGCTGCTTATCAAACTGCTCTCCCCGCTCTTTACCGCTGCAGAAACCTATCCTGGCCTTATCCTTATCCAGGCGGCCACCGCGTTCTTCTGGTTCATCGGCGTCCACGGCCCCTCGATCGTCCAGCCGGGCATCGACCCCATCCGTCTTGCCAATCAGGCCGAGAACCTGCAGGTTCTGCTGGCCGGTGGCCACCCCGCCCATTCCCTCACCTTCAACATGTCGCTCGTGGGTGAGTTCGGCGGCACCGGCGCCACGTTCATCGTGCCGCTTCTGCTGATTCTCTTTATGAAGTCCAAGCAGCTCAAAGCCGTCGGTAAGGCCTCGATTGTTCCTGTTGCCTTCGCCGTCAACGAGCCGCTGCTCTTTGGCGCGCCGATGATCCTTAACCCCTACATGCTCGTCCCCTTTGTTGCCGCCGGCTGCGTCAACGTGAGTGTTGCCAAGTTCTTTATCGATAACGTGGGCATGAACGGCTTCTCCTTCGTGGTGCCTTGGGCTACCCCTGCCCCCATCGGCATCTTCATCACCACGAACTTCCAGCTTATCGCCCTGGTGTTTGTCGCAATCATCATATTGCTGGACGCCATCATCTACCTGCCGTTCTTGAAGGCATACGATAAGCTGCTCTGCGACCAGGAAGCCGAGCGCGCCGCCGAGCTGGGTCTCGAGGCCAATGGTGCCGCCGTCATCGCCGCCAACGCCTCTGCGCCCGCTGTCGAGCAGACTACCGCTTCCGTCGAGACGACCGTTGCCGCCACCGACAGCAAACCTGTCGCCGAACAGCCCGAGCCTGCCGCCGACGCATCCGCTAAGAAGGACGTCGACGGCCTGAAGGTCCTCGTCCTGTGCGCCGGCGCCGGCACCTCTGCCATGCTTGCCAACGCCATCAAGGAAGGTGCTGCGCAGACCGGAGAGAACATCGCTTCCTCCGCAGGCGCCTATGGCCAGCACACTGCCATCATGGATCAGTACGACGTTATCGTGCTTGCCCCGCAGGTCCGTAGCTACTACAACGACATGAAGGCCGACACCGATCGTCTGGGCATCAAGCTGCTCGCCCCGCGCGGTAAGGAATATATCGACCTTACTCGCGACCCCGCCGGCGCCATCAAGTGGCTCCGCGAGAACCTCGACTAGTTTCCTCCCTCTGTTGGTGCCCGGATCCCCAGTTCGGGCACCTCTCCCTATTCGTATCCCACAGAAAGGATGACTCATGACCAACCCCATGCAGTTCCCCGACGGCTTTGTGTTTGGCGGCGCCACCGCTGCTTACCAGGTTGAGGGCGAGACCCGTACGCACGGCAAGGGTAAAGTGCCCTGGGACGATTTCCTGGCTGCTCAGGGTCGCTTCTCCCCCGATCCCGCAAGCGATTTCTACAACAAGTACCCGGTCGATATCGACCTGTGCCAGCGCTTCGGCATCAACGGTATCCGTGTCTCCATCGCTTGGAGCCGTATCTTCCCCAACGGCACTGGCGAGATCAACCCCGAGGGTGTCGCCTTCTATCACGAGCTTTTCGCCACCTGCAATAAGGCCGGCGTTATCCCCTATGTCACGCTCGATCACTTTGATACACCCGAGGCCTTTTACCAGAACAGCGGCGAGGGCTTCCTGACGCGCACGACGATCGACGCCTTTGTCGAGTACGCCAAGTTCTGCTTTGCCGAGTTCACCGAGGTCAAGCACTGGTTCACCTTTAATGAGATTCCCGCAACCGCCGAGGGCAGCTTTATCGTCGGCAACTGGCCGCACGGCGAGAAGTATCGCCTGGACAAGGCCTTCCAGCTCATGCACAACATGATGGTGGCCCACGCCAAGGCCGTCGTTGCCTTCCATGAGGGCGGCTTTGAGGGCGAGATCGGCATTGTCCAGAACCTGGAGCCCAAGTATCCCCTCGATCCCAACAACGCCGCCGACTGCGAGGCAGCTCGCATGGCCGACGTCATCAACAACCGCTGGGTACTCGACGCCACCTTCCGCGGCCACTATGCAGCCGACACCATGGAGGCTGCGACCAAGCTGGCCCATATCGCCGGCGGCGAGCTCGACGTCCGCGACGAGGACATCGCCGTGCTGACCGCCGCGCTCCCCTACAACGATTGCTTGGGCGTCAACACCTACAAGTGCCAGTTCCTGCGTGCCGCCGAGGGCGAAAACGACATCAACCACAATGGCACCGGCGACAAGGGCTCCTCGCGCTGGTTCCTCAAGGGCGTGGGCGAGTCATGCGTGCGCGAAGGCGTACCCACCACCGATTGGGACTGGATTATCTATCCCGAGGGCCTCTACGACCTGCTGCTCCGCATTAAGAACGATTACCCCAACTACAAGAAGATCTACATCACCGAGAACGGCATGGGCTATAAGGACGACTTTGAGGACGGCTTTATCGACGACGCCCCTCGCATCGACTACATGCGTCAGCATCTCGCATGGATCCTCAAGGCAATCGACGGCGGCGTGAACGTCGACGGCTACTTTGTGTGGTCGCTGCAGGATCAGTTCTCCTGGACCAACGGCTATAACAAGCGCTATGGCCTGTTCTACGTCGACTTTGAGACCCAGAAGCGCTATCCCAAGGCGAGCGCGTACTGGTACAAGAACGTCGCGGAGACCGGCCTGCTCATGGCCTAGATTCAGCCGCATACCCCCTGTCGGCCGCATGCAAATCCCTCCACGGGTTCGCATGCGGCCTTTTTTGTTTTTGGTGAGCCCGAGCGAATCATTCGTCTCGATCTGTAACATCTAGCAGGGATTTTCAATCCTAACTGTTATAGATTTAGACGAACGGGCGACCAGGGCTGAAAGATCTCAATCTGTAACACGTAGCCCACTTTCGACCGCCTACCTGTTACAGATCAAGACAATAAGATAGTCAAATCCAAACTTTCCAAGCAGTTATGAACCATGGTTTCTAGTTTTCGGTATCACGAACATACTTTCGGTATCATTTAATGATATTATGATATCGAAAGTATGTTCGTGATACCGAAAGGAGCCGCATGCGCCAGTTCGATTACACCACAGTCCCAGCGGAACTCGAAGCAACTCCAATCACCAACCTCCTCCTCTCGATACGCGAGCATAAAGGCCGTCAGCTTGCCCTGAGTCAAGTCAAACCCGAGCTTCTATCGTCCCTAATGGAGGAGGCTAAGATCCAAAGCACCCGGTCCTCCAACGGACTTGAAGGAATTGTTACCACCCAAAAAAGACTCAAAGCGATCATGGCGTATTCCGCCAAGCCAAGCTCCCGCGCAGAGGAAGAAATTGCTGGATACCGAGATGTGCTGTCGCTTATTCACGAGCAACACGATTCCATTCCCGTAACGCCATCGGTCATTCTGCAGTTGCATCGTGACCTCATGGCGCACACGGCAATCTCGTATGGAGGCCATTGGAAAGATGGCGATAACGAAATCGTCTCCATTGACGATCAAGGAAATCGATTTGTGCGCTTTAGGCCCCCTTCGGCCCTAGCAACCCCGGGACTTATTAAAGAAGCCTGCCAGTCCCTCAACGATGCTTTATCTCGCCAAGTTTGCGATCCCCTCCTTATATCGCTCCGCTTTATCTTCGATTTTGTTAGCATTCATCCCTTCAACGATGGCAATGGCAGGATGAGCCGGCTCCTTACAACGCTGCTGCTCGAAAAGACTGGATACGACGTTGCGCGTTACATCAGCATCGAACGACTTATTGAAGACAACAAAGCGCTTTACTACAACGCTCTCGCTGCAAGCTCCACTGGATGGAATGAAAATCAAAACACCGAAGTACCCTTTATCCGTTTCATGCTCGGAACAACCCTGGCCGCCTACCGACAGCTCGAGCAGCGTACCTTAATTGAATCAAGCACTCGTCCCATGTCGAAGCAAGCGCGCATCGCCGTTCTATTTCAACAGAGACCCGGCGTCATTAAGAAATCCGACATCCGATCCAACTGCCCCGATATCAGCGAGGTCACCGTTAAACGAACCCTCGGTCAGCTTGTTAGTTGCAGCGCAATCGAAAAAACAGGAGCGGGTCGTTCGACGGGCTACATACTCAAAGACGTCCATGCTCTAGAACTATTCTTGCAATCCACAATACCCGATAGCGAGGCCGCAATAACAAAAGAGGCTCCAAAGGATAAGCTCCTTGAACGTATAAACCACGCCGAGGATGAAAGCAGAGAGGAGCTCTATGAAGACTACGATTCATTCTCAAGGGACATAAAGATGAAATACGGAGTCTAGTCATATCCCAGAATAGCCTCATCCTTGTTGCCCAAAATTATTTGCGCGTCATTTTAAAGCGGTACCCCTGCGCCGGCTGGGGGGCAGAAGTATCGTCTGCCGATCCTGCTGGAGTCGGCAATCAGATAGCGCGCATCGGCCTTGCTAAAGGCGAGCTGCTGGATGCGGCCCTCGTCCATGTTGGACGTGGACACGTCGCCGTCCAGAATGCCGTTGGCACCGATAAACGCCGTGTCAATCCCTAGTGCGCGCAGGGCATCCTCGGCCATGGGGCCCACAAAGGCGGCGGTGCGGCGACGGTACATGCCGCCCACCAGGCACAGGTCGCAGCCCTCGCGCGCCTCGAGCAGGTTAAAGACCGAAAGCGAATTGGTCACATAGATGGAAGGCAGTTTGTCGGTGACTCGGAGAGCGCCAATGCGATCTCACGACGGTTGCGCTCATTGTCTCAATTAGATACTCAACGAAATACGGCCCCGCAGCTCAATAAGCTGCGGGGCCGTACCATACACCGACGAATCAACGACGAAGTGCATCCACTATTTGGCCAGCTCCTGAACGATCCAGTCAATTGCACCTTCGGGATCGTTGGTAAGGTCGATATACTCCTTGCCCCTTGTGGTGAGCAGTTTAATTCCAAGGCGATCGGTATCGGCCTTCATAGCGTCATAGTACATGCGTGCCTGGGGCGCCAGAACAATCACGTTGTACTGATCCATCGTCTCATAGTGGCTTCCGTACGCACCGGACTGAGAAACCAGATCGATACCCTTAGCAGCGGCACCTTCGCGAAGAGCATTTGCCAAGAGAGTCGAAGTGCCGGCACCCTGACAAAGCACAAGCACGCGGATCTGCTCCGCCTTGTCCTTTACCGCCTCGAGAGCTTTTGCGACATTTTCCTGTGCGGCAATAGCATCTGCATCCGAGTTTCCTGCAGTCTCCTTTGCAGACTCTTCCAAACAAAGCTGATGGTCATACGCCTTGCAGAACGGATAGTAAATCACAAAGTCAACGACCAACAGCACTGCCATCAATACGAGAGAACGCAGATCGAGACCCGTGGTGAGGAACGCACCAATTGGGCCGGGAAGCGCCCACGGCATGGTATACATGGGGGCGTTCATTCCAATGACGTCAATGAAAAATTTACCGATAATGGCGTTGACCATAGGAGCCACTAGGAAGGGCACGAACATATAGGGATTGAGAACAATCGGCATACCGAAGATAACGGGCTCGTTAACTCCAAAAATCACCGGGATAATCGATGCCTTGCCCATGGCTTTAAGCTGCTTGGAGCGCATAAACATGATCAGGATAATAGGAACGATGAACGTGCAGCCAGAACCGCCCAGACCGCCGATGAAGCTTGTAAAGTCCTGCGTGAGAGCAATTGACGGGTGTCCACCTGCTTGGAAAACCTCAAGATTGGTAACGGTATTGCCGTAGAGCGCAGCATTGATCGGACTCATGACAACCGAAGCACCGTGGATACCCATAAATTGGAAAAGCGCGACCGCGCCTTCGATAAGCGCCATGCCAGGATAGGTGTCGACCGCGGAGAACAGCGGCGAGATGAGAGCGGATACCAAATTGGCGAACGGCACAGCAAGCAGCTTGCGGCTCGCAAGATCGATAAAAGCGCACGCAAGGATCGAAAACCCAAATGCAAAGATATCGCGAAAACTCTGCGCAATAGAGCCAGGGACCTCTTTGGGAAGCTTGATCGTCACATTATGGCTAATGCACACCTTATAGATATTAACAGTCAAGAATGCGGCTACGAACGCAGCGAGAAAACCCTTGGTTCCCATATAGCCGGTTTCAAAAACAGATGTATCTGCTCCGCCAATCGAGACAACATCGTTCGTCACCGATAGCAAGAGCATGCCGCACATGGCACAAACCATGCACGAGGTGGGGTTGAGAGATTTACCCGAAGGCATGCGACGGTTCATCGACATGGCAAGTGAGCTCGCCGTGGTGCCGGCCACCATAATGCCAAGAAGTCCCATGGTATATGCATAGATTTTATTGAAGAAATCCAGCACCTCAGACGGAAGCGTGATGCCTACATAGGCAGGGAGCGTCGAAAGAAGAAGGAACAGGCTCGAGAACAGCACAATTGGCATATTCGAGAGAAAGCCATCCTTAATCGCCACCAGATAAATGTTCCTCGAGATTTTGTCGAAGAGGGGCTGGTGTTTTTCAAGGAATTTGACGATAGCGTCCATAACACATCCTTTCATGATTCCCGGGCACACAACGATTTATCCGGACTCAACCGTCGTCGTCCCCGTTTGTATCCACTTATGTAAGTGAATACGTTCTTGTGCGAAATGTAATATCATTTGCGCGATTTGTCATAACCAATTCTTTTTCCGCTTTGTCGATATGTCAAGAATTCAAATACTTATTCGGTGAACGGTAGTTGATTAATATAATGTTTTCCCAGCTAAAGGCTATTTTTTCCGAGCAGTACAATAAGTTTGCAACCGTTCACCGATTGGATATAACATATTTAATATATTGTTGTAACAATATTAGAGACAATGTCACAAGCCTGTCGTTCTAGTCAAAGGAAGTAACAATGCCCAAACGATTACTGAACATGTCCGCATCCGATTTTGCCGCCACGTCACCCATGGATCTAAAACAGGCAATTCTGGCTTCCGAGGGACGTACCATCATGGCGGAAAACGTACCCTCTTCCCAATTTCTCGGCGGCGTTACTAATGCAGAAATCGAACGTGCCGCAGGTGCCGACCTGCTTCTGTTTAACGCGCTCGATGTGTTCGATCCAGTTATTGCCGGTATTCCAGATGATCTCAATGAAAACCCGGTCACTTGGGTGAAGCGAGCATGTGGAAGGCCCATTGGCGTCAATCTGGAGCCAGTTGATAACGAGGCAGAGATGTCTGAATCCCGAACGGAAATCCCCATGGGTCGTCGCGTCTCTCCCAAGACCTTAGAAAAGGCTAACGAACTCGGATTTGATTTTATCTGCCTGACGGGCAACCCTGGAACCGGTGTCTCCAACGATGCAATCGCCCATTCGATTAAACTCTCCAAAGAGCATTTCAATGGCCTGGTCATAGCCGGAAAAATGCATGGAGCGGGCGTTGCGGAACCTGTCATGACGCTCGAAATTGCGCGCAAGTTTGTTGACCTCGGCGTCGATATCCTTCTCGTGCCAGCCCCCTACACCGTCCCTTGCTTCCAAGAAGCAGACCTGCGCGCCATCGTAGACTTTGTACGATCCCACAACGTAGGCAAGTCAATTGAAGAGAAGGTTCTCGTCATGGCGGCGAACGGGACGAGTCAAGACTCCTGCGACAGCGAGACCATTAAGAAAATAGGCCTTGCAGCAAAAGCAGCCGGCGCTGACCTCCAACATATCGGGGACTCCATGAACGGTATTTGCCTGCCCCAGAATATCTTCACGCTCGGACAAGCCCTTCGTGGATACAGGCATCAGATCGTCATGCTGAGCCGCTCTGTGATACGTTAAGGTTACCTTGCCCACGTTACATCCCGACTGAGGCAACCATCAGGTATAACCAACATGCAAACTGAGGCTCTAATGCTCGATACACACGAAAAACGGCCACTCTATTTACAGCTCACCGACGCGCTGCTCAAGCAGATCGTCGATGAATATCAAGCAGACGATAAACTTCCAACAGAAATGGAACTCTGCGACGAATACGCCGTAAGCAGAACAACCGTCCGACTTGCCATGAGTGAGCTGGAGCGTCGTGGAAGTATCTATCGAATCCAAGGTAAGGGATCGTTTGTTGCACCGAAACGCGTTAGCGAGCTCAATTCACTTTTAGACTTTGACTTTGCAAGCCATTGCGATGGCGTTGATCCGGATGCCATCACCAAACATTTCGGCGGCCTCACATCAGGTCGTCCAATTTCCGTAATGATGCTCCAACAATTTGGATGTCAAAGTCGCGATGAAATTCAGCGTCTTGAATTGACCTACGAACTTGAAGGCAGCTTCATAGGCGCTGATACGTTCTTCATTTCAAAGTCGCGCGTTCCGAATAACCAGTTAGATTTTCAGGCATTTAGCAGAATCATGGACGACTTGTCCAAGTCTATCCAATCTGTTAGGGAAAGCTATAGAGCACGTCAGCTTAGCGATTCCGAAGCCAGTAATTATGGTGTTGCAAAACTTCCGGTCATCGAACTGACTCATTATGCTTACGACTCCGGAGGCAAACTAATCTCAATTGTCTGCCGCACCGTCTTAACTGGGCGAATCCCTTATCAAAACTTTATTTTCAAGTCCTAATGTTCTTTTTCTTTTGTCTCGATCTGTAACACGTAGCCGAGTTTTTAAGTCCTAACCGTTACAGATCGAGACAAACAAGGTAGACCCCGCCGAATTGTCTCAATCTGTAACACTAAGACCGGTTTTGGACGTCTAGATGTTACAGATTGAGATGAATGCACAGGCCAATATCCCCAATCTAAATCTGTAACAACTAGCTGAATTATTCGGTCCTAGCTGTTACAGATCGAGACAAACGGAATAGGCCGGGTCAAAAATCTCAATCTGCAACATCTGGTTGGTGGTTTCACCCCTACCTGTTACAGGTTGAGACGATTTGATAGTGGAATCCTCATTTGCGCGTCATATCGCGTAGCGCTGACGCGCTGGTTTCCACAATGACAGGAGGTAAAAGTCCTCCCGCATCGCCTGTTGGCAATCCCGTAGCGCTAGCTAGCAAATGATCTGCGTGTGCTCCTCGATGGCGGCGCGATCCTCGGCGGCAATACCCGGCTCGCACACCACGGCGTCCAAACTGTCCAGGCGGCAGAAGGTATAGAAGTCGCGCTTGCCGATCTTGCTGGAGTCGGCGATCAAGTAGCGTGAATCGGCCTTGCTAAAGGCGAGCTGCTGGATGCGGCCCTCGTCCATGTTGGACGTAGATACGTCGCCATCCAGAATGCCGTTGGCACCGATAAATGCCGCGTCGATGCCCAGCGCGCGCAGGGTATCCTCGGCCGTTGGTCCCACAAAAGCGGCGGTGCGGCGACGGTACATACCGCCCACGAGGCACAGCTCGCAGTCTTCGCGCGCCTCGAGCAGGCTAAACACCGAAAGCGAATTAGTCACAATGCGCAGGCGAAACGCCGGCAGCATCGAGGCCATCTGCTCCACCGTAGTACCCGTGCCCAAAAAGATGGTCGAGCCTTCCTCGATAAGCTCCACAGAACGGCGCGCAATCTGCAACTTTTCCTCGGCATGCTTCGTGCGCTTTTCGCTGTGCGAATACTCATGGCGCAACATAGCGTGCGGGCGACTCTGTGCACTACGGGCTCCACCGTGCACGCGCTCGATCTCGCCTAGGCTCGCGAGCTCCTCAAGATCGCGACGAATCGTCATGTCCGAGACGCCCAGTGCATCCGAAATCTCCTTGACCGAGACCGTGCCCTGCTCTTCGAGCAGCTGACGAACCCTATCCTGTCGCTCTGCCTTAATCACGATGAATCCTCGCCGTTCTTTGCGCGCATATCATTCAAACAGTAACGAACAAATTGTATCAGACTCGTGCGCGTCAAAAATGAATGCCCGCACAGCTCCAATCATCACTTTTTTGAGAAAAATACCCCCTGCTTTAGTGGGGTGTAGTGATAATCTCGCCTGTTCGCGCTACAGTTTGTCGGAAATACCTCGATGTTAGGAACCAAATGATCACTTCCGAGCTTTTCGGCACCGCGCCGTGCGGTACCCCCGTTCATCGTTACACCCTCAACGGGCCCGAGATCTGCGTTCGCATTATGGACTATGGCGCCACCGTGCTGGGTATCGATGTGCCCGACATTCCCGGCAACGTGCGCGATGTGGTTCTGGGCTTCGATAAGCTCGAGGATTACTTTGACAACCCCGCCTGCTTTGGCGCAACCATCGGCCCTGTGGCCAACCGCACTGCAGGTGCCACGATCACTATCGCTGGCACGGACTGGCATATGCCGGCCAACGAAGGCGTCAACAACCTGCACAGCGACCTTGAGCACGGCCTGCATAAACGCGTGTGGGACGTTGAGCTCGACGAGGTCCACAACGCCGTGCGCATGACCACCTCACTTGAGGATGGCGAGCTGGGTCTCCCCGGCAACCGCACCTTTACGGCCGTGTTTACCGTGACGCGCACCGGCGTCTTTCGTGTCGAGTATGGCTGCGAGAGCGACCGCGCCACCTACGTGTCCATGACCAACCACACGTACTTTAACCTTGCCGGCCATAACGCCGGCATGGACTGCGAGCACTTCTTTGTTGCTAACGCCGCCCACTACCTGCCCATCAACGAGCAGAATATCCCCACCGGCGAGATCGCTCCGGTCGAGGGCACGCCGTTTGACTTCCGTGAGCTGCGCCCCGTCGCGCCCGGCATGGAAGCCGACAACCCGCAGATTAAGCAGGCGCGCGGCTATGACCACTGCCTGTGCATCGATGGCTATCAGTACGGCCGTAATCTGCGCCGCGCGATGCACGTCGAGGAGATGTGGACCGGTCGCGAGCTGGACTACTACACCACCGCACCGGGCGTTCAGCTCTACACCGGCAACTGGCTGGGCGACGAGCACGCCAAGGACGATGCCAACTATGGCTGGGGCGCTGGCTTTGCCCTCGAGGCAGAGATGTACCCCGATACGCCGCACCAGCCGCTGTTCCCGCAGGGCATTGTGGGCCCGGGTCACCCCTATAGCAATGTGATCGAATACCACTTTATGAGGCACTAAGCCCACAATGCAACATATTGCACAGCAACGCCCGCCGGCACACCGCCGACGGGCGTTTTGCTACCTAGTCATTGGGGACGTTCTTAAATGACTAGTCGTTGGGGACAGTCTTTAACGTTTGGTGAGAAGGACTGTCCCCAAGTGCCAAGGGTGTCCCGTTTGACTAGTCATTTAAGAACGTCCCCAATGACTAGTTGGATGGGGTCGGGATTGGAGCTGGGGAGATAGCGGATTTCTAGCTCTATGCCGAGCGCCTGCAGTTCTTTGAGGGCAGCAACGTCTGCGTCGCTCACGGCAACCGCGAGCGTTATGGGGCGCTTGCCCTCCCCTGCTTGTATATGGCCAATGCTGATCTTGGTGATGGGCACGCCGCCCTTAACCAGCGCGAGCGCATCGACGGGTGAGGCTACCATGATCAGAATCCATTGACGCGGCGTTGCGGTATGAATGATGTCGATGGTCCTTTGCACCGAGAAAAACCGCGTCCACACGCCCTCGGGCGCCGCGACCCTCATAGGCGCCCACTTGCGCGAATCAGCCGCAATCTCGTCGTTGACGATTAGGACGAGGTTGGAACCCACAGCCTCGTTCCACAGCTCAACGTCTTGCCCGTAAATAAACCGATCATCGATGCGTGCGAGAAGAATCTTGGGTTGAGCCATCGCTGCCCCATTCTGTTTGAGACCCGTAAGAGCAAGACATCGCGTCTCCAATATTAGTGCATTTAAAGTGAGAAAAGCCGTCAGAACACTTGCGCGGATTTGCGATGTCCCGTATCATAGACAGCCGTTGACGCCTCAGTTGCGTCATCACATGGCCGCCAGCGTAGCTCAGTTGGTAGAGCACCGCTCTCGTAAAGCGGGGGTCACCGGTTCGAGCCCGGTCGCTGGCTCCATTGCACAAGATAGCCGCCTTTGGGCGGCTTTTTTGTTGCCGATTTTGAGTGCGTGCGTGCCAATCCACGTATCGTAACGGCCTCAACTCCCCTACTCAAAAACAGAAAGCCCCGCCAACCGCAATCCCCAAAGGAACCGCGATCAGCGGGGCCCAAGCGCGCTCCTCCAAGGGATAACGCTCGCAACACGAACAACTCAGCCGAGCAGCGCGCTAGCCCTCCCAGTAGGCGTCGGCAAGCAGCTTAAAGCAGATCTTCTTGATCGGTTGTGCGCCATCGCCCGGGAACTCGAGCGTGGGCATGTGAGGCTCGCCGGCAACGAACAGCGCAAACTTGTCGTCGGCAAGATCGCCGGCGATCGAAGCGTCGGAATCGACCAGATCGTAGTCGTCCTTCTCGTCAAACTCCTGGACCAGCGTCAGGCTGCCCGTGGCAACCTTAAAGGCCTCGCGACCCTCGACGTCAATCTGCAGGTCGTGATAGCGCTGATGCGTCTCATAGTGAGCCTCGGCCTCGGGACGCGTCGTGGGAGCCATGACGTTCGCATAGACCTTGTCGCCCAGAATCGGATGGCTGCCGACCTCGAGCTCTGCCGGGTCGTTCTCCTCGAGCCAGTCGATCAGCACGTCGAGGCCCTTGAGCATTCCGCGGTACTCCTCGATATCGCCCAATGCACCGTAAATCATCTAAATCCCCTCTCGGATCG
>CABSAN010000036.1 GCA_902475785.1 uncultured Collinsella sp.
TCCAAACAGCCGCCTGGACAAGGTGCGCTATATGTTTCAGAAGATAATGTAACGGCTAATGTTCGCTGTTGATAACAGCTGAGTAGTGTAAACAACAGTACGCAATTATATTTGGGTGCACATGCTGTGGGCGGCTATTATTCGACAGGCGGTAGCGCGACGATGCGATGTTCGATGAAAATGCGACTGAGACGATATATGTTGACGGGTATACTTGTTCCGTTTGAATTTGTGGGGACGGAGATGGTCGCATGGCACAGTCAAATACGACGCGCACGGTGGGGCTGGCACTCGAGGGAGGCGGCTACCGCGGTATGTATACGGCGGGCGTGCTCGACGTTTGGATGGAGCACGGCTTAACTTGCGACCATATGGTGGGTGTCTCGGCGGGCGCGGCGTTTGGCTACAACTTTAAATCGCGCCAGATCGGCCGCGCCATTCGCTACAACAAGGCCTATTGTGCCGACAAGCGCTACGCAAGCGTGACCAGCTGGCTGCGAACCGGCGATATGTTCAATGCCGATTTTGCCTATCACGAGGTGCCCATCGAGCGCGATCCCATCGACCTGGAGACATATCGCGCCTGCCCCATGCGGTTTACGTGCGTGTGTACCGATATCGAGACGGGCAAGGCCGTCTATCACGATCTGCCGTATGGCGACGAGCGCGATATCGAGTGGATCCGGGCGTCGTCGGCAATTCCCGTGGCGACGCGTCCCGTTGCTATTGACGGGCATAAGTATCTGGATGGTGGCGTGGCTGATTCTATTCCCAGCGCATGGCTGTTTGCGCAGGGGTATGACCGCAATATCGTGGTACTCACGCAGTCGGCGGGCTTTGTGAAGCAGCCCAACAGCGTGATGCCCATGCTGCGGCGCGTGTTCCGTCACTATCCGGAGTTTGTCGCAGCGCTTGAGCATCGGCATGAGGTCTACAATGCCACGCTCGATGACCTGGCACGTCGCGAGGCTGCCGGCGAGATCTTTGTGGTGCGACCGAGTGAATCGGTGAAGGTGCCGTCGCTGTGTCGCGAGCCCGATGAACTTGAGCGCATCTACCAGATTGGTCGCCGCGATGCGGAGGCGACCTTGCCGGCACTGGAGGCATATCTGGCAGGGTAGAGGCTGCTGCCGCCATCTCGGCGGAAAGCGCATCCCGGAATGGGCGTTTGGATGGGATGCGGTTTCCGCGAGAGGCCCGTGGCGGAAAGTTCATCCCGGAATATGCGTTCAGACTGGGATGCAGTTTCCCACTGGCTCTCTATACGGAAAGCGCATCCCGGAATGGAGATCCAAACTGGGATGCGTTTTCCATTGCTGAAGTTATGGGGTCGCGGAGCAACTGCTCGGCTTATGCCTATGCCTGCTGCCAGGTGTCGACGAGCTCCTTGGCCGCGGCGTAGGGGTCATCGGCGCTGCAGACGGCACTCACCACAAAGAAGCCGTCGACGCCGGTGGCCTTGAGCTGCGGCAGGTCGGCCGTCTTGACGCCGCCGCCCACCACGATGGGCACGGGGCTTGCCGCGTGGAGTGCGGCCAGGTCCTCAAAGCTCTTGGTGATGATAGAGCCGTCGGCCGCGCGTCCGCAGTCGCGCTTGGTCTCGGTCTCGTGGAGTGGGCCGATGCCCAGGTAGTCGACTAGGCTCATGTCGGCGGTCTTGACGTACTCGAGCATCTCCTCGCAACGGGCCGAAAGGCCCACGATGGCGTCGGGGCCCAGCAGCTTGCGACAGACCTCGACGGGAATATCGCTTTGGCCCACGTGCACACCGTCGACAGCAATACCCTGCTCGCGTGCGGCAAGCACACAGTCCAGACGGTCGTCGATCAGCAAGGCGACCTGACCGGTCTTGCCGGCCTGAGCGATTGCCTGCGCGGCGTCGCCGGTCAGCGCAATGATCTCGCGGGCGCTTGCCACCTTGGAGCGCACCTGGATGCAGGTAAAGCCGGCGTCGAGCGCCTGGGCCACCACATCGCCCACGGGGCGCCCGAGCGTGTTTTCGGGGCCGAGTACCAGATAGGCCGAGATATCAAGGTTGTCGCGGATGCTCATCGTGTTTCCTCCTGCTTCTTGATCTGTGCTTCCATGCGCTCGAGCTTGCCGGTCATGGTGTCGGTAAATCCGGGCCGGATATCGGCTTTGAGCACGACTTCGGTGCGGATGCCCTTGCTCGCCAACACAAAGGTTGCGTCGCGCACGACCTGCATGACCTCGTCCCAGTCGCCCTCGATCTCGGTGAACATCGAGGTGGTGCGGTTGGGAAGGCCGCTCTCGCGAATGACGCGCACGGCCTCGGCGACCTCGGCGGATAGCTCATCGCCGGTGCCGCATGGGGCGATGGCCACAGCGACGAGCGTGTTCATGCCGGCATTGGTTGCGGGCTCGGACATGGCTTATGCCTCCTCGAGCTCGAGTCGGTTATCGGCGATGTCCTGGGCGCTCGCGCGGTAGAGCTCGTCGATAAAGGCGACCTTAAAGCTTGCCGGGGCATCGGCGACGGCGGCAGCACGCGTGCCAGCGACGTTGTAGACGGCGGTGCCGCAGACGGCTGCCGTAAACGGATCGGCGGCGCAGGCATACACAGCCAGCACGCCGCCCTGCGAGCAGCCGCAGCCGGTGATCTTGGACATGAGCGGGCTGCCGCCGTGGGACTTGGCCACGGTCGTGCCGTCGGTGATCAGGTCGACTTCGCCCGAGACGACTACGGCGCCACCGGTGTAGCGGGCGAGCGCCACCGCGGCATCGCGGGCGGCGTCTACCGTGTCGGTGGTATCGACACCGCGTACGCGGCTCAGATCGGCCGCCTCGCCCTCAAGACCCCACAGGCCGGCGAGCGCGATAATCTCGGAGGCGTTGCCGCGCACGATGGCGGGCTTGTACTGCTTGAGTTCGTTTACCAGCTGGGTGCGCAGGCTGCCGATGCCCAGACCAACCGGATCGAGCACCCAAGGCTTGCCGGCGTCGTGTGCCGCCTTGGCCGCGCGGGGAATCGTCTGCTCGTAGATGGGGAAGAGCGTGCCCATGTTGAGATAGATGGCGCCGCCGCCGGCAACGAGCGCCTCGCCCTCGTCGGGCAGATAGACCATAGCGGCCGAACCGCCCACGGCGAGCTGCGCGTTGGCGACAAAGTCGATCGTCACCGTGTTGGTGATGGAACCGGCCATCGGATTGGTGGCGCGAATCTCCTCCACGGCCTTGACCATATGTTGCTTAAGCTGTTCCGAATCAATCACTGCACATGCCTCCTTGGCATAGAAAAGGGGCGCTGTGCATAGACAGCGCCCCTGTAAAGGCGGCATGCTCCCTACGCCAGCATTAACTGACAGGTTCAAAGGATTGGGCCCCATGCCCTCTCAGCCTTGTGGTTTGCACCGCCGGCACTCCCGCATCGAATCTGTTGTTTCCTATACTAGCGCACCGTTACAATGGATACGGTGAAAATGACTGGGGGACTCTATGATCAAACTTGTGCTGACCGATATGGACGATACGCTGATTCCAGCCGGGCATGACGGCGCCAGCGACTACGCCATCGAGGGCATTCATGCCATGCAGACGGCGGGTCTGCACTTTGGCCCGGTTTCGGGTCGCCAGCCGTCCGCGATGGGCTGGATGTTCAAAAACCGTTCCGAGTGTTTCTCGACCGGTGCGTTCTGCAACGGCCAGGTGATGTTTGTCGACGGCGAAGTAGTCGCCTCGCGCGCAATCGACAACGATGCCCTGATGCGCCTGGCAGACTACCTGGAGCAAGAGACCGACGATACCTATCTAAAGGTCTACAGCCTGGGTGACGACTTTTGGGGTAACGATGCCTATTGCGTGACGAGCGATCCCGAGCGCGTGCGCCGTGCCATGGAGTCGGGCGGCAACGCGTGGCTCAAGGGCGAAGAGGCCCCGTGCCGTTCTGTTGTCGATGACGTGCCGGTGTTCAAGGCGAATATCTGGAGCGCCCGCTCGCGCGAAGAGCTTGCCGAGCTGCGCGAGCGTGTTGCTGCCGAGGTGCCGGAGCTCTCGCTTGTGTTTCCCAACAACCGAGTGCGCCTGTTCGACATCCTTCCGGCTGGTTGGGACAAGGGCTGCGCTGCGCTGGAGCTGGCGCGCGCTTTGGGCCTGACGCCCGACGAGGTGGCCGTATTTGGCGATTCCGATAACGATCTGCCCATGATCGATACCGTTCCCAACTCCGTTGCAGTCGCCAATGCCAACGAGGCCGTCACGGCTGCCGCGCGCTGGCATATTGGCGCTGCGGCAGATGATGCGGTCGCCGGGGCTCTGCATCAGATTGCCGACTGCGCCGCGACGGGGGAGATGCCGTCGTTTATGCGCCAGACAGATGCAGCGGGTTTCGACGTCACGAACGTCTAGGGAGGACGCTATGAAGCTCCAGCAGCTCAGATATGTTGTCAAGGTTGCCGAGTGCGGCAGCATCACCGAGGCATCGCGCCGACTCTTTGTGTCGCAGCCCTCGATCACCGCATCGATCCGTGACCTCGAAAACGAGATGGGTGTGCACATCTTTGAGCGCACCAACAAGGGCGTCATTGTGTCCGAGGAAGGCGAGACCTTCTTGGGCTATGCGCGTCAGGTGCTCGATCAGGCCGACCTGCTCGAGGGCAAGTACAAGGGCACATCCGAGCAGGTGCCGCACTTCAGTGTGAGCTGTCAGCATTATTCCTTTGCCGTTAACGCGTTTGTTGACGTGATCCGCGAGTTCGATGCCGCGCGCTACGACTTTACCCTGCGCGAGGAGCAAACCCACGAGATTATCGAGGACGTCGCGCACATGAAAAGCGAGCTCGGCATCCTGTATCTGTCGGAGCACAATCGCGAGGTTATCGAGCGCATGCTTGCCGCCAACGAGCTCGTATTCGAGGGGCTCTTCTGCGCCACGCCGCATGTCTTCGTGTGCGCAGGCCATCCGCTGGCGGGCCGCTCGAGTGTGACGCTCGGGGACTTGGAAGACTACCCGTTCCTGTCCTATGAGCAGGGCAGCTATAACTCGTTTTATTATTCTGAGGAGCTGACCTCGACCTTTGAGCGTCGCAAGAATATCCGCGTGCGTGACCGTGCGACGCTGTTCAACCTAGCTATGGGCCTTAACGGCTACACGGTGTGTTCGGGCGTGATCAGCCATGAACTTAACGGCCCCGGTATTATCTCGATTCCGCTCGATGTAGACGAGTACATGGAGATCGGCATCATCACGCGCAAGAACACGACACTTACGCGCTATGGGCGGGCCTATATCGACGCGATTCGTCAGCATATCTAGGCTGCTGTGCTCCGCGCGGGTCAAATCTCTTTATGACAGTCCAGACTGATATAGGAAGCATCTATAACAAACTGTTATAAACGTATATTTTACGATGGCCATATAAGCGCTCATACTCTGTCCCAGTAAAGCAACCAATGCAAAGGGAGATATCTATGAGCACTTCGATTCAGCCGAACGCGCCGTTTCGCGCCGATATCGTCGGCAGTTTTCTTCGTCCACAGGCTGTTAAGGATGCACGTGCCGCCTATGCCGCGGGCACACTCGACGCCGCCGGCCTTAAGGCCGTCGAGGACGATGCCATTCGCGATTTGGTGGCCAAGCAGAAGGCCGCCGGCCTGCAGGTCATCACCGATGGCGAGTTCCGCCGCAGCTACTGGCACCTCGATTTTATGTGGGGCCTTAACGGCATTGAGCGCCGCACCTCACGCACGGGTTATATGTTCCATGACGAGGAGACGACGGCCGACACTGCTGTGGTTACCGGTCCCATTAGCGGCGAGAATCATCCGTTCGTCGAGCATTTTAAGTTCGTCAAGGCGCTTGAGGGGGAGGGCCAGGTCGCGCGACAAACCATTCCGGCGCCGATCCAGACGTTCTCCGAAGTCACGCTCGACCGCTGCGATGGCCAGCAGGAGAGCCTGCGCGCCGTCTACAAGACCGACGAAGAGCTCGCCGATGCCATCGCCGCAGCATACCGTACCGTGATTGCCGACCTGTACGCCGCAGGCTGCCGCAACATCCAGTTTGATGACTGCACCTGGGGCATCTATTGCGATACCGACTTTGTCGCCAAAACCGGCATGAGCCCGGTCGACCTGCAAAAGGTAAGCGAGCTGGGCGTGGCGCTCAACAACGCCGCCATCGAGGGCAAGCCCGACGATCTGGTTATCAACACGCACGTGTGCCGCGGCAACTACCACTCCACCTATGCCTTTGAGGGCGGCTACGACCCCATCGCGCCGTACCTGTTCGCACATGAGAATGTCGATGCGTTCTATCTGGAGTTCGACACACCCCGCGCCGGCGGCTTTGAGCCGCTCAAGTACGTCGCTCCCGGCAAGAAGGTCGTGCTGGGCTTGGTAACCACCAAGGCGGCAGGGCTCGAGAACGAGGATGTTATCGTCGAACGCATCCGCGAAGCCGCAAAGTACGTGCCGCTCGAGAATCTGTACCTGTCGCCCCAGTGCGGCTTTGCCAGCTGCGAGATTGGCAACAAGCTGACCGAGGACGAGCAATGGGCGAAGATCGCGCTGGTCAAGCGCATTGCCGAGCGCGTTTGGAAGTAACGCTACCGTTTGCAGGTGGCGGCGCGTGCGAGGCATTGCGTATCGCGTACAATGGTTCGGATCGTATCGTTCGGGCAGGCTATCCGATATGCCTGATCGCCCTTCCATCATGAAAGGACCTCCATGTCCCAGTCTTCGACGCCCGCCGTCAGCGATGCCATCTACGACGCATCGTCGCTCGGTCGCCCGCGCATGTTTGTGTTGGGTTTGCAACACATGTTTGCGATGTTCGGAGCCACGGTGCTCGTGCCCGTGCTCACCGGCCTTTCCGTTTCGACGACGCTTCTGTTCGCCGGCATCGGCACGCTGCTGTTTCATTTTCTATCGCGCGGTAAGGTGCCCGCGTTCCTGGGCTCGTCGTTTGCCTTTATCGCGGGTTATGCCGCCATTGCACCCAACGGCGAGGCCGAGCTTTTGCCCTACGCTTGCCTGGGCGTTGCCTGCGCCGGCCTGCTCTATCCGGTGCTGGCAGCGCTGTTCCGTGCGTTTGGTGCCAAGCGCGTCATGCGCTTCTTCCCGCCGGTGGTGACCGGCCCCATCGTCATTTCCATCGGCCTGATCTTGGCAAGCTCTGCTATCGCCAACTGCCAGACCAATTGGCTTGTTGCCGTTATCGCTGTGGCCGTCATCGTCATCTGCAATATTTGGGGCCGCGGCATGGTCAAGATCGTGCCGATCCTGCTGGGCGTCGTGGTGAGCTATGCCGTTGCGACTGCGCTGGGCGAGGTCGATTTTTCGGGCGTCGCAGCCGCTCCCTGGGTTGGCTTGCCCGTCGTGTGGGACAACACGGTGTTTGCACTCTTTGGGCCGCAGTTTGATAGCGGCCTCGCCACGACGGCCATCATCACTATCATGCCGTTGGCCTTTGCAACCATGATCGAGCATATCGGTGATATCTCCGCTATTGGCTCCACCTGCGAGCGCAACTACATTGCCGACCCCGGCCTGCATCGCACGCTGCTCGGCGATGGCCTGGCGACCATCTTGGCATCGCTCTTTGGCGCCCCCGCCAATACGACGTATGGCGAGAACACTGGCGTGCTTGCCCTGACGCGCGTGTTCGACCCGCGCGTGATTCGCATTGCCGCCTGCTGCGCCATCGTGCTTTCGTTCTGCCCCAAGTTTGCTGCCGTGATCGCCGCCATGCCGGCATGCGTTATCGGCGGCGTGTCGCTCGTGCTCTACGGCATGATCAGTGCCGTGGGCGTTCGCAACCTTATCGAAAACCAGGTTGATTTCCAGAACAACCGCAATGTGCTGGTTGCGGCTTTGGTGCTCGTGCTTTCGCTCGGCATTGCCTATAGTACCGCCGGTGCCATCGTGCTGGAGCTGGGCGGCGTGACGATTTCGCTTTCGGGCCTTGCCGTGGGCTCGCTGGTGGGCATTGTGCTCAACGCCATTCTGCCGGGTAATGACTTTGAGTTTGATGTTTCCGAGATTGAGGAGGCTGCTGAGTAGCAGTTGCGTTTAGCTAAAACAAGATATGGCGCCCATGCGTATATGCGCGTGGGCGCCTTTTTAATGCGTCAGTATCCAGTGGATGCCGCGGGCCATGCGCAAGTCGGTTTGGGCAAAGTGATTACCGGGGTTGAGCTCCAGCGTTGTTGGAATGCCGCGCTCGACGAGCAACGCTTCCATCGCGCGTGTGTCGTCGAGTACATGCCGCATCATGCGGTTGGGCGTCTTGGTTTCCTTTTTGCCGAGTGACAGATAGACGGCTTGCGGGCTGCCGGCAAAAGGGGCCGTGCTGGCACGGTCGACAAATTCGGGAAACCATAGCGACCCCGATGCGCTTGCGGCGCGGTCAAAGGCATCGGTTTGCCAGAGGGTCCAAAGCGAAAAGAGACCCGCCAGCGAATAACCGGCAATGCCACGCCAAGCAGGTGGCTGTGGGAGCGATAATTCGACCTTTGGGATTATCCGGTTCAGCAACTCATCAAGAAAACCGGCAGCTTGGCCGCCGAAAGGCTCGGCATCGCGTACGGTCCCGTCGCATGCCCAGGGGCTCAGCTCGCGATTCCAATCGAGCCCGCCAATGGAGACGAGGGTGAATGGCGGACAGCCGAGCTCTCGGCAGCGGTCATAAACATCACTACCGTCGCCCAGACCTGCGGGGAGGTAGATGACAGGTGCGCTTTCGGCATGCTTTGAATGAACGGTTATCTGCTTTTGCGCTTCCAAGGCAGGCTTCTCTCAGTGTTGTGATATCGGCAGTCCCAATTGTCGCACGTCAGCGTATACCGGTTGGGCAGCATCAAGAACATTCGCGCGCGTTGTGCGGGCGCAAACAGGAAACGCCACCGCCGGAGGGGGGCTTGGCGGTGGCGTTGCTAAACGGTGCGCAGGCTAGCACTTCTGTGGGTGCCGTCCCGTGCGTTAAAGGCCAAAGGCGTCTATGAGCGCTTGCGGCTCACTACGGCGCCTGCGGCGATGGCGGCTGTTCCCGCAAGGGCGGCTGCCACGATGGCTGCGCTCGAGGCGTCGCCAGTTGCCGCGAGTTTGCCGGCGGTCTTGGCTCCCGTGGCTGCAACTGCAACGGTCTTGGTTGTCTTCGCGCCCTCGGACTTGGAACCCTCGGGTTTGGTCTCGCCGGGCTTTTCCTCGGGTTTGATCTCCTCGGGAGGCACGATGACCGTGCTCTTTGCGACAGCTGCATCGTAGGGGGAGTCGATCGTGGCGTCGCCCGTGCCGATGGTTTGACCTGCCTCGTAGGAGATGCTGGGGCCGTACTCTTCTTCGTAGCGATAGTTAATGATCTTGCTGCCTGCGGGCGTCTGGATGGGAGCGCCTTCGATCTCGATGGTGCCGATCGCCTTGCCATCCTCGCTTATAGCAAGAGCGAAGATTGCCGCCGTGTCCCCCTCGGCCGTGACCTTGCTGCGGACGATCGAGATAGTCGCGGGCGTGATGCCCTCATAGGTCTGGGCGAAAATGCCGATGTTCAGACCCCTAGGCTCAGGGATGACCCCTCCGCTTTGGTCGTTGCTGTAGTGATCGGGGCCATCGCCACCGGTCTCGACATAGCGGGCTATAGCCTTAACAACGGAGTCGCTGATGTAGATGTGGCCGCCAGCGACGTTTGGCTGGTGGTTTCTGGTAGAGATTGCAACCGAGAATTTGCCTTCCGCGAACGCGTCCACGATGGAACCATTCTTGATGACGATGTCGTCCCCGTCAGTGATGAGGGCGATGGCCTGGCCGCCGCTCGCGCTTGTGCGGACCGTCACGGTCGCGTGATCGAGCGTAACGCCCTTGTAGGCATAGACACCATATTCAACACCGCTTGCGTCAAGGGAGGCGTTCGTGACCGCGAGACTACCTTCAGTGTCGACGGCAAGATCTCCCTCGGAGTTTGCCTTGACCTGACTGCCGCCCGAGATGTTGATGCCGTCTTCAGCCCAAATCGCCGCTTCTTCTATCGAGCTTGCTTCTACCTTGCCACCGCCTTTGATGATGAGGTCACTGCCCGCGGCGATGCCGTAACCTTCGTCTCCTTTAGCGATCACTGTGCCAGAGGAATCGATGGTGGTCTTGCCCTTGGATTGGATGCCTTCGGTGCCGCCCGTAGCATTCACGGTGCCCGAGCCCGTGATAGAGAGATCGCCCTTTGCCTCAATTCCGTCGGCAGTAGTGCTCGTGGTGTTCACGGTGCCTGGGCCAGAAATGGAGAGGTCGCCTGTGGATTTAATTGCATCGGTCTCGGCTGCCACATTGAGCTCATCCGTGCTATTCGAGCTCGTTATGTTCAACTCTGCTTTCTGGCTAGTGCCATCCTGCGCTTTGATGGCGGCTCCGGTGTAATCGGGCTCGGTTTTCACGGTGTTCTTGCCCTCGTAGGCAATGTTGAGCTTGCCAGCGGCCTCGATCACGCCGCCGTTATAGCCGTTGAGCTTCATGTCATCGGCGCCATCCCATGACCAGGTGCCGGCGGCGTCTCCCGCGGGCCCCGCGGCCGCTTCGTGGCGGACGCCGCCGACGTCCACCCACTCGGCCGCGAGCGAGACGCTCGGCATGAGCAGCGAGCTCACCGTAAGCGCGCATACGGCGCCCACGACGATGCGGCGCGTCACGCGGCGCCAGCTGCCGTGCGCGAGCAGCGTGCGACGGCACACGTCGGGCTCGACAAAATGGGCTCCAGAGGTTTTGTCATTGCGCTTGGGGGTCGTGAACAAGGCGGCCATGGTTACTCCCATCCTCATAGGGCCTATGCGATTACGCCCAGCATATCTGCAGGATGTAGCCGGCGGTAGTGCCGTTTGGAGGGCAAAATGTCCAAAACTTGGGAAGCAATATATCGCGCGTCCGTGCGGTGCCTGGCTTTAAAAGCAAAGCGCGGAGCCGCTCGATGCGACTCCGCGCTTTGGCGTTCTGCTTTGGCAGCTTTGCCGCTACGCTACAAAGAAGTAGACGAGGAAGGCGAGGGCTGCAATCCACATGAGCGGCTTGATCTTGGAAGCCTCGCCCTTAAAGAGCGCGACGATCACGTAGGCGATAAAGCCCAGACCGATGCCGGCAGAGATGGAGTAGGTGAAGGGCACGCCGGCGACAATCATGAACGCCGGGAAACCCTGCGACACGTCGGACCAGTCGATCTCGGAGGCCTCGCTCATCATGAGGTAGCCGACGTAGACCAGAGCACCGCAGGTGGCGGCGCTGGAAACGATGGTGACGATGGGGGAGAAGAACGCGGCGAGAATGAACAGCACGCCGGTGGTGACGGAGGTGAGGCCCGTGCGGCCACCGTCGGCAGCGCCGGAAGTGGACTCGACGAAGGTGGTGATGGAGGAGACGCCCATGAAACCGCCCACAGCGGCGGCGGCGGAGTCGACGATCAAGATCTCCTTGATATTCTCGACGTTGCCGTCGTCGGTGAGGAACTCGCCCTGCTTGGCCACGGCCATCGCGGTGCCCATGGTGTCGAAGAAGTCACTCATGAGCAGCGAGAACGAGATGACGAGGAGCGTGGGGTCGGTAAGGACCTTGACGATGGCGGGCACGCCGCCGGCATCGGCGATGGGGCCACCGATGCTCGAGAAGTCGAGCGGTGCGATGAGGCCCTCGGGGGCGTGGGTGACGCCCAGCGGGATACCGGCGATAACGGCGACGATGATGCCGATGAGCAGCGAGCCCGGCACGTTGCGGGAAGCCAGGGCAACCGTCACGACGATGGAGATGATACCGACGATAAAGGTGGGGGAGGCGATGTCGCCCAGGCCGACGAGCGTACCGGCGCCAGCGGTGATGATGCCAGCGTCGCACAGGCCGATCATGGCGATAAACAGGCCCAGACCCACCGAGATGGCGTGACGCAGGACAACCGGGATGGCGTCCATGATGGCCTCGCGCAGGCCACAAAGCACGAGCAGCAAGATGACGATGCCCTCAAGGAAGATGACGCTCATGGCCACGTGCCAGTCACCACCGCAGACGGTGGTGGTGATTCCGGCGATCATCGCGTTGACGCCTAAGCCCGACGCGCAGGCGAGCGGGCGGTTGGCGAAGATGCCCATGCAGATGGTCATGATGCCGGCGCCCAGGCAGGTGGCGCAGGCGAGCGCTCCCGCATCGATGCCAGCGCCCGAGAGCACCGCGGGGTTGACGGCGATGATGTAGGCCATCGCCAGGAATGTTGTCAGGCCAGCGCGAAGTTCGGTCCCGATTGTGGACTTGCGCTCGCTGACGTGAAATAGTTCGTCCATGCATACCCTTTCCTTGTTCGGCCCCGAGTTTAGGCCGATTGACACGAACTCACCCACTATAGCCCCTTTACGACGCTGTTGTTCCTCGCATGTTGATGTTCGGCGCTTTGTAGCAGACGGACGGTATTTTTCGCATGAAAATGTGTGGGTACCGTATACTTAAGCGGTTACAACGACCCCTATGGAGGAACGTATGATTAAAGAGCTCTGCCACGACGAGGCTATTTTGTCTCAGCGTTGCGAGGTTGCGACCGTCGAGGACGAGTCGGTTGCTCAGGACCTGATCGATACCATCAAGTCACTCGATGATGCCGGCTGCCTTGCTGCCAACCAGATCGGCGTCACCAAGAAGGTCTGCGTCTATCTGGACGACGCCGGTGAGCCCCACGTGCTTTACAACCCCCGTCTGGTGTTTGGCCTGGGCGCCAGCAAGATGGAGGAGAGCTGCCTGACGCACGAGGAGGTCACCAAGTCCACGCGCTATATCAAGTGCAAGGTCGCCTTTGACCAGATCGTCGACGGCAAGATGAAGGAGTGCCGCCGCGACTACGCGGGCTTTGAAGCACAGATGATCCAGCATATGATCGATCACTGCTTAGGCAAGTTGGTCTAAGGGGATCAAAGCACCGCACTTCGTCTCTTTTGGTCCGGGCGTGACATTGTTGTCATGTCCGGGCTTTTGTGTTTAGCGCCTTTTTGTTTGGTGACAATGAACTTAGTAAGAACGTAAAGCTAGGAGGCGCTATGTGTACGAGCATTCGATTTACCGATAATTCTGGCCACATGTATCTGGGCCGCAACCTCGACTGGAGCTTTGACTACGGCCAACAGGTTCGCGTGATGCCGCGCGGGTTTCACATTCCGTATTCGTTTATCGACGACGCAACAGCGGCACACGCGGTGATCGGTATGTGCATCGATTACAAGAACTACCCTATGTTCTTCGACTGCGGCAACGATGCGGGCCTCGCCGTGGCGGGTCTCAATTTCCCGGGTTATGCCGAGTATGCCGAGGACCCTGTCGACGGCAAGACCAATATCGCAGCCTATGAGTTTCCCCTGTGGGTGGCAGCGACGTTCTCGACGGTCGACGAGGTCGAGGCTGCGCTGCGCGACACGGTGATTGTTGCTAAATCTGCCGGAGAGGGGCTGGGCGTGTCGCTGCTCCATTGGATTATTGGCGACAGCCAGCGCAGCATCGTGGTCGAGATGATGGCTGACGGCCTGCATGTATACGACGATCCGGTCGACACCCTTGCCAATCAGCCCACCTTCCCGTGGCACATGGAAAACCTGCGCACCTATATCACGGCCACAAGCGATTTTCCGCAGACGGCGACATGGCGTGGCGCCGAGCTCAAGCCCTATGGCGCGGGTGCCGGCATGCGCGGTATTCCGGGTGACTGCTATTCGCCGAGTCGTTTTGTAAAGGCGGCGTACCTCAATGCCAATTATCCGCAAAAGGAGAGCGAGACCGAAAACGTCGTCCGCATGTTCCGTTCACTCGAGGGCGTGGTGATGATTGAGGGGGCGTCCAGGATGGGCGATGGCAAGTTCGAGAAGACTATCTACACCGGATGCTTTAGCGCGCGCACGGGCAATTATTACTACGCGATGTATGGGGATCCGTCGATTCGCTACGTGAGCCTGATGGATGCCGAGGGCGCGAGCCCCGATAGGCTCGTGGTTCCCGAGCCGCGCCGTTCGTAGCCGATAGCTTTACTGCAATGCAAGGCGGCCCTGCATCTCCCGTGAGGTGCAGGGCCGCTGTCGTCGATTTGTGACGTCGCTAGAAGTTGGCGTCGTTGAGTTGTTCGCTCTCGAGGCCGTCGAGCTGTTGCTGTTCGGGCGTATCGGCGACGCTCTCGAGCAGCTCAGTGGGATCGACGTTCATATTCCTGCCGGCTTCGTTGCCGTTGACCAGGTCGTCCGAGAAGATGTCGACTTCCATTTCCTCGGCTTCCTCGATCTGGACCTCGAGTGGCACATGGGTGCGTACGAGTTTGACCGCCGGGCGCATGCGGGCAAAGAGGGGCACGTACTCGATGATGATGGCCGAGTTCTCGAGACCGTACCAGCGTGCCGGGCTTCCGCAGGCGCGGCGGACGGCGTACTTGATGGCCATGACGCGATGGTCGTTGCGGTTGATGTCCGTTTCGGGGGCAAGCATCTTGCGCAGCATGCAAAAACGGAAGTCGCCCACGTTGCCACGTGTCTCGTAGATGGAGTAGGTGTGATGCTGCGGCGGCAGCTCTCCCGATGCCATCAGGTCGCCGACGATCTGGCGCAGATAGGCGTTGATGCGCTGATTGACCTTAAAGCCCAGGTCCAAGCGCACACGGAACAAAAAGTCCGTGCCAAAGGTTTCAACGGAATACTCGTGCGTATAGGGCTCATCGGTAACATGCACGTTGATGAACCAATATGCCTTGGCGCGCTTGGGGTGCTTGTCCAGGATGGAATAGAGGACGTCGCGGTCGAGCGTGAGCGGGTCGGGGCTGTTGGTGAGGAACACCAGATTGTCGGCGAGGACGGGGTAGGTCTCGTCGTTACGCAGGCGGTTGAGCTGGTCGATGTATTTGGAGACGGGCAGCAGGATCGTCTGCGTGCGCTCGATGGCAGTGCCGCGACGCCACACATACATAAGGCCAAACAGCAGTGCGGCCAGGAAGATCATCACATAGCCGCCGTCAAAGAACATGGTAAGGCACGAAGCGAAGAAGCACAGCTCAATGGCACCAAAGAGCAGGGCGAAGACGCAGGCACCCAGCTTGTGCTTGAGGATGCCGGCGATGTAGCTCGTCAAAAGTGTCGTGGTCATGAGCATGGTCACGGTAATGGCGAGGCCGTAGGCGCTCTCCATGCGCTCGGAGTTTTGGAACAGCAGCACGATGAAGATGCAGCCGACCCACATGATGTTGTTGACGAGCGGAATATAGAGCTGGCCCTTGGTGTCGCTGGGGTAGTGGATGCGCAGATGCGGCATAAGGTTAAGGCGCGTTGCCTCGGATACCAGCGAGAACGAGCCGGTGATGAGCGCCTGCGAGGCGATGATGGCCGCTACGGCCGAAAGCACGATGGCAAAGGGGCGCAGGGGCTCGGGAAGCATCATATAGAACGGGTTGACGATGTCCATCGCGAGCATCTGGGGATTGGAATTGTTGGCGAGCAGCCAAGCGCCCTGACCCAGATAGTTAAGGATGAGGGCCGCCTTTACGAACGGCCAGGATGCGTAAATGTTGGCCTTGCCCACGTGACCCATGTCCGAATAGAGCGCCTCGGCGCCGGTCGTCGACAGGAAGACGAAGCCGAGCACCATGATGCCCGAGTGGTTGATGGGCGAGAACAGGAACATGATGCCGCGGATGGGGTTGAGCGCGCGTAGGATGGACAGGTTGCCGAGCATGTTGAACAGGCCGGCGCCTGCCAAGAACAGGAACCATAGTGTCATGAGCGGGCCGAAGAGCTTGCCGATTGACGAGGTGCCGGCGCGCTGCATGGCAAATAGGCCGCAGATAATGATGATGGTAATAATGATGACGTTGGTTTGCCCGTCACCCAATAGCGCGTGGCCCCACTCGATAGTGCGCAGGCCCTCAATGGCCGTGGTAACCGTGACGGCGGGGGTGAGGATGCCGTCGGCGAGCAGCGCCGCGCCGCCGATCATGGCGGGCAGAATCAGCCACGGTGCCACCTTGCGCACGAGACTGAACAGGGCGAAGATGCCGCCTTCGTTGTGGTTATCGGCCTTCATGGCGATTACCACGTACTTGACCGTGGTCACGAGCGTCATGGTCCAGATGACGAGCGAAAGCGCGCCAAGGATCATATCTGCGCTGACGGTGCCGATGCCGCCGTTGTTGGTGACGATTGATTTCATGGTGTACATGGGGCTCGTGCCGATGTCACCGTAGACGACGCCGAGCGTTACGAGCAGCATGCCAGCGGAGAGGGGAATGGCTCCATGCCCGCCTTGACTACGCTGGTCTTGGAGGCTTGCCTCCAGCTTGTTGTGTGCCACGTGGACTCCCTTGGACATCTGGCCTCTGCCACGAGCAGTAGACCTTTATGCCATCTTTATACATATAAGAGCAGTTTGGCACATCGGGTTATTTTAGACAATAATCCCCAGCTGGGGATTATTCACGTACGCAGGTAGTATTTCAGAGCAGGGGCTATTAAGCACGTGCTGTCTGGGCGATGCCAGCCTTGGTGTTTGCGCGTTTGCCGGCGAGTTCGCAAAAAATCGCGCCGCCGATGATAAACGCGGCGCCCATCAGGCGGACCGGTGTTATGGTTTCGCCCAAAAGGACGGCCGAGAACACGACGGCCGAAAGCGGCTCAAGGTAGCCGACGACGGCGACGGTCTGCACGGGCAGTTTGGCGACGGCGCTAAAGTAGAGCAGGCAACCGAGTCCGGTGTTGACAATGCCGAGCATGGCAACGGCGCGCCAATCGATGCCGGCGGCAATGCTGGGGGAGAGGAACGAGGGGGCACCTTGCGTGAAGAGCGTAAGGATCAACGCGGTTACAAAGGCGGCACTCACCTGGAGCGTGGAGTTCTCGAGACCTTCGATATGTGGCGCTCCCTTGCTGGCAATGACCATCAACGCGTAGCAGAAGGCCGAGGCGATGCCGCACACGATGCCCGCGATGGGCATATTGCCGCCCAGACCTTGGGCCGCGATGAGGACGGCGCCGCAGGCGACGGCTATGAAGCCGGTAATTTTACCGCCGGTCAGCTTCTCGCCAAAAATGAGCGGGGAGAGGGCCATAACGATGATGGGGCCGCAGTAGTACAGCAGCGAGGATACGCCGACGCCGATCGTCTGGTAGGCGCGGAACAGAAAAATCCAGCTGGCGCCCAGCGCGGCTCCCGAGAGGAGGAGGGCTGCGACTTCGCGGGGGCGAGATGGCGCCTGCAACTTATGGCGTTGGGTGATGGCGAGGACAGTGACAAGCGAGAGCGCGCCCAAAAACGTGCGCAGGAGCACGATATCGGAGCTCGGCAGCGCGATGGCAGCGGCGATGATGCCGTTGGAGCCAAACAATAGCAATGCTGCTAGGTACGTAAACAGTCCGTTGTTCATGCGCTGACATCCCCTCTATATCCGAGCATGTTCACTATGGGTGAACTGGCTTTAGAAGAAAAGCGAATATAATGCATGGCAAACATGACAAAAACTCATGCAAAGGTGGAGGCGTGCCGTGGAGACCAATATCCAAAAGATGCAAGTGCTGCTTGAGACGGTGCGTGCGGGCAGCTTTACGCGTGCCGCAGAGCGGCTGAGCTATTCGCAGTCGGGCGTGAGCCGCATGGTGGGCGACCTTGAGGCAGACTGGGGTTTTAAAGTGCTTGATCGCAGCCGCGAGGGCGTGGTGCTTTCTGCCGACGGGCGGCAGGTCATGCCGGCAGTCGAGGCGTTATGCGAAGAGTTTGGCCGCCTGCAGCGACGCGTGGACGAGATGCGAGGGCTCATGCGTGGCAAGATCTGTATCGGTACGTTTTCGAGTGTGGCGACCCATGTACTGCCGCCGGTGATCGCGCGGTTTCGCGCCGATCATCCGGACGTCGATTATGAGTTGCTGATGGGCGATTACTCCGAGATTGAGCAATGGGTGGCGGAAGGCCGCTGCGACCTGGGCTTTATTCCGCGCGAGCCACGCGGCGCCGGCATGGCGTCGCGGCCGTTGGTACAAGACGAGCTGATGGCCGTGGTGCCAGCGGGCTCCTCGCTTGCCACCGCGGAGGTCGTTTCCCTTGCCGATTTGGCCAACGAGCAGTTTATTCTGCTGGAACGCGGTAGCGACGACGAGATTACGCCGCTGTTCCGTCGGGCGGGGCTGACGGTGCGCTCCAAGCTGTCGACCTGGGATGACTATGCGATTATGGCCATGGTCGAGGACGGCCTGGGCGTGAGCATTCTTCCCGCGCTCATCTTGCGCCGCTGCCAGTTCGATGTTGCCGTGCGCCCGCTCGAGGGACGTCCTCATCGGCAGATCAACGCGATATATCGCACGGCCGATGTTTCGCTTGCTAGCGCCCGTTTCCTCGAATACCTCTAAACGTGTGCGCGTCATTGTCCGCTTTGGGCAAATCTCAGAGTCCGGTGCATTTTCTTATGAAATTGAACTTTCGAATGAGGTGCCGCGTTATACTGCTGCCTAAATTGAACCTTGGTTCAATTCGTGTTCTATAAATTGAACTTTGCCAGCAAGGAGGTTCTAGTGGCCCAAGAGACGTTTAGCGATCGCCTGCGACAGACTATGTCCGATCGCGACGTTCGCCAGTCGGACGTGATCCGCGCATCGGAGATGCTCGGCAAAAAACTCGGCAAGAGTCAGATGAGCCAATATGTGAGCGGCAAGACGATCCCGCGGCGCGATGTGGCCGAGCTGCTCGCCCGCATTTTGGAGGTCGATGTTACCTGGCTGCTTGCCGGTAGCGCCGATCAAGGCGAGGCATCATCGCCCCGTAACGTTTCCAAGTCCGAACCCCATCCCTCAGCTCAAATTCCAAGGAGCACCACCATGCGTACTTTTTCTAAATCCACCAAGCTCGATAACGTCCTGTATGACGTGCGCGGTCCCGTCGTCGACGAGGCTGCCCGTATGGAGGACGAGGGCGAGCGTATTCTCAAGCTCAACATCGGCAACCCCGCGCCCTTCGGTTTTCGCACGCCCGATGAGGTCATTAAGGATATGCGCCAGCAGCTGCCCGACTGCGAAGGCTATTCCAACTCGCGCGGCCTGTTCTCTGCGCGCAAGGCGATTATGCAGTACTCGCAGATCAAGGGCCTGCCCAATGTTCAGATGGAGCACATCTACACGGGCAACGGCGTGTCCGAGCTCATTCAGCTTTCGATGAACGCGCTGCTCGACAATGGCGACGAGATTCTGATCCCCAGCCCCGACTATCCGCTGTGGACGGCGTGCGCAACCCTTGCCGGCGGCCATCCTGTGCACTATCTGTGCGACGAGCAGGCCGATTGGTATCCCGACCTGGAGGATATGGAGTCCAAGATCACGAGCGCGACCAAGGCCCTCGTCATCATCAACCCCAACAACCCCACGGGCTCGGTCTACCCGCGCGAGGTGCTCGAGGGCATCGTCGAGGTTGCGCGCAGGCACCAGCTCATGATCTTTGCCGATGAGATCTACGACCGTCTGTGCATGGACGGCTACGAGCACGTCTCGATTGCCTCGCTCGCTCCCGATCTGCCCTGCGTCACCTTTAGCGGCCTTTCCAAGTCGCACATGATTGCGGGCTATCGTATTGGCTGGATGGTGCTTTCGGGCAATCAGCGCTGCATGAGCGACTTCATCATGGGCATCAACATGCTCTCCAACATGCGCCTGTGCTCCAACGTGCCGGCTCAGTCGATCGTCCAGACGGCGCTCGGCGGCCATCAGTCGGTTAACGACTACATCCGTCCCGGCGGCCGTGTCTACGAGCAGCGCAACTTTGTGTATGAGGCGCTCAACAAGATCGACGGCATCTCGGTGGTCAAGCCGCGCGCGGCGTTCTACATCTTCCCCAAGATGGATGTGAAGAAGTTCAACATCACCGATGACGAGCAGTTTGCTCTCGACCTGCTGCACGAGAAGAAGATCCTGATCACGCGCGGCGGCGGCTTTAACTGGGCCGAGCCCGACCACTTCCGCATCGTGTACCTGCCGCGCATGGAAGTGCTCAAAGAGTCCCTCGAAGACCTCGCCGACTTCTTTGATCACTACCGCCAAAGCTAATTAGTTCCGCCGTTCTACCGAACGGCGGACCGCTTGATGCTGCGCGAGCCGCATTCACGCCAATCTGACGTTCAATTTCGAGGGCGCGACCAGAAGGTCAGCGCCCTCTCATTTCACGTCACCTTGGCGCAAATGCGGCTCGCTCGCTGTCGTGTGCTCAACCCGCGGCGTTATCACGATCCGCATTTAACGGAGCAAAGCCGATTATTTTTCTTGGCTGTCTAAATAACGATTCCGCAACAGTGGTCGATTTCGTGCTGGATGATTTCGGCGGTGTAGCCCGAGAAATTTTTGATGCGGTGGACGAAGTTCTCGTCTAGATATTCCACCTTAATGCGGCGATAACGAGTGCAGGGACGCTCGCCGACGAGCGAAAGACATCCTTCGCTCGTCTGGTAGGCATTGACCTGCTCAAGAATTTGCGGGTTGTACATGAGCAGCGCCCTGTTGCCGTCCTTTACGCAGATGATGCGTTTGCGCACGCCGATCATGTTGGCGGCGAGCCCCACGCACTCGTGCTCATGCTCGTGGAGCGTATCTAGGAGGTCTTGCCCGGTCACGGCGTCGTCGGGCCCTGCGTCTTCGGAAGGCAGGCGCAAAAAGAACTCGGATTTCATGATGGGCTTAATCATGGCGGGCTCCTTAAGGTGGACACGTTTGGTTCAGGCCATGATACCGCGACATGTCGCATTAATGTGTGCACATAGATTCTGCAGCTAGATTGGATGGCGACAC
>CABSAN010000037.1 GCA_902475785.1 uncultured Collinsella sp.
GCCCGCACCACCGAGATTCTGGAGCCAAGCCCCGATCGCATTCAGCCTCCCTGCCCCTTCGTGGGCATCTGCGGCGGCTGCTCGTGGGGCAATCTCTCACGCACGGCACAGCTCGCCGCCAAGGAGCAAAATCTGCGCTCCACGCTCGAGCGTATCGGCAAGTTCAGCCCCGATCAAGTCGATGAACTGGTGCAACCCATCCGCCACACCAAGGATGATTGGGGCTACCGCAATAAAATCGAACTCGAGCCGACCGTTGTAAACGGCCGCGTGCGTCTTGGCATGCACGGTGTCGATCCTCGCAAGATCGTGACCGTCGATTCGTGCCCGTTGTTCGACAAACGCTTCCCCAAGGCGCTCAAATCGGTCGTCGGCGCACTCAACTATCTAAGCGGCAGCCATGACTTGGGGCTCGAACGCGTGGGCATTCGCGCATCGCGCCGCACCAAGGCACTCGAGGTCGCACTCTGGACGCCCACAGGCTCTTTTCCGCGCTCGCAGGTCTCCCGCGTGTTGGCGGACGCCGCTCATCCCACGAGCATCGTGCGCGTGATGAGCAAGGGCGAAAAGAAGGCCCGCCGTGTCTCCAAGGTCGAAATGCTCGCCGGAGAGGGCTCATGGACCGAGAATATCGCCGAGGGTCAGATGCGCTTGTCTGCCCCGTCTTTTTTCCAGGTCAACACCAAGGGTGCCGAGATTTTGATCGAGCTTGTCATGGAAGCGCTCGACCCGCAGGAAGACGAGCTTGCCGTGGACCTGTACTGCGGTGCCGGCACCTTTACCCTGCCGCTCGCCCGCCGCTGCGACTTTGTCGCCGCCGTCGAGGCCTACGGCCCCGCCGTGCGCGACCTGCGCCGTAACCTGGAGATCAACAAGCTTGATAACGTCGACGTCATTGGCGGAGACGCGGTGCGCGAGTTCCCCGACCAGGATGCCGACGTCTTGGTGGTCGACCCGCCGCGCGCAGGCCTCGCCCCCGAAGCGATCGACCTTATCGCCAGCACGAGTGCCCACGATGTCGCCTACGTGAGCTGCGACCCGGCCACCCTGGCGCGCGATCTCAAACGCTTTGTCGAAGAAGGCACCTTCTCCCCCGTAAAGATCACGCCAGTCGACCTGTTCCCACAAACCTTCCACTGCGAGACCGTCGTCCACCTTAGGCGCAACTAGCCACTTAATCATTGCTCAGAAAAATCATTGGGAAATCGAGCGTGGCAAGCGGAGGTCTTCGGGGTATAAGACGGCTAATTGTATGCCGCCTATGAAAGGAACCCTCATGCCCAGCGTTGCCGTTCTCGCCGCCGATGGCTTTGAAACTATTGAATGCTTGACCATGGTCGATGTCATGCGTCGCGGCGGCGTGCGTGCCACGCTCGTCTCGATTATGCCCACGCGTGAGGTCGTAAGCTCGCTGCAGATCCCCGTGACCTGCGATGCGCTCTTTGATGAGATCAACTTTGACGAGTACGACTGCGTCGTGCTGCCCGGCGGCCTGCCCGGTGCCACCAACCTGCGCGCCGACCAGCGCGTCTGCGACGTAGTCTGCGAGTTCGCCGCGACCAAGCACGTCGCCGCCATCTGCGCCGCCCCGTTTATCCTGGGCGAGCTCGACCTACTCGAGGGGCGCCACGCCACGTGCTTCCCTGGCTTTGAGAAAAGCTTCCCCGAAGGCGCCTATACTGGCGAGAAGGTCACGCAAGACGGCAACATCATCACTGCCAGCGGCATGGCACAGTCACTCCCCTTTGCATTGGAGCTGCTGCGCACGCTCGCTGGCGACAAGGCCGTCGAGAAGGTCGCCGAGGGCATCCAACTATGATTTTGGCTTCGCAATCGCCGCGCCGCATAGAGCTGATGCGCGAGGCAGGCTACAACATTCGCGTGATTCCCGCGGATATCGACGAAACGCCCTTTGATGGCGAGGCCCCGCTCACGCTTGTCGAGCGCTTGGCACGCGCCAAGGCGGCTGCCGTTGCTGCCGAGTATGCCGAGCCCAAAGAACTGACGGTCGCGGCCGACACCATCGTCACCTTCGACGGCAAGATTTTGGGCAAGCCGGCAACCGAGGGCGAGGCGCGCACCATGCTCCGTGAGCTTTCGGGCCGCACGCACCAGGTCGCAACCGGCGTCTGCATCGTTAAGGCAGGCGATACGGCCGCCCCGCATGCCGCCGAGAGCCTGTCGTTTGTCGATGTGACCGACGTGACATTCTACGAGCTCACCGACGAGCAGATCGAGCACTACGTTGCCTCGGGTGAGCCCATGGATAAGGCAGGCGCCTACGGCATCCAGGGCACAGGCGGCCGCATGCTCGTGCACGATATTTCGGGCGACTTCTATAACGTAGTGGGCCTACCCATCGCCCGCGTCGCGCGCGCGATTCAAAAACTCTCGTAATTGCATCTGGCGCTGGGTATTCCCCAGCGCCTACAATTTTGGCGTACCGTACGGATCCCGACCGGGCACAAGGCGCGGCGGAAAACCGATAGGAGTTAAACATGGATACACTGCTCGAGGCCATTGACGTCTGCGATGTCGATGGCTTTTGCTATGGCAACTATACGGACGAGGAGGCCGGCACCGGTTGCACCGTAATCGTTGCGCCCGAGGGTGCCACCGGCGGCGTTGACGTTCGCGGCGGTGCTCCAGCATCGCGCGAAACCGACCTGCTGCGACCCGAGAACACCGTCGACAAGGTCCACGCCGTCTGCCTTTCGGGCGGATCGGCCTTTGGCCTCGAGGCTGCAAGCGGCGTGGCCCGCGAGCTTGAGAGCCGCGGCATCGGCCTTCCCGTCGGCCCCACGCAGGTGCCTATCGTGTGCTCGAGCTGTATCTTCGACCTCGCCTTTGGTAACCCCACCGTTCGCCCCGACATTGAGGCCGGCATCGCCGCCGTGCGCGAAGCACTCGACAACACCCCCACCAAGCTCGAACAGGGCAACGTGGGCGCCGGCACGGGCGCTACCGTGGGTAAGCTCATGGGCCCCGCTACCTGCATGAAGGCCGGCCTTGGCGCTGCCGCTTTGGCTCTCGGCCCCATCAAGGTGGGCGCCGTGGTCTCGGTCAACGCCTGCGGCAACGTTGTCGACCCCTTCACCGGCGAGTGGGTTGCCGGTATGCGCGCCGCAGCCGATAGTGACCAAATCGTCGACATGGAACTCGCAGCCTTTGCCGCCGCCGGATCCATGCAGATGCCGCTCGACCGCACCAACACCACCATCAGCTGCATCGTCACCAACGTGGAACTCACTAAGGCACAAGCCACCAAGGTCTCCCAGATGGCCGCAGACGCCTACGCACATGCCATCCGTCCCACGCACACCACCAACGACGGCGACACCATCTACACCCTCGCCAGCGGCAAACTAGGCGCCCAGGCAAGCGCCGCCGTTCCCCTAGACCTACTGGGCATGCTCGCCGTAAGGGCCCTGGAAACCGCCATCGTAAACGGAGCCAAAACCGCCAAAACCTCCCACGGCACCCCCGGCGCCGCGAAGTAGCCTAACCTGACCGGTTGCCCGGTGGGGCTTGGTTATGTTTGCTGCTCTACAGTCCTGGCTCGCACGAAGAACACATTAAGTGCTCTTCGGCTCGTGCGGAACTCGCGACAAACATAACCAAGCCCCACCGGGCAACCTACCAACCAAGCCTTTTCAGCCCAGGCCCCTGTGTACCGCGCGTCTAAGATCTTCAAATTCAGACAGCCTGACAATCGATTCTTATAGCAGAAGCCCCTTGGCCTTTAGTTTGATACAAGTTCCGCACGAGCCGGAAAGCACTTAATGTGCTTTCCGTGCGAGCAGGACTGTTCGCAGTAGCAAACTAAAGGCCAAGGGGCCCAGTCAACCTATCAGCAGCGATTACTCGGCAGCTAGTTGAATTTGAAGATCTTTGAGGCAAGACGGTATAGGCCGAGTGTGGTTTTGTCTCCCGCCCGTCCGCGCAGGTTGGTGAAGAACCCGACCACGCCGTAGCGGGCACGACGATACATGCGCTCGTCGTAGGCCTTCAAATCATTCCACAGCGTCTTCAAGCGCTCGTCGGCGCAATCTTCCTCGGAAAGCTTGGTGAGAACCGAGCAGATCGCCATCATCATGGTGAAGTAGCCCATCATGTACGAACGCAGGCGCGACGACTCAACATCGCTGTACAGGTGGTACGACTCCATCATGATACGCGTAACACGGAACTGCTGGTCCAGACGCTTGACCATCGTTGCCTCGTTGACGCTCTGGCCTTCGCGACCGATAAAGTAGCGATAGAGGTCGATGTCGGCGTAGTACATGGTCTTGCAACGCGGCAGCGGCACGTAGGCGTAGATGTTGTCCACATAGAACGTGTGCGGCGGCATGGGAAGGTTGGACTCGCGCAGCACATCCGTGCGATAGCACAGGCTGTGCATAAGTAGGTTCTGGTCCAGGCGGAAATGACCGATCTGATCCCAGGAAAAGATCTTTTTGCGTGGCAGGGCAAATTTGTAGCCAATAGCGGTATGCGTGCCCTCGTAAACCTTCTCGTACACGTAGTTCGAGATAAACAAGTCAACGCGCTGGTCGCGCTCTTCAAAGCCACGCAGAATCGACAGCATGGTCGAAAGGGCAGCGCCGTCAAGCCAGTCGTCCGAATCAACAACCTTGTAGTAGGTGCCCTGCGCCTCGCGCAGACCCGAAAGGACGGCAATACCGTGACCGCCGTTCTCCTGGTGCACCGCGCGGATGATTCCAGGATAACGGGCCTCCCACTCGTCGGCCTTGGCGGCCGTCTCGTCCTTGGAGCCGTCGTCCACCACGATAATCTCGATATCGGTGGCGTAATTGCTCCCCTCCAAGATGGAGGTAATGCAATGGTCCATGTCCTTGGCGGCGTTATACGAGGGAATACCGAATGTTATGACTTTATGCATGGCAGGCGATAATCTCATCCGAAAGATCGAGGGCGGAATTGGTCACAGCGTCCATATCGTAGTAACGATACTCGGCCAGACGACCCACCGGGTGGAAGTTCGTCAGGTTTTGGACGCGCTCAAGATAGCGCTCATAGAGCTCACGGTTCTCGGGCTCAAGAATGGCGTAGTACGGCGTCTCGTCCGAGTCGGGCGTATAGGCCTTGGAGTACTCCTTCATGATGGTGGTCTTGCCGGGCAGGACCTGACCGGTCATGTTCTTGAACTCGGTGATGCGCGTGTAGTCCTCGCTCGTGGTGTAGTTGACGGTGCCCACGGGCTGGAACTGGTCCATATCGAGCGTCTCGAACTTCATGTCGAGCGTGCGGTACGGTAGCGCGCCCAGATCGAGATTGAACAGCTCATCGAGCGGACCGGTGTAGACGATCTCGCCACCATAGACCTTGCCGTCGATCTTGACGGTAGTCTCGTCGATTTCAAAGAGGTCACGGGCGTCCACGTCGCAGAACACGTCGATCAGGTCGTGGTCGAGCATGTGCTCAAAGAGCGCCGTGTAGCCCTCCTGCGGCATGCCCTGGAAGGGAGCTTGCGGGAAGTAGCGATCGTCATCGCCCACAAAGACGGGGACGCGGCCGGTGATCGAGGGGTCGATCTGGTCGGGCGTCTGGCCCCACTGCTTCATGGTGTAATGCAAAAAGACGTTCTCGTAGACGTAATCGGCGACCTCGGCAAGATCCGGGTCGTTCTTCTTACGCAGCTCCATAATGGGCACCTTGACATCCTTGCCAAAGGTCTCCACGAGCTTCTGGTACAGCTCCTCGCCGCGCTCGTCACCAAAGGCGAGCTTGAGACTCGCATGGTTGAAGGGTACGGGCATAAGGGTGCCGTTGATGTTGGCGAGCACCTTGTGCTGATAATCCGTCCACTTGGTAAAGCGCGACAGGAAATTGTGCACGCGCTCGTTAAAAGTGTGATAGATATGCGGACCGTACTCGTGGATCAGGATTCCGGCCTCGTCAGTGCAGTCATAGGCATTGCCCGCAATGTGGCTACGGCGCTCCAAAACGGCAACACGATAGCCGATGGTCTCGGCGAGACGGCGGGCGCAAACGGCACCGGCATATCCAGCACCGACGACAATCATGTCGTATGCGCCGGCGTTAAAGCCTTCAGGCAGGCCTGAGGTAATCTGCATCGATACTCCTTGTCAAAAGCCACGGGCTCGTTAGCTGGGCTTTTCTCGAACATTCTTCGAGACATATTTATCAGAGCGATTATAGCGCTAATGCGTCCTATAATGAGCTTGCCACACAAGGAAAGCTCAAGCACCGCGGCGTACATAATTGAAAGGTAAACCCGCTAGCAGCGGGTTTATTCGTGAACAGCCGGGCGCCTGGAGCTTAGCGAAACGCTTGTAAGGAGTAACATGAGCGATTTCCTAAACCGTATGAAGTCTGCCGCCAAGGCCGACCTTAAGACGATCGTCCTGCCCGAGGGCGAGGATCCGCGCACTATCGTCGCGGCCACCAAAATCATCGAGGAGGGCCTGGCAAAAATCGTCATCCTGGGCAACCCCGACGAGATCAACGTCCCCGGCGCTACCGTCATCGACCCGCGCAATGCCGAGAAGCACGAGGAGTACGCGCAGAAGTTTGCTGAGCTCCGCGCCAAGAAGGGCGTTACCATCGAGCAGGCTCGCGCCCAGGTGATGGACGCCACCTACTTTGGCACCATGATGGTCAAGATGGGCGATGCCGACGGCCTGGTCTCCGGCGCCTGCCACTCTACCGCCGACACCCTGCGCCCCGCGCTGCAGATCCTCAAGACCGCCCCGGGCACCAAGCTGGTCTCGGCCTTCTTCGTGATGTGCACCGACACCCCGCAGTTCGGCACCGACGGCACGCTGATCTTCGCCGACTGCGGCCTCAACATCAACCCGTCCTCCGACGAGCTCTCCGAGATCGCCATCGCCTCCGCTCACTCCTGGTCCACCTTCATGGGCAACGTTGAGCCGCACGTGGCCATGCTCTCCTACTCCACCATGGGCTCCGCCGGCGGCGAGGTCGCCAAGAAGGTCCAAGAGGCCGTGAAGTTCTGCAAGGAGAAGGCTCCCGAGCTCGCCATCGACGGCGACCTGCAGCTCGATGCCGCTATCGTCCCCACCGTCGCCCAGCTCAAGGCTCCCGGCTCCTCCGTTGCCGGCAAGGCCAACGTGCTGGTGTTCCCCGACCTCGAGGCAGGCAATATCGGCTACAAGCTGGTCCAGCGCTTCGCTGGCGCCGACGCTTACGGCCCCATCCTGCAGGGCATCGCCAAGCCGGTTAACGACCTTTCGCGCGGCTGCTCGGCCGACGACATCGTGGGTGTCGTGGCCATCACCGCCGTCCAGGCTCAGATGGCTGAGTAGCGAACATATCCCCTCGGGACCCTACAGGGTAAAGCTCTGAAAACGTCCTCGGACATGCATGAAACCCCCGCTGCGCACTTCGTGCGGCGGGGGTTTCATGCGTCCTGCGGAAAGTTTTCAGAGCTTTACCCTGTAGGGTCCCTGCCGTCACATGGCATTCAGGGCATCTGGAGTGGACGGCGGCTTGGCTACGAGCTGGAGCTAAAAATCTGAATGGTCGGGTTCCGTTGCTGGAAGTGCAAGCGTTGCCGGCGATGGTCACTTTGGGACTGGAATTTCCACCTGCTAGCAAAAAGGCCTCCGGAGCTGTTGCTCTGGAGGCCTTTCGTTTACTTGCAAATGCGCGCCTTAGTTGTTCTTGGTCAGGCGCTCGACGTCGTGGGCGATCATGTATTCCTCGTCGGTGGGGATGACCATGACCGTGACGGCGGAACCGGCGGCACTGATGACCTGCGGGCCGTTGCCCACGGCCTCGCGGTTCTTGTTGTTGTCGATGCGTACGCCCAGCCACTCAAAGCAGTCGCAGAAGGCCTTGCGGATCGACCAGTCGTTCTCGCCGATGCCGGCGGTAAAGGTGATGGTGTCCACGCCCGCCATGGAAGCGATCATGGAACCGGCCTGCTGCATGGCCTTATAGGCGAACATATCGAAGGCGAGCAGGCAGCGCTCGTCGCCCTCGGAGGCGCGCGTGCGGATGTCGCGGGCGTCGTTGGAGATGCCCGAGATGGCAAGCAGACCAGACTGCTTGTTCATCATGTCATCGACTTCTTGATAGCTGTAGCCGCCCTCGCGCTGCAGGTAGCACACGGTGGCCGGGTCGATGGAACCACAACGGGTGCCCATCATCAGGCCATCGAGCGGCGTGAGACCCATCGTGGTGTCGCGGCACACGCCGTCCTCGATAGCAGCGAGCGAAGCACCGTTGCCCAGATGGCACGAAAGCAGGCGGTGGCAGCGCGAACCCAGGATCTCCTTGGCCATCATCCACTCATAGCGGTGGCTCGTGCCGTGGGCGCCGTACTTGCGCACGTGGTACTTGTCGCAAACGTCCTTGGGCAGCGCGTAGGTGTAGGCGACCTCGGGCATGGTCATGTGGAACGAGGTATCAAAGACGGCGACGTTGGGCAGCTCCGGATACTTCTCGCGGCAATACTCGATTGCTGCAGCCTCGCCGTAATTGTGCAGCGGAGCGAGCGGGGCCACCTCAAGGATCTTGGCCATGACCTCATCGTCGACGACTGCGGAATCATCGAAGTGCCAGCCGCCCTGAACGATGCGATGTCCAATGCCATCAATCGTAAAGTCGGTCTTCTCGAGCTCCTCGAGCACACGAGCGATAGCAGAGCGATGATCGGGGAAAGGGACCTCCTCGGTCTGCTTGGCGCCACCGTTCTCGGAGTGGCCAAAAATGCCCATGTCCGAACCGATACGTTCGCAGTTGCCCTTGGCGAAAACCTCGCGGGTAACGGTATCCAAAAGCTGATATTTAAGGCTTGAGCTGCCGGCGTTGACAACAAGTACGTTCATGAGACTCCTTTGCAGTGCAATACGGTCGACGCAGACCCCTTAAGGCGGCCGCATTTTAATAAGAAGTTATCACAACTTGATAAATAGCTATCAAGCATATCGCCCAACGAGCGCAAAAGAGGGGCCGAACGGCGCTCGGTCGTCCAGCCCCTCCCCTCTTGCAATTACTTGCCGTTGACGATGCGCTCGACGTCGGAAGCGATCATGAACTCCTCGTCCGTAGGGATGACGAAAATCTTGACCTTGGAATCCTTGGCGGACAGGCACCAAGCGCCGTCGCCACGCAGGGCATTACGGGCGTGATCCATCTTGACGCCCATAAAGGCCAGACGATCGGCCACGCCAGCGCGAACGGCCGGAGCGTGCTCGCCGATGCCGGCGGTAAAGACCAGGGTGTCCATGCCGCACATGGAGGTGGCCATCTCGGCGGCCTTAGCGGCAATCTTGTAGACGAACATATCGAAGGCGAGCTGAGCCTCGGGGTCACCAGCAGCGGCGAGCTCCTCAACGTTGCGGCAGTCGTTGGTCTTGCCACCGGTCACAGCCAAAAGGCCAGACTTCTTGTTCATCATCTCGTCGACCTCGTCGAAGGTGTAGCCACCCTCGCGCTGCAGGTAGCACACGGTAGCCGGGTCGATGGAGCCGCAGCGGGTGCCCATCATGACGCCGTCGAGCGGCGTCAAGCCCATGGTGGTGTCCATGCACTTGCCGTCCTCGATGGCGCACAGGGAAGCGCCGGAGCCGATATGGCACACGACGACCTTGCGGGCCTCGCCGTTGGTCATCTCGGCGACCTTCTTGGAGATGTAGCGATAGCTGGTGCCGTGGGCGCCGTACTTACGGATGTGCAGCTTGTCGCAAACATCCTTGGGAAGGGCGTAGGTCTTGGCGACCTCGGGCATGTTGAAGTGGAAAGCGGTGTCGTAGACCGTGACGTTGGGCAGATCGGGATACTGCTCCAGGCAGTACTCGATAACGTTGGCCTCGGGGTTGTTGTGCAGCGGCGCCAGCGGGGCGACCTCGCGAATCTTGGCGAGGACGTCCTCGTCGACGAGGGAGGAATCACCAAAGTACCAACCGCCCTGAACGATACGGTGGCCGATGCCCTCGATCTTGACGCCGTTGGCCTCAAGGTCCTTCAGGACGACCTCGATGGCGACCTTGTGGTCGGGGAACTCGATGTTCTCGGTCACCTTCTTGGAGCCATTGGCAGCATGGGTGAAGGTACCACCGGTAAAGCAGACGCGCTCGCAGGAGCCCTTTGCGGACACCTTATGGGACTTGGTGTCGATGACCTGATACTTAAGGGTCGAAGATCCCGCGTTGACGACCAGAACGTTCATGTGTCTCCCTACTAACAGGCGGTGTGGCGCCGCCAGGTTACATACGCTTCAATAATAAACCCAAACGCCCTCGCGCTCGGGTTTATTGCGTTGATATATAAGTTATCGGTGCCTAAATACTCATGGCCTTTGACTTGTAAGACGAAATAGCGCGGGGATATACACCAGGGAAGAAATCCCGAGCGCAACAAGCAATACGACTCGAATGCCCGCGATGCTGCTCAACGCAGCATTGAACAGATAGAAAAGGATGGCACCCACCGCCACCATCTGGCTTTGGACCGAAATCAGTGAACAGCGCATCGAAGAATCGACAGCATTTTGAAAAATTGAGTATTTAATTGGAGCAAATAACGAGTACGCGACCGTCTGCAGTACATAGAACACGGGCAGCAAATAGACCGGAGTAAAGGGAATCAAAAACAGAGCAGCCAGGGAAAGGCGCACGATGCCGCAAATACGCGCAAAACGGCCCTTGTCGACATGAGCAATCACACTGGGCACAATAAGCCCCATGGAGGCCGAGGCAAGAAGCTGGACCGCAATGATCACACCCGAAGCGACGGCATTCATTCCGCGACCCGCAAGCAACAGTGAGAAAAAGTCTTCCAGGGCGACAAAAGCAAATGCCTGAGAGCAGTCCATGATGAACGCTGAACGAAGAATGCCGTTACGCGCAATAGCGGCACCGATCATCTTCGGGCTAATTCCACGCTTAGGTGTCGCTGTAGTGTCCCCTCTTCGCATCTCAGGAATGCAGACAACGACAACCAACGTCAACACCATTGCGATGATATCTGCCAAAAGACCAATGAGATACGCGCCAGCGGACGAAATGAAACCGCCCACACAAGCGGAGAGGGCATAAGAGGCATAGAAAACAAATCGCTCAACGACATTAAGCCTTACGAGCTGGTCCAGAGAGACGCTGTCAATGTAAATCGCTTCCATGGACCCGCTCATACATGCAGCGGCAAAACCTTTGAGAGCAAACGCGCCGATTAAAAGCAGAGGAGAACGGACGAGAAGCAGGGCGGCGTAGTATCCAAGCATCCCCACGACGCCAACGAGACCACTTGTCTTTCGTCCAAACCTATCGGCAATATAGCCAGTGGGAACTTCAAGGATGAACTTGCTCACTTGATATGCAATCATCATGCTAGAAATCGCCACCATCGAGAATCCGACGAATTCAAGGTAAACCGTCAGAAAATACAAAATGGTGCTGAAGTTCGACAGAAAAACAAACGTCATATAAAGCAAAACCGTACGGTTTTTCATGCTCCGCCCTCCAAGAGTCAACAATCTAAATCGGAATCTTGGAAAAGCATGAGGGCAAAGCCGTCAGTCATGTGTTACAAGGCGTCAACATTCACTTGACGACACGAGGCCAAATGGCCTCACGAAGCAAGATGACGCAATAGGTGAAGAAATACCGTCTGGTGTCGATCGGTCCAGGCATTTTGTCGATAGCAAAAGTAGATGGGCAAGGCTACGTCATGCGAACCTTCAATAGAGTACTCGCTCACTTCCGACCCATCTGATGCGAGAGAAGAGCCAGAAAAACCCAATATCAATCCCCCGGCTTGAAGAAACTCAGCCTGCGCTCTGTTTCCGTATTCGACGTCGCGGAAGCGGAAATTAACCAGCTGAGCTTCGGGGCATTGATTGATCGCATTGAGACAGGGCGACAAATTAATGGGAACAGCTAACCTGCCGCCCAGTAACTCACGAACGGTCATAGCACCCACAGATTGATGACCCGCTGGGCACGAAAGAACCTTGAGCTCCTTTTCACCCAAGTATTTCGAAGAAAGGACACTGTCCCTTGGTTCCTCAAATGAGATGGCCGCATCCGAAATGCCAAGCACAAGTGATTCAAAGCATGTAGCCGTTGGCTGATGCCACACATCAAGGTGAATCTGAGGGTGCGAGCTTTCAAACGAGTCGTACCAGTTTTCGGAAAAAAGACGCCCCCGCCCGTGAAGACAGGGGACGTAAAGACGAAAGTGGCCGTCGGGCGAAACGCCACCGTTCCCCGATTGGGTGTACTTTTTGAGATCGTCGACTTGTGCCAGGATCACGCGTGCACGACGCGCAAATTCTCTGCCCGCCGGAGACAAAACAGCCTCCCCCGCCGATCGATTGAGCAAAACGATCTGATACTCAGACTCCAGTTTCTTAATTGCCGACGAGACAGCCTGTGGGCTCACGTGAACGGCGCGAGCCGCTTTGCGCACGCCGCCGTAGTTCGCTACCGCTTGAAGGTATTCGAGTTGAGAAAACTGCATAGGTTACTCCAAAGGCAGCCAAGGCGACGGGCCGTGCGTCCTCAGATGAGGTTCTCGCCCAGGTTCTTGCCGCCGAGGACGTGCATGTGGAAGTGCATGACGGTCTGACCGGCGTTGACGCCCTTGTTGGAGATGACGCGGAAACCGTCCTCCAGACCCTTGGCCTTGGCGACCTCCTGGATGGCGTGGGCCATGGCGCCCATGGTCTCGGCGGGCACGTTATCGGCGATGTCACTGTAGTGCTTCTTGGGGATCACGAGCGTGTGGACCGGCGCCTGGGGATTGAGGTCGTCGAACGCGATGACCTGGTCATCCTCGTAGACGACGGTCGAGGGGATCTCGTGGTTGGCAATTTTGCAGAAGATGCAATCACACATGGTTGGTTCCTTTCTCACAGACCAAGGCAATTATATTTGGTCGGGATGGTTAGAACGAGAGGTTGTCGTCCGTATTGGCGGCTTCGCCGTCGGCGAGCACGTCGTTGCCGTCGACGTCCTTAAGAAGCACCGAGACCTTCTGCTCGGCATCGGACAGGCGGGTGCGCAGGCTCTTGAGGAGCTCGACGCCGCGGGTATAGCTCTCGAGCGACTCCTCGAGCTCCATATCGCCCGACTCCAAGCTGCGAATGATGAGCTCCAGCTCCTGCGAGGCCTGCTTGTACGTAAGCTGCTCGACCGGGGTCTTCTCTGCCATATCTGTTTCCTTTCCTAAAGGTTTATCGCTATGAAACGCGGCCTACTCGACCGTATCGACCGTTGCCGCAACGTTACCGTCTGCCATGCGCACGCGGATGGCGTCGCCCGGCTTAAAGGTCTTGGCGCTCGTAGCCACCCCATCATCGCTGTACGCGATGGAATAACCACGGGCAAGCACCTTGAGCGGCGACAGGGCATCGAGTGAGGCCGCCGCACGGCCCAAGTCGGACGCGGGTTTGCTGAGCATCGTGCGCCCCTGATGCTCCAGGCGGGAGCTTGCGAGCGTGAGCGCATGGCGCTTGCCATCGAGTCCTGAGGTGCTTGCGATCAAGCGCTCGGGCAGACGCTCGAAGTTGGAACGGAAGGCCCCAACCGAACGCGCTATGGCGCCGGACAGACGATCGGCAGTCAGGGCAAGCTCAGACTCGCGACGCTCGAGCATAAAAGTTGGGTCGTTGAGGCACGGGCGGCACGCAGCCGCATCGAGCGCATCGCCCAAGCGAGCCGTATAGGTGTCCCAGGCACGACGACCGCGCTGGTTGAGCATCTCCAGGTCGACCTGGGCCGACCCAATCATCGATGCCATCGCAGCACCCAGACGTTGATAGCGCGCCTCGAGCACATCGGCCAACTCCGTCATAGCCGGCGCCACCGATTCGGCCGCCGCCGTAGGCGTGGAGGCGCGACGGTCGCTCACCATGTCGCAAATCGAGGTATCGGGCTCATGGCCAATGCCGGTCACCACGGGCACGGGACAAGCCGCCACCGCGCGGGCAAGCTCCTCGTCATTAAAGGTCATGAGGTCCTCAAAGGAGCCGCCGCCGCGCACCAACAAAATACAGTCGGGCGCCGGCGTAATGGAAGCGGCGCGGCGCAGGCCCTCAATGAGCTCTGTCGGCGCACCCTCGCCTTGTACCTTGGCACCCACGCAGACGAGCTCGACGAGCGGGTTGCGACGACGCAATGTGCGCTTGACGTCGTCGATTACGGCACCCGAAAGCGAGGTGACGACCGCCACGCGGGAGCAGAACACCGGGATGCGGCGCTTGCGCGCTTCGTCCATCAGACCCTCACGGCGTAGCTTTTCGGCCAGTTGCGCCACTTGTTGACGCAGCAGACCCTCCCCCGCCAGCGAAAACGAGCGAGCGACAAAGCTCATGCGGCCCGTAGCCTTATAGAGATTGAAGCTGCCCTTAAAGCTCACCTGCATACCGTCGCGCAGATCGAACGTGCGCTTGAGATAGGCACCCTTCCAAATGATGCAGTCAACGGCGGCCGAATCGTCCTTGATCTGGAAATAGCAGTGGCCGCTTCGGGCGTTAGGACCACGAAAACCCGTGACCTCGCCCAAGACGCTCAGCTGCGGAATGGCATCGAGCGCACCGGCGGCAATCTCCACCGCCTGGCTCACGCTGAGCTCCTTGCGCTCTTGCTCGTCCGAACCGTCGAACTCGGCGGAAACGGCATTACCGGTTAGGTTCCAGCCTGCCACGCAGCCTCCTTTCGTTATCGAGCACAGAGGCTCCGGCCCCGTGCGAAATTAAGTCCAACACATAGTACAGCGCCGCGAGGACACGAATCCCCGCGGCGCCTGCCTGTCCCATTTGTTATCGGTTGGAGTTTCTGTTGTAGCGAGCCATAAGGTAGAGCAACTGAATGATCGAAGTGAGCGCTGCAGCCACATAGGTAAGCGCGGCTGCCGTCAGTACCTTCTTGGCGCCGTTGACCTGCTTGGAGCTCATGCCCGACTGCTCGATGTACGCCACAGCACGTCGGCTGGCGTCAATCTCGACAGGCAACGTAACGAGTTGGAACAGCACACTAAACGAGAAGAAGATCAACGCGAGGGTCGTGAGCCCGGCAATGTTCATAAACAGGCCCAAGAGTAACACGATGGTCCAGGTGTTCTGGGTAAAGTTGACGACCGGCACGAGGGCGGTACGCACTTTCATCATGGCATAGCCGCTTTGACGCTGGGCGGCATGGCCCGCCTCGTGGCAGGCGACGGCAACGCTTGCGACCGAACCGCCCGAACGGTTGGCATCCGACAGATACAGGTTGTTGTCCTGCGGGTTGTAATGGTCGGTGAGCTCGCCAGCGACACCCTTGATACCCACGGCGCTACAACCGTTGGCATCGAGCATGCGGCGAGCGACTGTGGCACCCGTATCGCCGTCCGAGCGAACCTTGGACCAGGTTTTGTACGTCGAGTTGATATAGTTCTGTGCGGCAAGGCCAAGCACCGTGCAGACAAGAACAACCAGCAGGTACAGCGGGTCGATGCCAAAGCCGTATCCATAGTAATAAGGCATGCGAATTCCTCCGAGTCGAGTTACACGTTGGAGGCATTTTACCCACTCAACCGGCTAGGCTTCCCTACAGGAGCTCGATTTTGCCGTCCTTCACCGTCAACCCCATATTGCCGGAAAGCAGATCGTCTAGGCGCGAGCCCACAAGCTCAAAGCGCCAACCTTCGCGCAGGCGGCTCTGCTCGGGATGCTCAATGTAGTCGGCCAGGTCATCGCGCGAGGCAATGACCGAGGTCGCAACGCCTGAGCGCTCGGCAACCAGGCGGATAAGCGCATACATAAGGTCAGTCACGCTCTCCAGCTCCGGCGAAATCTGACGATGTCCGCGCACCAAGAGCGGCAGGCGATCGTGCGGACAGCTCGCACCGCGCTTGATGGCCATGAGCGCACCGTCCACGTCGCGCTCCCCCAATTGATCGGTACCGCGAATGCTACGGAACTCCTCAACGCGCACGGGATTGCGCTTAACGAGCGCTAGCAGCGTGTCGTCGGACATGACCCACTTGCGCGGGATGTTACGGCGCTCGGCGCGGTCCTCGCGCCAGGCGGCGAGCTCGCGCGCGATACCCAGCTGATGACGGCTGCACGAATTGATGCGCTTGACCTTGCGGAACGCCTCGTGGCGATCGGCGCGATAGTGCGACTCGTCAGCCAGCGGGCGCAGCTCGTCGAGCACCCAGTCCACACGGCCCAGCTCGCGCAGGCGGCTCATCATCTCGGTATAGGCGACGATCAGGTACTTGACGTCATCGATCGCATACTCAATCTGCTTATCGGTCAGCGGGCGGCGCGACCAGTCGGTCAGTGACTCGGTCTTGGGCAGCGATACGCCGCAGAACGTCTGAACAAGCGCGCCATACGAAATCTGCTGGCGCTCGCCCAAAAAGGCGGCGGCGACCTGCGTATCGAAAATCGGTCGTGGCAGCACGCCCACGGTATGGAGCATGACCTCCATATCCTGCGAGCACGCGTGGAAGACCTTGGTCACGCTCTCGTCGGCCATAAGCTCGGCCAGCGGCGATAGGTCGTCGATTACCAGGGGATCGACCGCGACGCTCTCAGCAGGGGTGGCAATCTGAACCAAACATAGACGCGGATGGAACGTGCGCTCGCGCAAAAACTCGGTATCGACGGCAATCGCGTCGAACTCACGGGCGCGCTGGCAAAAGTCGAGTAGAGCCTGATGTGTGGAAATGTACATATCAACCCATCGAATAAGGTTAGGCCCGAAAAACACGGGTAGGATATCGGCATTGCCTTACAACTATACTCGGTTAGTCACAGAACGGGAACGTAAGTATGCGCTGCCTTATCATCCACAACCCGGCATCGGGCCCCAGCTCAGATGAAATCTACGCATTCACGCACGCCCTCGCGCAGGGCGGCGACGAGGTCGTGATGCGTTTTATCGGCGATGGCATGGAGCCCGAGGATGCCGTGGCAGACGTGCGCGAGTTTGACCGCGTGGTCGTTTCGGGCGGCGACGGCACCGTCTCCAACGTGCTCGACCAGATGCGCGGGTGCGGTGTCCCCACGCTCGTCTTCCCCTCCGGCACAGCCTGCCTGTTCTTCAACAACATCGGCAATGCCCCCGAGGCAGCGGCGCTCGCCAAGGCCTGCCGTGCCGGTCGCACGGTCAAAGTCGACATGGGTGAGCTCTTTTGGCTCGACGAGAACGGCAACGAGAAGCGCCACGGCTTTATCATCATCGCCGGCTCGGGCTTCGACGCCGAGATCATGATGAAGGCCGCCCCCACCAAAAACGACATCGGCGAGATCGCCTACTTCCTCTCCGCGCTCGCCACGCCCAATCCCACGGTGGCGCACTTTACGATTGAGCATGACGGCATTGTCGAGGAGCTCGACGGCATCTGCTGCATGGCCGGCAACACCTCGGTCATCCAAAACGACATCAACCTGTTCCCCGACTGCCGTATGAACGATGGCATGGTCGACATTGCGGTCATCGAACCCGTGCGCACCGTGCAGCTGCTACCTACCGTGATCACCGCCGCACTCGACCCCGCCGGCAAGGTACTCGGGCGCCCGCAGTTCAAGATCATCCAGACCAAGGAAGCCAAGATCACCTGCACCCCGTCGCTGGGCATGCAGTTCGATGGCGAGATTATCTCCAGCAATTCGGGCGTCTTTGGAGCCCGCGCGCTTCCACAATGCCTCGACCTCATCGTCGACGAATTCTCCCCGCTCGGAAAATAGGAGGACCCTATGAACGACAATCCCCTGCTCGGCTTTATCATCATCGTTTTGGCCATGCTCGTCGGCTATGCGATCAACGTGATTCACCGCCGGAAGAAGTAATTCCACATTGGTATGATATTCATCCAATTATCGTCTCCCCTGCTGTTTATGCATTTGCCAAACAGCAGGGGATTTTCATTTCAGGCATTCCCAGCTACTTTATTCGGCTACAGTAATTACAGGGCGTCTTTATTAAAGTAAAGCTACAAACTGAGTACAATTAACCGCTCGTCGCATATTTCATCACGCTTATCGAGTAAGTGTCTTTCATAGATGAATATTGTTTCCAGTTCGTTACGCTAATGGGGTGTCTTTATTGGCTGAAGCCCTCTGGCGACAGAGGGCTTTCGCACGCTGGGAGGGAAAATGAGGAAAACTCACCCCGTCAACGCGCTCAAGAAGCTAGGCATAGGCCTCGCCTTTGGAGCTGCAACCATCATGTCCATGCCGACATCTGCGCTCGCCTGCACGCAGATCTACATGGGCGGCAAGCTCACGGCGGACGGCAACACGTACTACGGCCGCGCCGAGGACTTTGGCAAGCGCTATCTTAAGCACTACGGCATCGAACCTGCCCACGAACCTGGCTTTAAGTACAGCTCGATTGAATCTGCTTTTGAATACACTTCGAACAAGCCTACCTATCGTTACAGCTATGTACGCGACCACCCCTCCAACTGGATGGGTCGCACCGACGCCTATTCCGAAGCCGGAATCAACGAGAAGGGCGTCTCCTGCTCTGCCACGCTAAGCACTTCCTATAACGAGGAGGCCGATGCAGCAGACCACATCGATGAGAAAGTGGGTCTGGGCGAGTACAGTTACGGCAGCATCATCCTGGGCGAGAGCGCCACGGCCCGCGAGGGCGTCGAGCTTCTCGGCAGGCTGATCGATGATCAAGGCGTCTGCACCAACGACCAGATCATCATCGCCGACAACAACGAGACCTGGCTGTTCGCCACACTTTCCGCCCATCAGTGGATCGCCATGAAGCTCGCTGACGACGTCGCGTCGCTCAACCCTAATATCGGGAGCCTCAACTACGATGTCGACCTTGATGACCCCGAGAACTGCCTACACTCCGAGGGCATCGAGTCCATGCCCGTGGAGAAGGGCTTCGCCAAATACTCCGCTGACGGCAAATTCGATGTCGCCCAAACGTATGGCGAAAGCCTCGCCGATTCCGGCGTAAACCAGTGGTCCCGCTATGTGCAAGGCCGCGATTATTTTGGTAGTCAGCTGACCGAAGGCACAGATTACGACATTATCACAGTAGAGAAGGAAGGAAAACCCGACCAAAAGGGAGCCATGGTCAGCGAAATCCAGCCCCTGTTCTTCAAGCCTGGCAAGTCTGGTTGGAGCACTTTCGAGTTGATTCGCGCCTTCGGCAACCGCGGCGAGAACGTCCCTGGCCTCAACGCGAACACTGATGGTGTTTATTGCATCGGCAGCGAGCGCAACACCGAGATCAACCTCTTCCAGATTCGTCGCGGGTATGACCCCGAAGTCGCTACCATCCAGTGGGAAATGCTCTCCCGCGCCGCGTACTCCGTCGCCATCCCGTTGTACTCCGCTCTGATAACTGAGGTCAGCCCGTACTTCAGCGATCAGACCGTCTCCTTCGATCACTGCAAACAGACTGACGTCGTGTACAACGAAGAGCCCGAGAACTCAATCAACTACGTCCTCATGGACATCAGCTCGCTCTGCTTTGAGAACCCTGACACCCTTGGTATCAGCGTCCGCGCCTACCTCGATGCGCTCCAGAACGAGCTCATCGAGCAGAACAAGGAAGTTGACGCCGCCATGCTGGCCGAGACGACCACCGAGGGCCGCACTGCCCTGGCCAACAAGGCCGGCAAGGCTGCTACCGAGAACACCTACAAGAAGTGCAAGGCGCTGCTCCAGGAGATGCGCGCCTATCAGAAGGCCGAAAACTTCGACCAGCCCTTCACTCCGAGCGATCTGAACACCGAGACCAACGGCCTCAAGGTGTCCATCACCTACGCCAAGGACGCTCTTGCCACCGACCCGGTAACCCCGGATCAGCCTGGCACTCCTGAGCAGCCCGGTACCCCCGAGCAGCCCGGTACCCCCGAGCAGCCCGCTAAGCCCGAGCAGCCCACCACCAAGCCCGAGAAGCCTGGCAAGTCGGACACCACGACCACGGTAACCACCAACAAGACGAACACCAAGGGCGGCCTGCCCACCACTGGCGATCGTTTTGATGGCCGCATGGTGGCCGCATTCGCCATCGCTGGCGTTGCCGTCATCTCCGCGGGCGGTTACTTCCTCTACCGTCGCAATAAGGAGTAACGTCTTAGCTGAGCGGGCAAGGCAGCAATGGCAGCCTCGCCCGCTCAGCCCACTCTTTTGACCGGCGGGAAACCCGCCTGAAATCTTTTCAAAAAAGATTTCCCCGCACACACTTCGCTGTGCTATAGTGCAGCGCAACAGCAACTAGGTGCGACCGCGCCACGGCATCAC
>CABSAN010000038.1 GCA_902475785.1 uncultured Collinsella sp.
CTGGGCTATGCTACCTTGACTATCTATATGACTTAAACGCAGCAAGGGAGCACCGAGAGAGCGAGTATGGCAAAAAACACCGCAAACTATGGTAACGACAGTATCCGCCAGCTCAAGGACGAGGAACGCGTACGCCTGCGCCCCGCCGTCATCTTTGGCTCGGACGGACTCGACGGTTGCGCGCATGCCGCCTTCGAGATCCTGTCCAACGCCGTTGACGAGGCGCGCCAGGGCTACGGCAAGCTCATCACCCTTACCGCCTTTCGCGATGGTTCCATTCAGGTAGAGGACAACGGCCGCGGCTGCCCGCTCGACTGGAACCCCTCCGAGAAGCGCTTTAACTGGGAACTCGTCTTTTGCGAGCTCTATGCCGGCGGTAAGTACAACAATAACCAGGGCGGCGACTACGACTTCTCGCTCGGCACCAACGGCCTGGGCTCCTGCGCGACCCAGTACGCCTCCGAGTACATGGACGTCACCGTCTGGCGTGACGGTAACAAGTACTCCTTACACTTTAAGAAGGGCAAGGTCGTCGGCGCCAAGAAGAAGGCGCTCGAGATCGAGCCCAGCGACGAGAACCGCACCGGCACCACCATCAAGTGGCGCCCCGATCTTGAAGTCTTTACCTCGATCAGCATTCCCCACGAGTGGTATCGCGAGACCATGCGCCGTCAGGCCGTGGTCAACGCCAACGTGACCTTCCGCCTGCGCATCGAGGGCGACGATGGCGAGTTTACCGAAGAGGACTTTTGCTATCCCAAGGGCATCGAAGACTACGTACTCGAAAAGGTCGGTACCGACTACCTCACCGAGCCCTTCTTTATCGAGGCCGACCGCCGCGGTCGCGACCGCGAGGACCTGCCCGACTACAACGTAAAGATCACCGCATGCATGTGCTTCTCGCGCACCTTCATGATGCAGGAGTACTACCACAACTCATCGTGGCTCGAGAACGGCGGCTCGCCCGAGAAGGCGGCCCGTAGCGCTCTGACCAGCGCCATCGATGCCTACATCAAGCAACAGGGCAAGTACAACAAAAACGAGAGCGGCATTAAGTGGCAGGACGTCCAGGACTGCCTGGTTCTGGTGACTAACTGCTTCTCCACCCAGACGTCCTACGAAAACCAGACTAAGAAAGCCATCAACAACCGCTTTATCCAGCAGGCAATGACGGCCTTCTTTAAGGAGCGCCTCTCGACCTATCTGATCGAGAACAAAGACGCTGCCAACAAAATTCTGGAGCAGGTGCTCATCAACAAGCGCTCGCGCGAGAACGCCGAAAAGACGCGCCAGAGCATCAAGACCAACCTGCAGCAGAAGACCGACATGGCCAACCGCGTGCAGAAATTCATCGACTGCCGCTCCAAGGACAAGAGCCGTCGCGAGATCTACATCGTAGAGGGCGACTCGGCAGCAGGTGCCATCCGCACCTCGCGCGATGCCGAGTTCCAGGGCGTTATGCCCGTCCGCGGCAAGATCCTCAACTGCCTAAAGGAGGACTACCCGCGCATCTTTAAGTCCGACATCATCATGGACCTCATGCGCGTGCTGGGCTGCGGCGTGGAGATCAAGGACAAGCGCATCAAGAACCTTGGCGCCTTCGACCTGGACAACCTCAACTGGAACAAGGTCATCATCTGTACGGACGCCGACGTCGACGGTTATCACATCCGCACGCTTGTGCTCACCATGCTCTATCGACTGGTGCCCACGCTTATCGACGAGGGCTACGTCTATATCGCCGAGTCGCCGCTCTACGAGATCAATTGCAAAGAGAAGACCTACTTTGCCTACACCGAGCTCGAGAAGAACGGCATCCTCAAGGAGATTGGCGACCAGAAGTGCTCGATCAACCGCTCCAAGGGTCTTGGTGAAAACGATCCGGACATGATGTGGCTTACCACCATGAACCCCGAGACGCGCCGCCTAATTAAGGTGGAGCCCGAGGACGTCACCAAGATGGAAACCATGTTCAACCTGTTGCTGGGCAACGACGAGGCGGGCCGCAAGCGCCATATCTCCGAGCACGGCAAGGAATACCTGGACCAGCTAGATCTGCAGTAGCAGCAAATCGATAACGACGGCCCATAAGAAGTTCAAGAGGATATCGTGGCAAAGAAGAAGACGAAGAACCAGCCAAAGAAAAAGCAGGTCAACGCCGAGAACGTCATCGGCCTGCACTCCGAGGTCACCGATCAGCCGATCACGCAGACGCTCGAGGTCAACTACATGCCCTACGCCATGAGCGTCAACGTCTCGCGTGCATTCCCCGAGATCGACGGCTTTAAGCCCTCGCACCGCAAGCTGCTCTACACCATGTACAAGATGGGTCTGCTCAAGGGCGAGCGCCAGAAGAGCGCCAACATCGTGGGCCAGACCATGAAGCTCAACCCGCACGGCGATGCCGCGATCTACGAGACGATGGTGCGCCTGGCGACGGGCAACGAAGCGCTGCTTGCGCCCTTCGTGGAGTCGAAGGGCAACTTTGGCAAGTACTATTCGGGCGACCTGAGCTACGCCGCCTCGCGTTACACCGAGGCCAAGCTCTCCCCCATCAGCGCCGAGATCTTCAAGGACATCGACAAGGACCCGGTCGACTTCGTCGACAGCTACGACGGCGCCATGAAGGAGCCGCGCCTGCTGCCCACCACGTTCCCCAATATCCTCGTCTCAGCCAACAAGGGCATCGGTGTCGCCATGGCGTCCGACATCTGCGGCTTCAACCTCAACGAGGTCTGCACTGCCACAATGCACTACCTGCAGGACCCCGACTGCGACCTGCTCGAATACATGCCCATGCCCGACTTCTCGACCGGCGGCGAGATCATCTACCGCCGCGAGGAGATGGAAAAGATTATCGAGACCGGCCTTGGCAGCTTCCAGATCCGCTCCCGCTGGCGCTGGATTCCCGAAGAGCGCATCATCGAGGTCTACGAGATTCCCTACACCACCAAGACCGATGTCATCATCGAGCGCATCGTCAAGCTCTCCAAAGAGGGCAAGGTCAAGGAGATCGCTGACATCCGCGACGAAACCGACCTCTCGGGCTTGCGCATCGCCATCGACCTTAAGCGCGGCGTCGACCCCGACAAGCTCATGGCCAAGCTCTATCGCTCGACCACGCTGCAGGATTCGTTCTCGTGCAACTTCAACGTGTTGGTCGATGGTTACCCTCGCGTTATGGGCGTGCGTCAGATCCTGCACGAGTGGGTCAAGTGGCGTATTGAGTCCACGCGTCGCCGCATTAACTTTGACCTGGGAAAAAAGTCCGAGCGCCTGCACCTGCTGCACGGCCTCGAGGCGATCCTGCTCGACATCGACAAGGCGATCGCCATCATCCGTGGCACCAAGCTCGAGGCCGAGGTCGTGCCCAACCTTATGCGCGGTTTCGACATCGACGAGACCCAGGCCGAGTTTGTTGCCGAACTTAAGCTCCGCAACATCAACGAGGAGTACATTCTCAACCGCACCAAGGACATCGCCAAGCTCGAGGGTGAGATTGCCGAGCTTGAGGAGATTCTCTCGAGCGAAGACAACATCAAGAAGGTCATCAGCGATGAGCTGGCAGCAGTCAACAAGAAATATGTGATGCCGCGCCGCACGGGCAGGATCGAGCCCCATGAGGTCGTCGAGGTAAGCCTGGAGCCCGAGGTCGAGGAGTACCCGGTGACCATCATGCTCTCGCGCGATGGCTACCTTAAGAAGATGACGGACCGCGTGCTCAAGAAGGCGACCACGCTCAAGTACAAGGACGGCGATAAGCCCTTTATCGAGTTCCCGTCCTCCAACACGCACGAGCTGCTCGTGTTTACCAACAAGAGTCAGGTATACAAGTGCAAGGTCGCGACGTTTGAGGATACCAAGTCGGCCCAGCTGGGCTCGTACCTGCCGACCGATCTTGAGATGGAACCCGACGAGAGTGTCATCTGGGTCATCGACCCCGAGGACTACAAGGCCGACGTGCTGTTTGTCTTTGAGAACGGCCGCGTGGTGCGCGTCGCGCTTTCTGGATACGTCACCAAGACCAACCGCAAACGCCTCAAGAACGCCATCTACGGTGGCAGCAAGCTGCTGTATGCCCAGGTGCTCAACACAGATCGCGACATCGCGCTGGTCTCGAGCGACTATCGTTTGATGAACTTCAACACGTCGCTGCTCAAGACCAAGACGACCACCAACACGCAGGGCGTCCAGGCCTTTACCGCCAAGAAGGGCCGCTCTGTCACCACCGTCGGCACGACCGAGGAAATCCTTGGCGCCGGCGTCTCGGCCGAGAAGTTCACCGCGCAGAGCCTCCCCTCAGCCGGTGCCCTCATGAAAGAAAACGACATGCCGAGCTTGTTTGACTAACGCCCACAACTTCGTACCGTTAGTTTGGCATTATCGCAAAAGGGGGCTGAGTGGCACGCACAATGTCGCTCAGCCCCCTTTTGCATCCTCTTGCGCGTTTTCGCGGCCAACTCACGGGCAGGAATCTGACCAATTCCTTAGGAAGCAAACAGGCAGATATAGGCACCTTGACGACTAAGATGACGAACCTATGCTGACACAATCGGTAATACCGTTAACATAGGCGACTCATCTAGGCAACTCACTGGGCAGTTCATCGCGATTTCTTTACGGTCGCCATACGTCCTGCAATTCTGAGGTTCATATCATAACAACCGTTCCATATGACGCTCGTCAAAAGGAGATAGTTATGAAGCTTAAGCACGCGATTGTCACCGTCATGGGTACCGCTTTGATTATAGCACCGGCGGCGATGCCTGCAACGGCGCTCGCCGCACAAGCGGACGCCACCCCGGTGGCCGCCCAGGATGCGCAGACTGGCTACAATGTCAAGGCGCAGAACGCGACCATCAACGCGAGCCAGCTCAAGGGCAACCTCACGCAGCTCAAGTGGCAGCTCAAGGATCTGATGCTCGTCGAGGCGACCTATAACGGCCGCGACATCAAGGACAGGGTCGACGTCGGCTTCGGCAACAGCGCAGACGATCTCCAGAACAAGAAGCCCGGAACGTACACGATTCAGTTCTTCGACGGCAACAAGATCGCCGAGGCCAAACTGACCGTGACCGATTCCGCCAGCGAGGCGGCGCCCGCGCTCACCGCGGACACGGTGTCCTCCACGAAGGGCGGCGTGCTGCTGACCGTCATGGGCCAAGGGATCACGAACGAACAGCATGCCCTGCCCGCCGGCTCTTTCTCCATCGCAGCGGCGCACAAGGGCACCGACGGTGCCTGGTACACCGACGTGACGGTTAACTCGGCCGCAATCGATTACTACTACCGCCCGCTGGTGCCGCCCGTCGTCCTCAACAAGGTGGCATGGGACCAGAGCGCCTCGAAGCTGACCGCGACGTTCAAGTGGGATGCCACCGCACAGCGGTGGACGGTTGCGGATCCTGCGAAGGTTACGTTCAAGGTCGCGATCACCAAGAACGGCGTCTTCGAGTTCGCTGAGTCCGCAACCCTTGCCCCCAGCGACGTCAGGGGTCTCAGCGCGAACAAGCTCATCGCCCTCATCAAGGAGAAGCTCGTCAAGACCGCCGAGGTCAACGGTAGCTCCGTCGTGAACGACAGCAACTTCCACGTCATGCTGGGCACGCAGCTGACCGATATCCAAAACGGGAAGCCGGGCACCTACCAGATCGGCTTCATGTACGACGGCAACGGTTACAACAACGAACAGGTCGGCTCCGCCACCCTCGTGATCGCCCAGCCCAGCAAGCCCGGCACTACGACACCCGGCACCACAACCCCGAACACCGGCGATAAGACCGAAAAGGGCGATAAAGCCAACGGCGATAAGAACGGCTCATCTAAGAAGGCCAATGTCAAATCTTCTGGCAACAAGACCTCCCAGAAGTCCGGCAAGGACCTCCCCAAAACAGGCGACGCGGGTCTGGGCATCGCGGGCACCATCTCTGCTGCCGGCGCCTCCCTCGCAGCGCTGGGCATCTTCACCAAGCGTCGCGAACACCAACGCTAATCCCTCAATCATCCGGTAACGAATTCACAGCCGCCTTCCCTATGGGGAGGCGGCTTTTTGTCCCTCCCGACGCACAAACCACGGCAGGTACCATAGATAATGAGGGGGACATACGGCCTAGTCCTGGACGCGGTGATAGACAATCGGATCGTCAAACCCAAAGACGCGCCTACCGTTTACCTCCATGGTCTCAGTCGCCTCTAGAGCATCAGCTGAGAATCGTTCAAAAAGATGGAACTTCAGGGCCGGCGTAAACATCGAGTCCGATCCGCCCTCCCACACGCCGTCGCGTTCACGATAGAGCGCGGGCACAAATTTTCCAGACTCCTTAAGTGAAGCATACTCTGCAGGAACCATGGTGTCATACGAGAGCGTGCGCTTGTCATTGCCTTCCGGCGCATCGTAGGAGGTCAGCAAAACACCTTCCGACTCCTCGGTGAAGAGGAACAAATGCGGTGACGAGGATTTTTTCCCATCGGTCTCGTAATAGCTCTCTTCGATCGTGAATACGCCGGGGAAGTCTGCCGGTAGGCCTAAGATCTTATCGTTGCATGCGGTGTTGACGTGGCGGGCGAAAGGAAACACTTTCCCAGCCGCCTTCTTCGCCTCAAACTGTTCGCGGTTGTCGAAGCGTCCCAACAGCAGGCTCATAAAACTGTCCAGCGTTGACGTTGCCATAGTTATCTCCTTAATCGATGCCATCATCGTTTTGCACTGATACCCATGGGTGCGACGAGGCCGAAGCCCCCCCATCCACACGGTTTCTTCAAATGCCGCATATGACACAGTTCGCATACCGCCCTCACCGCACACCGATTGGGCTGATAAACCGTTTGCGCGAGGAAACGGAGCCTACGAGATGCCGGAGTACACAAACACGCTTCTGATACGCGCCAATCTAAACTGGCGGGCACTCCCGCGTTGTGTGCGACGCCGTGGACTCCAAGTGTCGAATGAAACGAGTTGACGGCTCGAGCGTCGATTGAATAGACCTGGCAAATGACATGGCTTTGTTGTCCGTCATGCAGAGGAGGTACGGCAGTCATGCAATGTGGCAGACGAACGAACGGGTATGTTGCACTATTCGTCTTCGCAGCGCTGGTGGGCCTCCTGGGCCAGACGGTCGTTCCGTGGTTGTCCGACCAACTGAACTCGCCCCATCTAGGATTTAGGTTCCTGGTCTCCAACATCGACATCTATCCATTCGTGGTAGTTGCGCTCATATCATTCAGGAACACGGAGCCCAAAAGGGCGTTCTGGAGGGTTCTGGCCTTCTTTTCCGGCCTGTGCCTGGGCTACTACGGGTACACGGCCGCCCTTGCCGCCTATAGCGCACTTGAGTCCGGGAGCGCGGGCTATCTTGCGAACGTCTCATCCAGCGCAAAGGACGCGCTCGAGTACATGGCCGTCGCGCTGTGCGCGGGCGCGTGGGAGTTCGCCATGCAGAGGAGCGCGCGCAGGCGCCTCCTGTACGCGGCGATGCTGGTTCCGTTCATAGTGATCACCATTGCGTGCACGTACTCGAACCTCGTCGCTGAGCCTCCCCAGTTGCTCATGGCAGCCGTGGACATCCTCTGCCTGGCGGGGATCTTCCTGTGTTTGCCACGCAAGGCGACCTCTAGGTAAGGCGCGGCGTCGGCACGGCTCTCGACAGTCATGTCGTCAGAGGTGGATTTTGCGATCCGCCATGATTGCTTTAAGGTATTCCTCGTCGTCCACAGGCTCCAACCACTCGCTAGAGGTCTCCTCGCCCGGAACCTCCAGCGCGAGATGGGAGAACCAGCTGTCGGGTGCGGCTCCGTGCCAATGTTTCACACCCGGGGCGGTGTTAACCACTCCACCAGGGCGCAGCTCCTGTGCCGGCTTGCCCCATTCCTGGTAAAACCCTCGACCAGCCACGCAGACGAGGATCTGTCCCCCACCGCTTTTGGCGTGATGGGTGTGCCAGTTGTTGCGGCAGCCGGGCTCAAACGTCACGTTGCAGACGCCGACCTGCTCGGTGGAAAGGGGCGCGAGGTAGCTTTGCCCGATAAAGCACTTCGCAAATGCGTCGTTGGGGGCACCTACGAAAACGCGCACGTTCGATAATGCCGTCCGATCTCAAGGGGCTTTGGCAAGAAGTCGTCTTAGGCAGACATGCAAAAAGAAAGCCTCCGAACCAAAAGGTCCGGAGGCTGTTATTTCCGCTATTCCCACTCGGCGATAGGAGTCACTGGCCAAAAGCTTGTCAACATCAAAACAAGTCCTCAATCTATCGATTCTACGTGAGGCAATGGTCCTCATTTGATGCCCGCACTGTTTGCGCACTAGGGAGCAAAAGAATCTGGCCGCCGCTCAAATAAGATCACCGCCATCTTGCATAAACGACGCCATGTTAAGGTGCCTGACGCCATCCCTCTCCTGCAATAGAGGATCAAGCGTGAACAAGTAGCGCGGATACCCATCCCTGATGTGGCCGAACGGCCTGTACTCGCGCTCCTCGACGCCTCTGTCGGCAATCGACATAGAGACCTGGATGTAGGCGTAAGCATTGCGCCTACGAGCGATGAAGTCACACTCGAGCTTCCCAATACGGCCCACAGAAAGCTCGTACCCGCGCGATGCAAGATAGAGGTAGAGCACGTTCTCCAACGCCGGCCCGTAGTTAATCCTCGCATCCGTGTTCATGGCGAAATAGAAGCCGGGATCAGCCAGGTAGTACTTCTCTTCGCGGATAAGCGATCGCCGAGACTTGAGATCGAACCTCGAGCAGCGATAAAGGATCTTCGCGTCAACAAGAATCTGGATATACCGATTGAGCGTTTCGCGCTTGATGGGAATCTTCTCGACATCATTGAAGTACGCAAGGAGGTTCTTCAGGTTCGTCGGCGCACCAAAGTTGTTGATGAGATACGTCTGGACGGCATCGAAAACCGAGACATTCTTAATCTTGTTCGAATGTTTGACGTCCTTTTCAAAGATCTCATGAATAACACTCTTGATATAGGTGCGCTTTTCATCCTCGCCCTCATACTCCAACGCTTTGGGAAATCCTCCAAGGGTCAGGTACTCGGTAAACTCTCCCACGAGAACGTCATTGACAGGCTTGCCGAGAAAACGCTTCATATCGATATATTCCGCAAAGTCGAGTGGGAACACCTCGAACTCGATATAGCGACCCGTCAGCTTTGTAACAAGCTGCCCAGAAAGCAGATATGAATTCGAACCGGTAATGAAGATGGACCAACCGCCATCTGTCCGGTAGCCGTTGATGAGCAGCTCGAATTCCTCTACGTTCTGAATCTCATCGATGAAGAGGTACTTCGTCTCCTCAGTGTCTGCTGAGGTCGACATGTCAATCAGATTTTCGAGCTCATCGGTCGTCTTGACCTTCCTGTTCTCCCGTGAGTCGAGGTCGATATAGATGATGTGGTCGCTCGCTACACCGGATTCCACAAGTTCATCTGCGATTGATTGCATGAGGCAGGATTTACCACACCTGCGAACACCGGTGATTACCTTGATCATCCCGTCATCGTGGTAGAAACCACGCATTCGCTTCAGATACTTTTCACGTCGGTATATACGCAAGATGCACCCCTTTTTTCAGTGTCCATTTTATCAGTTATGGGGGTACTTTTTTACATTTTATAAAAAAGCGTACCGATAACTTATTCTCGCTTAGTTTCGGAAGTCGAGCAGGCGGTCGCGGTAGTACTCGTATTGTTGATTCCATGCCTCGATCTCGGCGGGGAGGCAGTCGGTCAGCGATGCCGTGCGGGAGTCGAAGCGGTCGAGGATGTCGACGACCTTCTGCTGGGTGCCGATGGATGGGGCGGGAATCTCGACCCTCGATAAGTCCACAAGCGCGGCTTCGATTACCTTTTTCGGTTTAGCGTATTGCTCTTCAGATCATCGTGGTGTGCTCGTAGCCGCGCTCCACGAGGAGCCGCTCGGCAACGTCGAGAATCTTCTCGACCGTCTCCTCCGGGTACTTATTGCGTGCCACGGGCACCTCCGTCCTTGTTATCGCGATAAACATACCATGAGTGGCGTACGGGTCGAGAAGGGCTGGCGCCAAAAGAGCCCAACGGCCGTTACGGCTTCGTTAGAAACGCGCCCCACCATGGATGGTGAACCCGAAAGGTAAGGCGCGCGGGCACGGCGACTCGGCCCGCGCGCCCGGAAGAGAAAGGACGAACCCATGGGTTACATGCTCGAGACGCGCGGGCTCACCAAGCGCTTCGGCCGCGGCGACCAGGCGCAGGACGCCGTGGCCGACGTGAGCCTTCATATCCGCGAGGGCGAGGTGTACGGGCTGCTCGGCCCCAACGGCGCCGGCAAGTCGACAACGCTCAAGATGATCTGCGGGATGCTGCGGCCGACGGCCGGGGAGATCCTCTTTGCCGGGCACGTCTGGCGCCGCGAGGACCTCTACGCAATCGGCAGCCTCATCGAGGAGGCGCCGCTCTACCCCAACCTCACCGCACGCGAGAACCTGCGCGTGCGCACCACGCTGCTGGGCCTTCCCGAGAGCCGCGTAGATGAGGTGCTCGCCGCCGTGGACCTCGCGGACACCGGGAAGAAGCGCGCCGGGCGCTTCTCGATGGGCATGCGGCAGCGCCTGGGGCTCGCGCTGGCGCTGATCGCTCGGCCACGCCTGCTCGTGCTCGACGAGCCCACCAACGGCCTCGACCCCATCGGCATCGAGGAGCTGCGCGACCAGATCCGCGGGTTCGCGGCGGCGGGTACGACGGTGATCGTCTCGAGCCACATCCTCTCCGAGGTGCAGCAGATGGCGGACACCATCGGCATCATCTACGGGGGGCGCCTCGCCTACGAGGATGCGCTTCGGCCCGGGCAGGACCTCGAGGAACTCTTCATGAGCGTCTGCCAGGAGGGGCGTCGAGCGCGCGGGGAGGTGGCGGCATGACGGGCGAGAAAGGCGGCCTGCTCGCGGGCCTGCGCGCCGAGGCCCTGAAGTCGCGCCACGCAGCACCGGTTCGCCTGGCCGTGCTCATGGCGCTGCCGATGCCGCTGCTCGGCGCGATGCCCTACCGGGGCGCGCAGATTTTCAGCGCGTGGAACTACTGGTACGCGCTCTTCCTGCCCGTGTCTCTCTCGCTCGTGGTGGCGTGCGTCGCGCGGGCGGACGCGCGCACGCGAATGCGGGGGCTTCTGGGCCTGGGCTTCCCGCTCGGGCGCGCCTGGTGGGCCAAGGCGCTCTGGTGCCTCGCGCTCTGCGCGCTCTCGAACCTCGTGGTCTTCGGCATCTACCTCGCGGGATCGGCGTTCTCCTCGCAGGGCCTCACGGCCGCGGGCACGTTCACGATGCTCCTCTGCGCGCTCGCCAACACGGTGACCGCGGCGTGGATGATCCCCGCAGGGCTCTTCCTCACGGCGCGGCTCGGCATGCTCGCGGGCATCTTCTGCCCGCTCGCCACGCAGCTCGTGGGTGGGTTCGCCTGGTCGCTGATGCCGCTGCCGCAGCTCTTTCCGCCGTCGGCGAGCATGGTCATCCCCACGAGCTTCATCCCCGTGCTGCCGAGCGGCGAGCCACTCGCGGCGGACATGGCGCTCGGCAGGGCGCTCGCGGCGGACGGCATGCTCACACTGGCGGGCCTTGCGGTCTGCGCGCTCGCGTTCGCCGCGCTCACGGCGGCGGGCGCGGCCTGGTTCGCGCGCTCCGAGGAGAGGTGATGGCCGTGACACGACTCTCCGACCCGACGCCGCGCATGACTCTCCCGCGGGCCCTGCTCTCCGAGGCCCTGCGCCTGGCGCGCTCCCCGCTCACGGCGGTGCACCTCGTCTGCGGCCTGGCAGCCGGTCTTGCCTGCGGCGAGTACTTCTCCGTTACCCAATGGGACCCGGCGCTGGGCGCGGACGCCTACGTCCAGCTCCTCGGCGCCCTCATGCCGCTCATGTCCGCCATCGTCTGTGGGCTCGCCGTGGACGAGGAGCGTGCCGCCGGGCGCCTCGCCAACCTCACGGCGGTCCCCTCGCGCGGGCGCGCCGTCGCGGCGAAGCTGCTCGCCCTTGCGGCGCTCAGCGCGGGCGCGCTGGCCGTGGCGCTCGGCGTGTTCGGGGCCGTGCTCGCCGTCGCCGGGCGCCTGCCGCTCGGGCCCGCTCCGCTTGCGGCCGCCTGGGCGGGCATCGTGCTGGGCAGCCTGCCCCTCTACGCGCTGGGGCTCGGCGTGGCCCTGCGCCTCGGCCGCAACGCCGCCATCGGTGCCGGCGCGGCGGGGATGCTCCTCGCGTTCTTCTCAGTGGGCGGACTTGCGCACGGCCTCATGACCGGCGAGCTCACCGGTGCCCTGGCGACGCCCCTGAACTGGGTGCCGCTCGCCTGGCCCGCGCGCCTAGGGTCGCTCGGGGTGGAGGCCTTCATCGACGCCGCACGCGCGGCGGGCCCTCTCCTCACAACTGCGCTCGCTGGCCTCGTGCTCACCCTGGCAGCCGCCGCCGTCCTTCTCGCCTGGTTCTGCCGCTTCGAGGACGGGAGGGCAGATGCGTAGGAAGCCGTTCGCCGTCGTGCTCGTCCTCCTCTCCGCAGCGCTCATTCTGGGCGGGAATGCCCTGCTCGACGCCGGCTGGGGGTCGGTGCTGCGTTCGATCGCCGACCGCGTGCTGCCCAACCCTGAGATCACCATGTGGGCGCCCGCGCCCGAGCCCGGTAGCCACGCGAGCTCCTACGCCGACGCCACCGGGGCGGGGGCGAACTACGTCTACCTGGTGGACGCGGCGGACGACAGGGGCAATGTCCGAGAGCTCCAGCTCATCTTCTTCGGACGGGAGTCGGACGGCGAGGGCTGGCTCGAGATCGAGGCGCGCGGCGGCTCGGGCGTGCGCTACCGCGCGTGCGATGCGGCCGAGGCGCCCGCGGCTGCGCGCGGGGCTCTGGACCGCTGAGCGCGGCGCTAGTACAATTCCGACGGAAGTTTCAGGAGGTCGAACATGGCGAGAATACTGGCAGTGGATGATGAACGGGCGATCCTCGACGCGCTCGCGCGCGTCCTCGGCCGCGACGGCCATGAGGTCGTCAAGGCGGCGGACCCGACAGCGGTCCCGGGGATGGACCTCTCGCGCTTCGACCTCGTGCTCTGCGACGTCATGATGCCGGGGCTCGACGGCTTCGAGCTCGTGCGGCAGATCCGCCCGGACTTCGACGGGCCCATCATATTCCTGACCGCGCGCGTGGCCGAGGAGGACGCCGTGGCCGGCTACGGCCTGGGCGCCGACGACTACGTCCGCAAGCCCTTCGGGGCCGCGGAGCTGCGCGCCAAGGTCGCGGCCCATCTACGCCGTGAGCGCCGGCCGCGCTCGCACGCCCTCTCCTTCGGGGAGGTGCGGATCGACCTCGGGGCGCGCGGCCTCGCCGTGGGCGGCGAGGCCGTACCGCTCACGCCCACCGAGTACGCCATCTGCGAGTACCTCGCCCGCCACCCCGGGCAGGTCATGAGCCGCGCGCAGATCCGCGAGGCGGTGCTCGGCTGGGAGAGCGACGCCGACGACGCGGCCATATCCATGCAGGTCAGCCGCGCCCGGAGGAAACTCTCCGAGGCCGGCGCCGATCCGATCGCGACCGTCTGGGGGATGGGGTACAAGTGGCAGCTTTGAGGACCGGGGCGCGAGGTCGCGGGGGCATGCCGCTCTCCTTCGTCATCGCGCGCTACTTCGCCTACGCGTTCGCGGCGGTTGCCACGGCGTGGCTCGCCTCGTTCATGGCGCTCTCCGCGGCGATCAACGCGGGCTTCGTCTACGAGGCAAGCTGGGGGCCGGCCAATACGCGCGAGGTCGCGGAGGGCCTGGCACGCGACGGCGTCTGCGGGCAGCAGGACGTGCCGACGGCGTACCGCTACCTCATCCTGAATAAGGACGGATACGTGCTGATGACAGACCTCGAGGGCACGCGGCTCGAGGACGCGACGGAAATGGCCCGTGCGGCACTCGCCGCGGATCCGGGCACAGTGGAGATCGAGGGCGGGGGCTCGGGCCTCACCTACGCCGCGTTCCCGCTCAAGGGCGGCGGGGCCTGTGCACTCGTCAGCGAGTACCTGCCGCAGTGGGTCTCGCGCGACCTCGCCGGCCTGCTTCCCAACCCGCAGAACCTCATGCTCGTCGGCGCCGCTGCGGGAAGCGCGCTCGCGCTCGCGCTCGTGGCGCGCCGCGCGAGCCGCGTGATCTCGCGCAAGATGGCGCCGCTCGCGGAGGCGGCGGAGCGCGTCGGCGCGGGGGAGCTCGACTTCGCGGTCGGCAGCACCAACGTGCGCGAGGTGAACGACGTCCTCGCCGCGATGGACGCCATGCGGGCCTCCCTCGCCGAGTCGCTCGAAGCCCGCTGGGCCGCGGAGCGGGGGCAGCGCGAGCAGGTGGCGTCGCTCGCCCACGACCTCAAGACGCCGCTCACCGTGCTGCGCGCCAACGCCGACTTCGTGGCGGAGGAGCTGGAAGACGAGAAAGACGCCGACCTCGCGGCCGCCGCGCGCGACATAGCCGGCAGTGTCGAAAGGCTCGACGGCTACGTGCGCCTGCTCATCGAGGCCTCGCGCGGGTCCGGCGGGGCGGAGAGGGCCCCCATGCGGCCGGCCGAGCTCTGCGAGCAGGTCCTCGCCGAGGCCGCCCAGATCGCCCGGGCGCGAGGCGTGACGCTCGACGCGGCCACGGGCCCTGCTGTCGCGGGCGCGCCCGAGGCCCCGCTCGACCGAACCGCCCTGGCGCGAGCCGCCGCGAACCTCGTGGCCAACGCCGCCGAGCACGCGCGCTCGCGCGTGGCGGTCTCCTGCGACGTCGAGGGCGGCCACCTCGTCATCGAGGTGTCCGACGACGGACCGGGCTTCTCTCCCGCCGCCCTCGAACGCGGCTGCGAGCGCCTCTTCACAGACGACTCCTCCCGCTCCTCGCGCGACGGAGGCCGCCACTACGGGCTCGGCCTCCACGCCGCCTCCGAGGCCGCGAGCGCCCACGGGGGCTCCGTCTCGCTCGCCAACAGCCCCTCGGGCGGCGCGGTGGCCACCATCGCGGTCCCCCTGTGAGGGCCTAACGACTCAGGCCCTCACACCGGAGTGCCTCGCAATCAAACGCTTCCCGGATAATAATGCCCGTTGCGGGAATCGCCCTGGCTAGTCGCCGCCCATGTGCATGAGCATGTCGGCGATGCGAGTCGTCATCTCGTCCGCCGCTGCACGGATGTTGGCGACCCAGGACGCAAGGCCGGCCTGATCGGATGCCTCCGCCTCAAACACGTCGCAGTTCGCGGTCACCACCATGAGCGGGGTGACGAGGCCGTGCGAGGCGGTGCAAACAAACGCGCGCTCCTGCGCCGCGGCCTCCGCCACCGGTCGCATGGCGCGTCCCGCTGCCGCCCACGCCACGGTGAGCGCCGCGAGGAAGATCGCTATGCAGGAGGCGAGGCACCCCAGCCCGAGGCCGCATAGTCATCGCCATATCGAACGGCGTAAGTGTTGAGCACCGACTCAATGGCTTCATTTTGATCCTCACGGGTAAAGGCCGTAAGGTCGACCATTGAGGTAAAGTTGACGTACGGGGAGGCGATCCCCGTACGTCAACCTGGTGCCAACTTCGGGAAAATCGCTGCGTTCCATATGGTCTCCTATCATTTAAATCGAGCGTTGATTCTTTGGCGCGCGTCGCCGGCGTTGCACCCCACAACAGCGGTTATTGTTTTCGCGTGGGTGTATCGCCTAGTACGCAGGGCGCAGGTCTAGCCTGAAATCCCCCTTGGCGATGGCGAGGCTGTAGTTCGACACGGCTAAAATCACGACGCCCATCAAAACCAGGCCGCAAGCGGCAATCAGCTGTTCCGACGAAAAGCCGAGGGCCTTCTTTCCGTCATCGCACGCTATCTCCGCTACGGCTTCGATTGGCGAAATCGTCGGGATGCCTACCGCCTGTCTAGCATTGTTCATGGTTGTCTCCTTCGCTCTTTTCCATTGCTTCGGCCCTTATTTTCAACCGCCATCGGAATTTCGTCTCCTCTGACAGGCTTTGATTACCTACAATTTCATAGGTAATAATGCTGTTTATGGAGGGCCTGCCATGTCTAGGACATTCACCGAGGAGGAGATCTCCGAGTTAAAGGAATCCGGATTCGCAGCGAGCGGCACATCGAGAAGCAGGATCCTGTCCGCCCTCGACCTTCTCGTCCGATTCACTGACGAGAGAACGGGCATATCCGCATCGGAAATCGCACGCGTCATAGGCATCTGCTCCGAAAAGCCGACGTCGGAGAACGCCATCCTCAAGGACCTGCACCAGATAAGCGAAAGCATGCCAATGGGGATTCGCGTAGCGATACCAGGCCACGGCGAGAACGTCGGGTTCAGGGCCGTGAACAAGCCCTTGTCGTCCGGGGAGGCGATTCTCATCTCGGACGTGCTTGGGACGAGCTCCTTCATCGGCGAGGGGCAGAAAGACGAAATCTCCTCGAAGGTGCTTGCATTCTCTTCCGACTACGACGTCGACGAAAGCGTGGAGACCGTGTTCGTCGACCGCAAGGCCGGCAAGGACACTGACGCGATTTTCAGCGTCCTCCATGCCGCATCTCGAGCGATTCGAACGAACGAAAGGATGGCCTTCAAGAAGCAGGTTCACCTGATGAATGGATCAATCGTAAAAATCGGGCCGTACGAGGAGGACCCGGTGGCGATCGTGTTCAGCTTCGGCAGATACTACCTCGAGATCATGCATGTCGACGAAAGCGGTTCCTCAAGCCCCTACTTCCACCGACTAGACGATATCGTAGACCCAGTTGTCACCGGAAAGCCGCTGTCGGACTATGAAAAGGTCGAGGCGCTGAGGACGCGGGTTGTCGCGGACACGCGCCAGCGGATCGACATGTTCGGCTCGGACACCGCCAGGACGCTGTTCCTCAAAGTCTCCGGCAGTCATGCCAAGTACGTTTACGAAAGGTTCGGCCACGACCTCAAGTTCTGCCATATCGACGAGAGCGGCGGAGACAACGTCGTCGGCTACGCCTGCGTCAACGTGATGCTGTCACCCACTTTTTTCAGGTGGCTATTCGGAATGGGCGGCGCGGTGAAGCTGGCGAAGCCGAAGGGAAAACGATGGGTCGGGAGCTTCCCGAATGCCGCCGCCTCCGACTTCGGATCCTATATGCGAGATTACGAAGCGGCCGCAGAGGGCTATAAAGCCGCACTGGAGGCTGCTATTTTGCAATTGGCCTGAAAAGCCGCCAACGAGAAAACAACCCCAATCGACTCGATTCGGAGAGCAAAGACACCCTTTTAAAGGCTTTGACCTGCGGGACGGAGCAGAGATGAACGACAGTAGCCAGATTATCTACAACGTAAAAAAGACCGCGACGAGAATAATCCAAGAGTATTTAAAGCTATGGGTCAAAGAAAGGTGCCCGGATAGTGAAAGCTGGACAAGGCAGGTTGAATCCATTTGCGACGAGGCGCGCCGCAGGGGCGACGAGAACCCTCGCTTTAAGCCTAGCTATGACGCGGTAACCGCGCCACTTGACCGCGTTGGTCTCGAGAAAATGGACATGGGCAGCTGGGACCTAACCGCGCTGCGAACGATCGTCCTGCACATTCACCCCTTGGGCATATGGCTCTCTAAAGAGCAATACGAGCTCTTCGTAAAAATCGTTGATGACAAAAACTACGATTCGCACGAATCGACAAACGAACCCATGGAGTACGTCAAACCGTGGTCATGCGAGGCCCTTGACCGCATGGAGCTTTTTGTGAAGAGCGCAAATAGCTCGCTGAAGGAAAGCCATTACAAGGAGTATTTCGAAGAGTCCATCAAGATGATCCGAGAGACGCGAGAAAGGAACAGGGAGGAATACGATGCGCGCTATGGACAAATAGCGGAGCTAAAACGACAAGCGGAAACCGAGGCGCATGACATAGCGACATCTCGCGATCCCCTGAATGCCTACGGCGCCGCATTTCCGAAATGGATCTGCAAACTCCCTAACGACTCTCGCGCGTCCTTCCACCTTTGGCACAGCTTCAATGAGGCATTAGTGGCCGAAGGATTTACACTCGCAGCATCGAACCTCGCGGATGCGTATTATTCAGGTGATGAAATCACTCCTGTCGACTACGAAAAGGCAGCCTACTATTTTGAAAAACGGGGCGTAGATGGCCTTATGTGGTATCAACGAATCCAGTATGCCGGATTACATTTGCGTGGCTTGATTTCGAACGCCTCAGCCGATAGGGGCAATGCTATTCTTTCCGAAATGGAATCTCCCTCGATGAAACTGCGCCTTGCAAGGGAGTATCTATTCGGCAGATGGATACCGAAGAATTATGCAAAAGCGGCCGCGCTTTACGAGGCTTCCCCCACAAAAAGAGCGACCCCTGAATCCAATTCAAGCATCATGACGCCACAGGACTATGCAAACCTCGCAAGTCTTTATTTGGCCGAATTGGCAAATGAACCCTCACCTGGGAAAGGAAGCGAGATAATCGCCGCACTGGAAGATGCCCTTCGTGGCACCGATTCAACACTCCAGGCCTATCAAAACGAAGACGGCTTTACTTTCTACCGGGTGATAACTGCTGGCGGCAAAAACCATCGAAAGACACAGGGTTGAGATAGGCGGCATCGTTTGCTTCTGATTCGGCGCCAATGTCTACGCCGCTCGCCTGCCTCCCATTGTCAAAACGCTAGCTATGGCGAACCATGTCCCAGCGGGTGGGTACCATTTACCCGGGTGCACCTGAGGCAACGGGCTGAAAACCTGTGCAAGGTCGCTCGCAGAACACGCAACACCAAACACGACAAAAGAGGCGAACGACAGATGCCGGACCCCGGACGACAGCACCGCGGAAGAGAAGCATTCCAACCACAACCGAACGAACATCGCTCCTAGGCAGGCGCCCGCATGGGCGCCTTTTACTTTTCAGGGACTTAGCTCGCAGCTAAGGCACGCGACTCATGACCGTTTCGTGAAGGCCCAGCCACCTCGACCCACCTCGACCCGTCTCCACTCCCGCCGTGCGCGCTAATCGCCATCAGGCGGTTCAATCATCGCGCAGACGAAAAGGCACACGGTGTCGTGCGGTGTCCTCGCGCGGTGCCGCACGGGAAGATTGGAGGAACCATGGCACGCACAGCCGAATGCGCCGCGCCCGAGGGAAGCCAAGATCGGGACAAATGGATGACGGTGATCGAGATGCAGGAGTACATGAGGGCGAGCCGAAACAAGGCGTACGACCTCATCTGGTCGGGAGAGATCGACTCGTACAGGCTCGGAAGGAAGCTCCTAGTTTCGAGGACGTCCGTGGACGCCTACATCGAGTCGAGGAGCGGCAGGAAATGACGGCGGCGACCGCCCCGGGAGCCGCCCGCGGCCGGGCACGCGAGGGAGCCTCGA
>CABSAN010000039.1 GCA_902475785.1 uncultured Collinsella sp.
CCTGCTTTCTACGGCCAGGGAAGCGGCCCCTTACACCAACATTCGGCACGCGATCCTTAAGCGCGGGGCCGGCGGGGCAATTTTGCCCCACCGGCCCCTATTCCAGCTCTATTCCAGCGCTATTCCGGTTTGGTTTCTACCGTGGGAGTCTTGTCCACCGCAACTGGAGTGCGGGCGGTGTCCATGCTCAGACAGTGTTTGGGGCAGCTTTCGATGCACTCGCCGCATACCACGCAGGCGTACGGGTCAATCGACCAGGTACCGCCTTTGCGACCGACCGCGAGCGCGCCCGCCGGGCAGCGCCGCGCGCACATGCCGCAGCAGATGCACACATCCATGTCATTGACGATATGCCCGCGCAAGCGCTCGGGCGCCGTCAGCTTCTCCTGCGGATAGCACACCGTGACCGGCTGCTTGACCATAGAACCCAAGGCCGTCTTGGCAAATGTCAGCAAACTCATGCCGCGCCTACCTTTCCGTGCAGCTAATGCAGGGGTCGATGGTCAGGATAATCATGGGCACGTTGGCAAGGAGCACGCCCCGCAGCGCATGCGTCAGACCCGCCAGGTTTTGCGACGTCGGCGTTCGCACGCGGAAGCGGTCCAGGTTCTTGGTGCCGTTGCCGCGTACATAGTAGTACGCCTCGCCGCGCGGCTGCTCAATCACAACCTCGCCACGCGCGCCGTCAGCCGGGGTGAGCTTGGTGCGCCCGCCGATGCCGTCGTGCGGAATCTTGCCCACAAGCTCCTTAATGATGTCCATGGCCTGCATGACCTCGGCACAACGCACCTGGCAGCGGGCATAGCAGTCGCCGTCGGTCGCCACGATAGGCTCAAACGCGGCCAGGTCCGCATAGGCACCGTCGCCGAACATGCGCACGTCGTAATCCACGCCCGAAGCGCGCCCGAATGGGCCGACCATCGACAGATCAAGCGCGTCCTTCTTGCTGATCACACCCACGCCATGCAGGCGCTCGCCGCAGCTGTTGTCGTCCAAAAACGTATGCACCAGGGCCTCGTAGTCGGGACGCATGGCATCGAGCGTCTGCACAATACCCGCCAGCTCAGAGTCCTCAATATCGTGCTTAAGGCCGCCAATCTCGTTAATCGAAAGGATCACTCGGCCGCCGCAAGTGCTCTCGAAGATCTTGAGAATCTGCTCGCGCAGGGTCCACGAACGATAGAACAGCGCCTCGAAGCCAAAGGCATCGGCGAGCAGGCCCAGCCACAGCAGATGCGAGTGGATGCGCGAAAGCTCGTGCAAAATGGTGCGGATATACTGCACGCGACCGGGCACCTCGATGCCGAGCATGCGTTCGCAGGCGCTAGCATAGCCGCAGCTGTGGCCCACGGCGCAGATGCCGCAGATGCGCTCGGCGATGTAGCCAAACTGGTGCATGTCACGCTTTTCGGTGAGTTTCTCGAGCCCGCGGTGCACAAAGCCGATCTGCGGAATTGCCTCGATAACGCGGTCGTCCTCGATCACCAAGTCCAGATGGAGCGGCTCGGGCAGCACCGGGTGTTGCGGGCCAAACGGAATAACGGAGCGATGTGCCATGGACCTTACGCCTCCTTTTTCTGCTTGTCGCGGGCGGCCTTGGCGGCAAGCGCCGCGCGGACCTTGGCCGCTTTCTCGGGATCCATGGCGGCGAGCTTTGCCTCCATCTCGGCAGCCTTGAGCGCGGCCCTGGCGGCAGCCTCATCGCGCTGAGCATCGGAGCCGGCAGCCGCAGCGGGCTGAGCGACGGCAGCGCCCGCAGCATCGCCAGCGCCCGCGGCGCCCTCTCCCGCAGCAGCCGCAGCCGCGGCGGCCTTTTCGGCCGCGGCCTTGCGCGCCTTGGCCTCGGCGGCGGCGCGGACCTTCATGGCTTTCTCTCGCGCGGCCTTCACCTCGGGCGTGATGACGCTCATGGGCTCGGCAGTCGAGACCTGGTAGAAAAAGCCCTTAAAGTCGATCTGCATGTCGGTGATGGCAAGACCAAATAGGTCGTGTGCTTCGTTCTCAAACGGGAACACCGCCGGATAGTACGAGCTGATGGACGGAATCTCCTGGTGCTGGTCAATACCCTCGACCACCAGATTCTCAATCGCATAGTTTCCGTCCCGCGCGATCTGTTCTTGCGCAGCGCGGACGTTGATAAATGTATAGACCAGGCGATACGATCCGTCGTCCACACAGCGCTCGGCATGCATCTGCACAAAGCGCGCGCCGTCACCCTTGAGCGCCTGCACATGCGGCAACAGCTCATCGATCCCGACGGTGGTATAGATTGCCTTTTGCATTACTCGGCCTCCTTTGCAGCGGCTGGCGTCCCAGCGGGTGCGTCGCCAGCGGCGGGCGCGGCGGGCGTCCCGGCAGGGGCGTCGCCGACCCCCGCAGCCACAAACCCGTCCTCGCCCAGCTCAACGCCACCGTCCCAGGTAGCGGCGCCGCCCACGGTGAGCGGATCGCCACCGGCGCGCATCACGGCCTCCTTCTGATCAAGAATGCCGCACGCCTCCACGATGGCATCGATCACGGTCTCGGGGCGAATGGCGCACCCGGGCGCGTACACGTCCACGGGAATCGCGCGGTCCACGCCGCCGATCACGTTATACGCATCGCGGAACACGCCGCCCGAGCACGCGCAGATGCCGCACGCCACCACGCACTTGGGCTCGAGCATCTGGTTGTAGATCTGGCGCACGACGGGCAGGTTCTGGGCATTGACCGACCCCGTCACCAAAAAGATGTCCGCATGCTTGGGGTTGCCGGTGTTGACCACGCCAAAGCGCTCCGCATCGAACAGCGGCGTGAGCGAGGCCAGCACCTCGATATCGCATCCGTTGCAGCTCGAGCCGTCGTAATGAATAACCCACGGCGAGCGCGACATTTTATGATCCATGGATGCCGCCTCCTAAATAAACACGTCGACGAGGATGGGCATAAGGTTGAGCAGGCCAAACACCAGCGCCACGCCCCAGCCGAGCTTAAAGCAGCTGCGCCAGGTGCTGCGTGCGAAGGTGTTGTCGATCAGGACCTCGACAAAATACGTCGCGGCCATCACGACCAGGGCGACCAGCCAGCTCACCGGATTGTCCCAGACAAAGAACATGCCCACCCACATCAAAAACAGCACGGTCTCGCACCAGTGCATAAGGGTCATCTTGGCCAGCGTGCCGCCGCTCATCTCGGTGGCGACGCCCTGGACGATCTCCTGATGCGCGTGATGCGAGTACGAAAGGTCGAACGGCGACTTGCGCAGCTTGATGGTAAGCACCGCGAGCAGCGCGAGAAAAATGGGCGCGCTGCACACGATGATGGGGGCCGACTGCCCCGTCACGGCGATAGAATCGAAGCTGTCGGTGGCAAGGTACAGGCCCACGCTCATCAGCAGAACAGCGGGCTCGTAACTCATAACCTGCAGCAGCTCGCGATCAGCGCCAACCTGGGCAAACGGGCTTTGCGTCGAGGCGGACGCCAGCACCACAAAGATCGCGGCGAGCGTCACCATAAAGGCGCACAGCAGCGTGTTGGAGCCCGACACAAAGATGCCGCCGCCCACGACGGTAAAGATGAGCGCGCACGCCATGTAGGTATCGTCCATGGTGTTTACGCTGGCAGGGGCTTTGCGCAGCAGCTTGGCAACGTCGTAGAAGGGCTGCAGCAGACGCGGCCCCACGCGACCCTGCATGCGAGCGGACAGCTTGCGGTCAAGGCCGTCAATCAAACCGCCCACAAGCGGCGCCAGCAAGGCAAACGCCACGGTACCAATAAAAATGCCCAAGACGCCCGAACCTTCAAAATACTTGCCGCGCAGCACCGAGGGCGCGCTCATGGCAAGCCGCTCGGGCCCAATCCACGCGCAACACAGCAGCGCAAACAAGATAATGCTGCAGCACACGACGCTACCCGCGGGGCCAATACGCTTCTCGCCAAGGGCGTCCTCCGAGTACCAATTGCGCTTTTCGGCCTTCACCTCGTGTCCCATCGAGCCGCGGAAATGACGGTAGTTCTCGGTTCCAACGCCCGAAAGGTACACGTTGACGTGCGGCTTATTGCTCACGCGGAATGAAGTCAGCAGCACCACGGCGATAAACGCCACGATAACCACCATCAGATACATTGCGTCCTTGCCGATAACGTACGGCACGCGGCCAAACACCATGGCGAGGTAAGGCGACACCAGACCGCTCGAGATGAGCGGGAAGGCTACGCAGCACAGAATCAGCAGCGCGGCGATGGTGTTGAGCGCCATCCATTCGGTCTTATGGACATTACCCTCAACGTTTTGAGCCGTGGGGTCGACGCCCGAAAGTTTGGCAAGCCACTTGCCCCAGAAGTAAAACGTCGCGGCCGAGCCAAAGGCAAGCACCATGATCATGAGCACGTTGCCGGTCTGCGCAAACGCCACCAGGGCACCCCACTTGGACACGAGCATGCCAAACGGCGCCACAAACATGCCCATGATGCCCAGCATCATCAGACGCGTCAGGTGCGGAATGCGGCTGAACATACCGTCCATGTCCTCGATATTGCGGCTGCCGATATGATGCTCGGCCGTGCCCACGCACAGGAACAGCAGCGACTTTGCCACCGTGTGAAACAGAATCAGGAAGATGGCCGCCCATACGGCCTCGGGCGCGCCGACACCCAAGCAGGCACTGATGAGGCCCAAGTTGGAAATGGTGGAGTACGCGAGCACGCGCTTGGCGTTGCTCTGCGAGATGGCCATGAGGGCAGCGAGCAAAAACGTGATGGCACCCACACTCGTGACCATAAAGCCAGTCACGGGATAGATGGCATAGAGCGGGCTCAGCTTGACCATCAGGAACACGCCGGCTTTGACCATGGTTGACGAGTGCAGCAGGGCGCTCGTGGGAGTGGGGGCAACCATAGCACCGAGCAGCCAGGTGTGGAACGGCATCTGCGCGGCCTTGGTGAGCGCGGCGAGCGACAGCAGGATGACCGGCATCACCAGCAGCGCGGACTGCGCGGTTCCGGCGCCGGAAAGCTCGATCATGCCCGAGATGGTCAGCGGCATGCCGTTAACGTGCAGGTACATGAGTCCGGCCAAAAACGCGATGCCGCCCAGCATGTTGAGGATGATCTGGGTAAAGGCGTTCTTGATGGCCTCGGGCGTGCGTGTGTAGCCAATCATGAGGAACGAGCACACGGTGGTGATTTCCCAGCCGCAGAACAGCCACTCGAGGTTGTCGCTCGTCACGATGACAAACATGGCCGAGAGAAACAAGAACATGAGCGCCAGGAACTGCGGGCGTCGGTCGGGCGCGGTCTGCCCGCGCAGCGCGGCCTCGTGCTCGTCATGGGCCTGGAAGTCCTTCATGTAGCCCAGGGCATACACGCAGATAAGGCTGCCGACGATGCCGACGGCGAGGACCATGATCGCGCTCATGTAATCCAGGTAGAGCGGCGTTGCGGTGACAGCCTCGGCCGCAGGCAGCGTCATGACAGCAAAGGTAACGGAGCCCACCAGCTGGACTATGCCGAGCACCGTGGTGAGCGCGTTCCTATATTTGTACGCGCTGTACAGGATGACGGCGCACAGGATGACATCGATGACGGAGCTGATGATCGAGAGCACATGCGAGGTGCCGGGGGCAACCTCAAAGCTCTGCGGACCCGTGCCAAAAAACATGACGGCGACTACAACTGTCACCGCCATAATAATGCCGGAACCTATGAGCCCCACCGCATCGCGGGCGCGGTCACCGCGCGCGAGCAGCATGCCCAGCGCCGGTACCAGCGGAAACAGGGTAAGGAAATACAGTAGCGTCATACCATCACTCCCCCATGCAAAAACGCTGCAATTGTTTAACGTTATAGCTCAATTGAGGAGTAGCGGCGGCAGGTTTTCGGTCAACTGGGGAGTTTTAGGCGTACAGGGCAAGGGCACGTCCGCATTGGAGCAGAGGGGCGGCAAGAAAAATGCGCCCCCGTGGGCGCACCATCCCGTTCGCTATTCCGCCTTTTTAACGCGCGGCTTGCGACCCCGCGGCTTATCGACCAGCGCCGCCTCGCCGCCGTCGCGGTACAGGCGGCACCAAGCCTTGACCGAAGACTCGCTGGGGATCTTGTGCTTGATCATGGCCTCGCGAACCGTCAGGCCGTTTTCCAGACGGTCCTTAACCACGGCGAGCTTTACGTCGTACGAATAGGTGTGATGGCGAGCGCCCGCGTTGAGCACAGCGTCGGCACCGCCCACGGCATATGCACGGGCCCACTGACGAGCCGTGGCCTGGGGAATGCCGAGCTTTGCAGCGAGGGCGCGGTGACCGACCCCCTCTTGGAGGATCTCGACGGCACGCTGCCTAACCTCGGGCGCATGCGTGCGAGTCCTAGTTGCTTCCGACATACCTGCCACTTCTTAGCCTTAACCGTTAATCTGCTTTCTTACGTGCATGCTAGATAGTAGCATTTTGCTGTTTGCTCAAAGCAGTTAATTAAAATAGACGCGGCATTATCTGGGCATTTGACACCTATTTACGACGTTTCTTTATCGATTATTTACGCTGGTAGCTAGCTCGCAGCTAATCGTCATTCGTTTGCCAACAAAATTGGCATCTCTTTATGTCCTTTGGTCTAGAGGGAATAATTATTAACCCCTCCCCCAATAATTTTGAGCGGCCTGCAGGGCAGTGACGCCTCACTCCTCATGATTACCGCGCATTGCCATCCACCCGAGCAAAACAAAAAGGACGGGACCCGCTGCGCTTGCAGACCCCGCCCCGGTTGAAACCCGATGGGACGCAGCCGGGCGAGGCGGATCCGTGCTACCGCCCCGCCCCACCGCGATGTTGGCTACAGCTCGTTGGCCGCGTGATACGCCGTGCGAATGGCGCTCGCGATGTCGGCGGTGCGCTCGCCCGAGCAGTCTCCCACGCAGGTCACGGGCACCGTCACGCCATCCAGGTCAAACGCGTTGGCCTTGGAGCCCACGGCCATCACCACGTAATCGCAGGCGATCTTTACCGGCTCCTCGGCGCCGTCCTCGGTAGTGCGAATGGCCTCCACGCCCTCGTCGGTAATGGCGGTCAGGCGGGTCTTCACGTGCTGCTCCACGTTGTGCTCTGCAAAGTCGCTCATAATCAGCGGCAGAATGGTCTCGGACTCGCCCGCGGCAATCTTGTCGAGCATCTCCACGATCGCCACCTCGCAGCCGCGCTGCAGCAGGTACTCGGCAGTCTCGGTGCCCACCAGGCCACCGCCAATGACGGCGACGCGGCCCGTAAGCTCCACCTTGCCGGCCAGCACGTCCCAGCTCGAGACGACCTTGTCCGAGTCGGCACCCGGAACGGGGATGACCACGTCGTGCGCGCCCACAGCCACAATCGCAGCGTCGGCGGCGTTGAGGTCCTCAGCGGTAGCGGCATGGTTGAGCTCAACCTTCACGCCCAGGCCAGGCAGAATCTTCTCGTAGTACTCGACCGAGCGCATGATCTCGTCCTTGCGCGGAGGCGCGGCCGCCAGCACAATCTGGCCGCCCAGATGATCGCTCGCCTCGTAGACGGTCACGTCGTAACCGCGCTTGGCCGCCACGCGTGCGGCCTCCAGGCCGGCAATACCGCCGCCCACCACGGCGATCTTCTTGTCGCCCTCGCCCGGCTTGATGGCGATGGTCGCCTCGTCGCCGTTCTCGGCATTGAGCACGCACGAGATGTACTTGCGGTTTTGAATCGCATCGACGCAGCCCTTGTTGCAGTTGAGGCACTCGCGGATGGGTTCACCCGTGGCAGCCTTCAGCGCAATGTCGGGGTCGCACATGAGCGAGCGGCCATAGGCGATGATGTCGGCCGAGCCGTCTTCCAGGATCTTCTCGCCGGCCTCGACCGAGACAACACGGCCGACGGTTGCCACCGGCACGGAAACCAGGGCCTTGACGCGCTCGGCCACGGGCAGCGTCCAGTTGTAGGGCATGGCGCCCATGGGCGGAATGGTGTCGCCCATGTTGCCGGTGTGGTTGGCCTGCGCGACCTGGATCATATCGATGCCGGCGCCCTCCAGCAGCTTGGCAAACTCGCAGGCCTCGTCAGGCTGCAGGCCGCCCTTGCCGCGCGGCGTGCCGTCGGGGTTCTCCATGATCACGGGGAGTTTGTACTCCACCATCAGCTGCGGCGCGGCCTCCTTAATGGCGGCGACGACCTCGAGCGCGTAGCGAACGCGGTTCTCGAATGAGCCACCGTACTCGTCGGTGCGCTGGTTGAGGATGGCCGAGCACAGCGAACCCACCAGGCGGTCGCCGTGGACCTCGATGGCGTCGATCCCGGCCTGCTGCGCGCGAGCGGCCGAGGCAGCAATGGCTTCCTTGATCTGGGTGAGCTGCTCTACGCTGGCCTCGTTCACAAAGTGCTGCATGTCGTGGTGCAGCTTGGCGTATGCCTGATTGCGGATCTCGTTGGACTCGGCCATCTTGGCAGCAAAGGTCTCCTCGTCGCCGGCGGCCTTGGCCTCCTGCGCGGCCTTGGCGGCAGCCATGGAGCCCATGACCATGCGGCCGACACCGGGCACGTCGTACTCGGGGTGGAACAGCTGCAGCGCGACCTTGGCGCCGTGCTTGTGGACGGCGTCGGCCAGGGCCTTAAACGTGGGGATCTGGGCGTCGGTCGCCAGCTTGGGCGTGGGGCTTGCGGTCATGACGGGAGCGACGTCGCCGATGACGATGTAGCTCACGCCGCCACGGGCCAGGCGCTCGTAAAAAGCCAGGCTGCGCTCGCCAATGGAACCGTCGCGCTCCTCGTAGCCGGTGGTCAGCGGCGGGAACATAATGCGGTTCTTGAGCTCAAGGGGGCCAACCGTAATGGGCTGGAGCAGCTTGGATGCAGGTGCGGTCATGGACATTCCTCTCTTGTAGGCGCGGCGGCGATGGTGCCGCGTAGTTGTCTAGAGGATATGGCATGGGAGCACAGTGGCGCAACGGAAATCGGCGAATATCAAGTGGCGGCAGGTGGATGGGGGTGGGACGGCCCGTCGGTTTATCTCAATCTGTAACAGTTACGCGGCAAACCCGGGTCTTACTGTTACAGATCGAGACATTCCTCTCAACCCATCCTCAACAGTCTAGATCTGTAACAGCTAGGCCCACTTTTGACCCCTCCCTGTTACAGATCGAGACAAACCAAACCCGCCTGCCAGAAAATCTCAATCTGTAACAATAACTCGGCAAAATCCGTCCCTCGTGTTACAGATTTAGACAAACGGGACCCAACCCACCGGTATATCTCGATCTGTAACACCTAGCCGCCCAAATCGGGTCTAGATGTTACAGATTGAGATTTTGTTTGAGAGGCTGAGAGCAGAACCCGAGCGGAAAAGCAAACGGGTCAATGACATCGCCCCGCCGTCATATCGGAGGCCACGCCCGGCAACCCGAGCGTGGGGCGGCTCCGCCATTCCGGACATTTCAGCCCCTTTCCGGACATTTTTAGCCCGTTTCCGGACATTGTCCGCGAATGTCCGGAAACGGGATCGTCATGTCCGAGATGGGATTTGGCCAACGGCAGTTCCCTAGTAAAGCCCCAGCTCCCCAGTAGAGCGCCCCGGTTCGCGCCACGACGGCGCACGCCAACATTACTTACCCGCGAGGAAGTGACAAAGGGGCAGCCCTTTGGGCCATCGAAGCCGCCGCGGCCAAGGTGCGGCATTACTGCGACAGAGGTGCGACATTACTGCGACAAAGGTGCGACATAGAGCGACCGCCCTATCTTATCGTGTAGAACCGTTTTGAATCGTTGGGGGAGAAGCCGTGTCATTCGAGCAGCCCGTCTTCCTTGATCAGCTTGCCAAGCACTCGGCTTACCGTACGGCGCGTATTCGGTCTCGAGACATCGAAGAGTTCCCAAGCGAGCAAGATCATTCGAGACGCCGTGGGCGCAAAGCCCTTCGATGCCGATACGGCACCGCGCCACATGCGCTACTCCCCATACTGGGCCTAAGGTAAGGGGTAGCCCAACTTTCCGTAACTTTCCAAAAGAGGACAAGCAGCTCTCTATTACTGATGGACAGGGCTTCGGGCTGCGGATACGCATCCCCTCAAGACCGCCCTAACTTTCCTTAACTTCCCATCCGTCAACGCGGCCGGTCCGATGACATCGCCCCGCCGTCATACCGAGGGCCACACCGCGGCAACCCGAGCGTAGGACAGCCTCGCCATTCCGGACATTTCAGCCCGTTTCCGGACATTGTCCGCGAATGTCCGGAAAAGGACCGTCATGTCCGAGATGAGATTTGGTCAGCGACAGCTCCCTAGTTCACGCCTTACTGACGCACACCAAATAAGCCGCCCGCGGGAAAGCGACAGAAGAACAGCCCCTCGGGCCATTAACGCCGCTGCGACAGAGGTGCGACATTACTGCGACAGAGGTGCGACATTACTGCGACAGAGGTGCGACATAGAGCGATCACCCTATCTTATCGTGTAGAACTGTTTTGGGTCGTTGGGAGAGGAGCCATGCCATTCGAGCAGCCCATCCTCCTCGATTAGCTTGCCAAGCACTCGGCTTGCTGTGCGGCGATTTCTCCCGATGTACGTCGCAAGTTCCCTTGCTGTTACCCTTCCGTTTGCGAAGGCCAACCTGACGGCGGCGAGCTCATACTCTCCCAACGAGGCGATTACCTCGGGCGACACTTTGTCCTCAAGAGCCTCGCTTCTCCTAACAGTTCTGGCAACGATATTGTTCTCAAGCGTTAGCTGGACCCTCGCCCCATCAGGCTCCGTGTAGACCGGGTCGTTGAGTAGGAAGTTTTGCATCTCGGTATAAATGCGCTTGACACCCTCATTTAGCTCTCGGACCCAACCGAACTCGACCAGCGTGCGTGCGATGCGTGGGTTGCGCGAGTAACGAGTGGTCCTCATGTTGTCGAGCGTCACGATATTGGGAAGCGCACCCGGGCTGACAATTTCCAAACGGTCGTCGAACATCGAGACCCGAATATAGTCGCCGCGGAACGAGTAGTCGCGATGCGTCACCGCGTTGACCAGACCCTCGAACCAAGCGAACTCAGGATACTCGGGGACGGTCTGGAATTTCCCGTCGGCCCCCAGGAACTGAAATTCGCGGAGCATGCTCGAAATGAGTTCGTAGGCGTCTTGGATAACCTTGGGCAGCGGCCCACAGAAGCTTCGTTCTTTCGTGATGTTGAGACGCTCACCCGTCTCCATCTTGACGCCATCATAGCGCAGGACACGGACTCGGGCCTGCGGCATTATTGCGGACGGATCCCGCGCGAATAGCAGGGCTCCGGCAACAGTCAGCTTTCCGTCACGCATGAAACGGCGACTTCTAAGAACCTGGTCGTCGGAAACTTCGGTTCCAAGAATCTTTTTGTAGCGATCAAGCACCTCGTGGTCCACGTCATCTAGGGAGGAATCCTCGATAAGCTCGTCCTCGAAGATTCTCTGCCCCTTGTCGTACTCGAGGGCGTAGACCTGTTCACGGCTGAGCTTCACGCTCTTGTCGTCCTGCCGCAAGAACACCTCGCCGTCACTCATGCGAGCAACAGAGTGATTGGTCGAGGCATCGACGTCCAAAACGAGAATGAAATCGTCCTCGCCCGAGGAATTGACCACGGGGATTCGGTCTTTATGGACAATAGGGGTCGGCGTGCAGGTCGTAAGTGCAGCGCGCTCAAAATTCTCAATGTCGCGCGCGCCATTACGCTTGAAGCCCGTTACCTCACCGTTATCCTCGATACCGATAACAAGCTTGCCTCCCGCCGAGTTGGCGAATGCGCTGATATGCTTCGCGATCTCCTTGTCATCCTTGCGGGCGCTCTTTCGATCGAAGTATTGATTCTCCCCGAGGGTAGAAAATAGATTCACATCGTTTGTCGCGATAGGTTGTTGCATTGTCGCCTCCTTATATGGCTCCATAAAGAAGTGTAAGCCAAAGGCATCATAAGACGGACTATGTCTAGCGGCTCCTTTACAGTCTATTCAGACGTCACCATTTTAGTTAAGGATTGTCACAACTCCTGCTAATTGGAGTCTATCGGTCGACAAGGCAAACCATCCGGTCCGTGATTATCGATGGCCCATCCGCTTCATATAACAAAAAGAGTCAAGATCCCTTCAAAGGAAAAGCGGCAATCAAAACGCACTGGCAATTACTGCCTGGGCGTTTTTAGAGCCCAATCTCCGCGATTATTTTTTTCATCTCGAGGGCCCATCCGAGCTGTTCCTCGATGTACCCCGGCCATGCGTCCTGGTGGCCCTTGATGGGGTGGCCCGCCTTGTAGAAGCGCAGCCCCGATGCCTTTTTCGCATCGAAGGGTGCCGCCGTCAGCCCGAGGTGATCCTCGAAGACCCCGCTGTTGGCGATGGCGCGGTGCCCGATCTCCTTGTCGTCGTCCACGTACAACTCGATGCCCGTGCGGCCCTTGTGCGTATCGATGAGCAGGGCGAGATGGTATGCCGAGACCCCCAGGCGAAGCATCGACCAATGGTCCTTGCTGGGCTTCTGTGGGCTGAACTCCTTGAGGAACTCCGGATGGCCGCCCGCCACCTCGCGGTAGGCCGTCCAGTACGCCAGCTTGACCTTTTCGGTCTCGCTGAGCCCCTCGGAGAGCTTCACGGTCTTGGTCCACTCGTTCGGCTGCTCGACCACGCCGAAGCGCGGGGCGGGCAGGGAGCCCCCGATCTTCCAGAGCTCGACCTCGACCAGGAAGAACCCGAAATCGCTGTCGGTGTGCTGGTTGAGCCACTCGATGGCCTGGCGGTGCTCGTCGCGGGCGCGCGCCACGACCCAGATGACGACCTCGGCGCCCTTGCCGGCGGCATACGTGATCACCTTGCCGAGGTGGTCGTGGTTGGTGTCCTCGAGCTGGTTCTCGATGATCACCTTGCGGCCCGTACCGGACTCCTGCGCGTAGATGTCCACGTTGAAGGATCCGACCGAGGACTCCGTCTCTATGAGCTCGAGCTCGATTCCGACCGCCGTCCCGAGGGTTGCGAGATTCTGCTCCTCGGCCAGCCACTTGGTGAAGTCGTGGGCCTCATGCGGCCACACCTCGCGCAAGGGGACCTTCTTGATGGTGTCCAGGTTATAGGTCTTCATCCGTCACCCTCTCGACCGATAATCTGGCCCCATTGTAGAGCCTCTCGCCATCAAACGACCGTAGCAGGAGCCCACGACGTTCGTCGACGTCCTTCAGCTCGCACGGGTACACGAATAGCAAAATATATCTCTTCTTAGTCATGCGGTTTGCCTTCCCTTGAAAAACGAACCACTCGATCCGCGGAGAGGCGCTATCAGGTGCCGTTCGTCAACGCCGCGGCGATTATGTCGCTGTCCGTGAAGACGAAACTGATGAGCTCATCTTCCCAAGGCTCGCGCTCCTGCTCCTCCTCGGCCTCCTCGAACGTCATCGGCATCTCGCGCGCTCCCGAAAACTCGTGGCAGATAGCGTAGAGACGAGAGGGCCTATCAGCCCACTTATCAGCCGGTCGGCCAAAAGCGTCGTACTGCCGCAGCTCATCCCCAACATCGCGCCAGATTGTTCGATACCAACCCGTTAACGATAGGGTCAAGAGCATCGTAGACCGTATTCATATAGCGGCGCCTTTGCTACGGCTCAGATGTCACCATTTTAGATAATGGGCGTAGCGACCCGAATCTCATTTCAGGCCAATTCGACCAAGAGCAATCTACGGTCTTGTAACTGCCTCTTTCCAAATTAGGCCCGCCCCCGGTGGGGCCCCACCCATGCCCACGGCATAGGCCCGCCAGAGCTAGAGGGACTTCGTCATTCTTGTCTGGTAACTCTCAAATAAAGCGCAGAAAGTGTGGAAGAGCGCCGAACGATCCTGCTGAACTCGTCGCCAACCGGCGTCAACCAGTGTGGAGATGGTTCAAGCAGGCATCCTGTTCGAAAAATGCCGTATTAATTGATTTCGACCAAAATTCGACCAAGATTGAAAGTCAAAAAAGAAAGCAGCTCAGAGGAACAATACCTCTGAGCTGCTAAAAGTCTTGGTCGCGGGGGCAGGATTTGAACCTACGACCTCCGGGTTATGAGCCCGGCGAGCTACCAGACTGCTCCACCCCGCAATGTCTGGGCGCCTCATGTGCGCAAGAAGGTATATTACGTGGGAGTTCGGTAAACGGCAAGGAAAATCTCGTAGAGCATAATTCCTTCATATTTAAAACCCCTCAGCCCATATCGCCGTGAACGAATCGCAGCCGAGCGCCGTCGACGGCGCGTATACAATGGTGCGCGTCCTTTTATGCCAACACCGGGAGTAGACATGCTGCTCGCTATCGATATGGGAAACACGCAGACGGCCATGGGCCTGTTTGACGGAAACGAGCTGGTGCAGTCGTGGCGCATGCCCACCGACCGCTCCTATACCGCCGACGAGATCCATGTGCGCCTGATGGGCTTCTTTAAGATGTACGGCCTTTCACTCGATGCGGTCGACGCGATCGCCTTTGCCGGCGTGGTGCCGCAGCTCTCGCGCGAGTGGCACGCCGTGGCCGACCGCATTGCCGCGGACGCCATCGTCATCGGACCGCAGACGGCCGCCGTGACCAAGCTGCGCGCGGCGCGTCCCCAGACCGTAGGTGCCGATCGCGTCGCCAACGCCATCGCAGCCGAGACTTTCTACGGCGCGCCGGCGATCGTGGTGGACTTTGGCACCGCAACCAATATCGATGTCATCGACGAGGACGGCTATTACATTGGCGGAGCGATCGCGCCGGGCATCCGCATCTCCATGGACGCGCTTGCCGCCCGAGCCGCCAAGCTCGCCAGCGTGCCGCTCGAGGCGCCCGAGCACGCCATCGGCCGCGACACCGAGGAATGCATCAAGGTCGGCGCCGTGGTGGGCGCTGCCGCCATGGCCGAGGGCCTGGTCGCGCGCATGAAGCGCGAGCTGGGCCGCGACGATGCCACCGTTATCGCCACGGGCGGTCTTGCCGGCATCGTCGCCGATTCGACCGATGCCTTCGACGTGGTCGATGGCCAACTCACCATTAAGGGCATCTGCGAAATCTATCGCCGCATGCAGGAGCTGGGATAGGGCGGGAGCTTAAGTCGAGCACGGGCACGAGCGGCGAACTAGGCAACGCATTGGTCCTATTCCTCAAAATCGAAAATTTTTTAGTTTTGAGGAATAGGACTTTCTGCTACGTCTCACCGCACAGCCACCTCGCCAGGTCCACGATCTGCACCCCATTGCGGTCCGTGGCCTCGTGATGCGTGCGGGCGAGAATCATCTTGGGGTACGCGTCGCCAATGCTCAGCAGTGGTGAAATCTCGCGTTCAAATGTCTTATCCGAGCTGATGTCGTCGCTCACCTGAATGTAGAGCTTCTCGCTTCGCTTGATCGCTACAAAGTCTATTTCCTTTTTATAGAGTACGCCGACGTATACCTCGTATCCGCGGCGCAGCAGCTCGATGGCCACCATGTTCTCGTACACGCGACCCCAGTCCATATCGCGTGTACCGAGCAGTGCGTATTTAAACGCATGGTCCGCCAGATAGTACTTCTCGCCGCTCTTAAGGTATTTTTTGCCGCGAATGTCGTATCGACGAACTTTATAGAAGGCAAACGCATCGCACAGGTACCCCATGTACGTGCCGACGGTCTTGTTCGTAATCTTTAGCCCATCCGCATTTAATGCATCAGTAATGTTGCGTGCCGACGTAATGTTGGAAACGTTGTCCATCATGTAATCGGCAATGCGCAGCAGCGCCGATTCGTTTCTCACGTTATGCCGCTGCACGATATCTCTCACAATGAGCGTCTTAAAGACGTTGGAGAGATATTGATAGCGCTGCTCCTGCAGTGGATAAGGGTAAGAGCCAGACATGCCGCCGGTTCTCGCGTACTCATCGAAGTCGCGGTCGACCTCGCTCTCGTCGCCATAGAGACGATACTCCTCAAACGAGAATGGGAAAACCTCGATCTCGAAGGTGCGCCCCGTAAAGAGCGTTGACAGATCGCTCGACAGCAAAAAGGCGTTCGATCCGGTGATGAAGATGTCGTACTGCTCGGATGCGTGAAGGCTGTTGATCGCACGCTCAAAACCGTCGCACATCTGAACTTCATCGATAAGCAGAAAGTTATGCTTGCCGGCCACTCGATGCTCTTTTACATAGGTGAGCAACGCGTGATACTCGAGCAGGTTCTCGAACTCATCGAGGTTGTAGTTGATATGGATGACATTCGAATTGGACAGATTCGCCTCCACGTAATCGCGGAGGGCCTCGAGCAATTTTGACTTACCGCTACGGCGGATGCCCGTTATGACCTTGATGTCCGGCACGCCAATAAGGCTCGTCAACGTGTCCATATATGACGTTCTATTGATGAGTTTCATTGGGGCCTCCTCGCGGTCTTTTATCGCTATTCCTCAAAAACGAAAATATTTCAGTTTTGAGGAATAGGCTCTGTAGCGAATATACCTCGCGAAAGGCCGAGCTGCCTTAATTCTATTCCTCAAAAACGAAAATTTTTCAGTTTTGAGGAATAAAGCGCTGGCAACCCATTCCCCAGACAAGCGAAAGCCCTCCCCGGTGCAGGCCGAGGAGGGCTTTGTTGTCATCGTTATCTTTGAGCGTGGGCGCCCTGCGTTACAGCCCGCGAATGCGCACGGCCTCGGGCGGAAACTCTTGCTCGCCGGCATCGGTCTTGATGGTCGCGCGGCCCCAGATGTCCAGGCCCGCAAACACACCGACCGCAAGCGGCAAGCCGTTGGGCGACACCGCCGCAACTTGGCGGCCCAGCAGCGGCACCATGTCGAAGTACTCGCCCAGCACCGGGGCCAGCGGGCCGGCAGCGCCCTGTGGCGCGTTGGCGGCAACCGCCCAGGCGTCCACACGGGTCAGCACAGCGGTGGCCAATACCTCGACCAGCGCTTCGTCAGCCACATCCACACCAAGCTCGCCCAGCGCCGCGCGCTCAATATCCACCGTCACGGCACCGAACATGCCCGCAGCACCGGCACCGCCGTTCACGGCAACACGCGCGAGCGACGTCTCAAACGCAGGCGCACCACACACGATATCGCTCGGCCACTGGATACCCACCTTACCGGCAAGGCCCAGGCCCGGCGTCGATGCCGTGCCCACGAACGCGTCCATCATGCCCATCGCCGCCACAAACGGCAGGCCGTGGAAAGCATGCATGTTCACATCCGGACGCACAACCAGCGAAAACGTCAGCGAAGCATCGCCCGCGCTCCACGCGCACCAGCCCGCGGACACGCCCTCGCGGCCCGCGTCACGCGCCGCGTCGAGCTCGGTACCGGCGGCAACAGCATTCATCTCGATCATCTACATACGCCCCAATTCGCCCACGATATGGCCCACGCGATCCTCGGGCTCCTTGACCTCGACGCCGTTGTAGCGGAAGAACCGCGCCGGGTCGTGCATCAGGTCCTCGAGCGGCACCAGCACAAAGTCTCGCTCGCCGATCAGCGGATGCGGCAGGCGCAGCTTCTTGCCGTCGTGGGTCTCGCCGTCCATCCACAGCAGGTCCAAGTCGATGGTGCGCGGGCCGTTTGCCTTGGCCTTTTTGGAGCGGTCACGGCCCAGCTCGGCCTCAATCTTCATGAGCTCGTCAAGCAGCACCAGCGGCGCCAGCTCAGTCTTGATCTCGATGATGGCGTTGGCAAACGTGTCCTGGCGCGTCTCGTAAGCCGGCTCGCTCTCGTAGATGCGCGAGCAGTTGAACACACAGGTGAGCGGAATCTCGGCAATCATGTTGCGCGCGGCGCGGATGTTGTCGCAACGATGCCCCAGGTTGGAACCCACAGCCACAAACGCACGGCGCGGTTGCGGCTCGGCGACAGCCCAGTAACCGTTCAGGAACTGCGCAAAGCCCGCAACGTCGTGCACGCGCACGATGTTGGCACCGGCCTGGATGGCGCCCAGGCACACACCAAACGTGGCGGCATCGCGTGCGGCGGCCTCGGTCACGCCCGAGACGGCACCCACAAAGCGCTTGCGCGACACAGCGCACATGAGCGGATAGCCCAGCGACGCCATCTTGGCGGTCTCGCGCTGGATGACGATGTCTTCGTTGGCCGTCTTGCCAAAGCCCGGGCCGGGATCGATGCAGATGCGGTCGCGCGACACGCCGGCATGGATGAGCGTGCGGGCCTGGTCGGACAGAAAGCCCATGACGCGGCGCATGATGGGCGCAGAATCGGGCAGGGTAAAGCGGCGGAGCTGCGAAGTGGGCACATAGGCTTCCTCACGTCGGGCACTGCGGCGCATCATGGCTGCCAGGTGATCATTGGACTCCGATGCGGCCTCGGTGGCTGCGGGCGCGGCCTCGGGCGCAGCGGCGGCAGGGGCAGCCTGATCGGCAGCCGGCGTCTCTGGCTCGGACTCGGGCGCGGGCTCCGATTCGCCAAACGGCAGCGAGGGCTGTACCACACCGCCCGGAAGCTTGGCTTCAACCTTGGGCTCGCCCAATAACTTGCCGCGACGGCGACGGGCCGGCTTCTCGGCCTCGCGCGCGGCCTCGACCGCCGCTTCGCGCGCCTTCTCGGCAACAAACGCCGCAGCCGAGGTATCGAGCTGCACCGTCGCGTGCGTGCGTGCGGGTGCGGCGACCTCGCCGGCGTGCACTACGATAACGCCGCAGGTGCTCGTCTTAACAAACTCAACCATCTTGGGATCGGTGAAGCCCGTCACGTCGTTGACAATCGAAGCACCGCAGCGCACTGCCGCCTTGGCAACCGCCACATGACGCGTATCGATCGAGACGATGGCGCCCTCTTTGGCGAGCGCGCGCACGACGGGCAGCACGCGACGCGCCTCCTCGTCGGGGTTGACCGGGGTAAAGCCGGGGCGCGTGGACTCGCCGCCCACGTCGATGATGTCGGCGCCGGCATCGAGCATCGCCAGGCCGTACTCGATAGCGGTATCCTGGTCAAAGTGCTCACCGCCGTCGCTAGACGAATCGGGCGTCACGTTGAGGACGCCCATGATACGCGGACGGTCAAAGCTGAGCTCGTACTTTCCGCACCGCCATGTCTTGCTGTCGT
>CABSAN010000040.1 GCA_902475785.1 uncultured Collinsella sp.
TATAAAAGCGCTTGTTCGGATCCCGATTGAAGGGAGTAGGCGAGTGCCTCAACAAGGGAAAGCGCGACGAGAAAGGGGCCTGAGAGCAACAGCATGCCAGCCGTATGGAAGAAAAGCAGCAGCACACCCACTTGAATCGAGAACTTCTTTCCAAAGAAATCGCCTATCAGCCCTGTTGGCAGCTCGAGGACGACCGTTGCAATGTTAAACAGGGCTTGATAAAGCGCGATTTCCGTGACAGACATTCCTTTCTCCGCAAGGAAAAGTAGAAACACTCCCCGATTTAAAACAAATCCCGCGAGAACGAAAAAGGCGGAATAGATGTGCAGCTGCGCAGCGGCATTCTTATTCATTTGGCACTTCCATCAACTAATTTAGTCGGGCCACTCGCTACTGACTCGAAACCTGAAGTGTTCGCAGTTGATGTGAAGAGCGGTAAAGCTTTTGCACAGGATATCAATGGAATACATCCGAAGCGTTTTCGGCAGCATCATCGGCGAAGGCGGGATTAGCCTTTACGCGGCGCTCGCCCTCGATGTATTTGACGATTTGATCAATCGTCTGGTTGGCGTGGCTCTTGAGCTTGCGCTCATAGAAGAAGAGGCCAAGCTTGCCGCGCGTACCAGACGTGCTGCCACCCACACCCTGAAAATCCTCGGTATAGGTGAGCTCGCAGGCACCATCGCCAGCAGGTGCAGCCTCATAGCGCATGGTATTGATGCCCGCCGCATACTGAAAACGGACCTCATAGAGACACGGGTAGTCAAAGTGCTTAATCTTAACCTTGATCGCCGTGCCCTTGGCCTTGCCTTTTGCGGACTGGGCGCGCTTCTCGTACTTATAGCCGTTGAGCTTGTTGCGGCTGGGACGCTTGCCCGTGGCGTTCTCGATATCCTGCATGATGAACCCCGCCAGAGCGTCAAAAAGCTCCTCCGGCGTCACCTTAAGCGTTTTGGTGAGCTGCATGATGACTCCTAATTCGTTTGAACCGTTCGAGCCATTGTACCGCCCCAGGCTCTCCCATGCGTTGCGGTGAAATGCGGACTGTTTGACGGCTTTTTTGGCCAAAACAGTCCGTATTCCACCGCAAGTTATCTGAGGGCTAGAGATTGTAGGTGACTACTTGGGGCTCGGCGGGTTCGACGAAGATGGTTGGATCCGGCTGCTCCACGCGGACGAACTTGACGGTCACCGTCTCGAAGCCCGCCTTATGCAGAACATCCGAATAGACGCGCGCCTGCAGGGCGTGCTTCTCGAGCAGCTGGTCCGGCGTCTCATCCGGCGTGCCACCCGTCTTGTAGTCGATGACCAGTGCGCGCGACGGATCGGCCGGGTCGGTGGCCAGTGCATCGATGGCGCCCTCGGCATATGCACCGTAGCGGGCAATGTCCTTGTCCTCGCAGCCCAGCGAGAAGAACGGTACCTCGGCACGAACGCACGGCCACGCGAGCAGGTCGGCACGAACAGCCGACTTGAGCCAGCGGTCCAGGGCAACGTCGAAGCGTTCGCGCTGCTCCGGCGTCAGGCGCCACAGGCGCGCCAGCGCATCGGCACGCTCAGCGGGCAACGCATCGGCACCCATCTCAATCAGCCACTGGCAGGCGGCGTGGAAGGCCGAGCCCAGCGCCATGGGATTGCCGGTAGGCTCAACGGCGGCCACGTCCGCATCCGTCATCTCGGAACCATCCGACTCGGCATCATCGCCGGACTCGTCCATGGGAACACGCGCCTCGGCGGCGCGGTCTTCCGTCTCGGCATGGAGTGCCGCGGCGATTGACGAGTAGCTATACGAGTCACGCATCGGATACGGACAGATGCCCATGCGCACGCCCACTGCCTGGGGATACACGAGCTCAAACGCATCGGGCTCGGGGTCGGCAGGGCCGGGAACAGCGGCGCGGGCATCTGCACCGGCGACCTCCGGCTCCGCATCGCCGCGGACAAGCCTGCCCTCGGCATCCAGCGAAGCGTCGGCCTCAAACGCCTGCTCGCCAAAGGTAAAGTCCGCGAGCGAAATGAGCTCGTAGTCGCCCGGCTGGGAGTTGTCGAACACCAGGCGGTCGGTATCGAGCTGCGGCATGTCCAGAGCGTCGGTCGGCAAAATACGGCGCAGCACGTCGTAGGTCAGATCGGTCTCGACGTCGAAGGTCGGCGCACACAGCTTGCCACGGCTCACGCCGGCATCCATCGCCAAGATCACCAGCTCGCGCGCACGCGTCATGGCAACATAGAGCAAGCGGGCCCGCTCCTCGAGCGAAAGCCGCAGGTCATCGTTGCGCAGGTGAGCAAATGCCTCGGCGGGAGAACCCGTCGCACAGACGTCCTCCATGAGCTCCGGCGGCAACCATAGCGATGCGCCCTTACCCTTAAACGCATGCTCAAACTGCTTTTTGACGTCGTCGCCCTTCACAAAGGTTCCGTCGGCGAGCTTAACGCCGTCGAAGCGTGCCGGCAATGCCACGACCTGCGCTCCGCCCTCGACGCGACCCATCTGTGCCGCACCCGAGGACTTACGCACGCCAAAGCACTCGGCGACCGCCACGACCGGATATTCCAGACCCTTGGAGGCGTGCACCGTCATGATGCGCACCGCCCCGTCGCCCTCCTCGTTGAGGGCACCCGGAGCTTCCTTGCCCGCCAAGAAGCGGTCGAAGGCCAGCGCGATGGAACGCGGCGAGTTGCCGAACTCGGCCTCCGCCTCGGCCACGGCGTCGAGCGCCTTGAGCACGTTGGCGGCAATGGCCTTGCCCTCGGGACCACGCTGTGCCAGACGCACAAACCAGCCGGAGGCGTTGACCACGTCGCGCGCAATGGCGGCGAACGAATCACGGCCCACGCGACGAAGCGCATACCGCAGCACCTCGCGGGCGCGCGTCACGAGCGGCAAGTCTTGCAAACCCGGCACGTCGAAATCACTCATGATGCCCACGTCGATATTCCGGCGCGAGGTCTCCCCCGTCTCGCTATCGAGCTTGGTCGCCAGCGCCAGGAACTCCTGGGCGCCGAGCGCAAACATCGGCGAGGCGAGCAGCGGCATAAGGCCCTGCGCCGTATCGGCCGGATTGGCGAGCGCACAAACCAGGGCGCGCACCGTCTGCACCTCGGCTGCTTGGGCAAAGACCGAGCCGCCCGCGATGACGCAGTCGAGCCCCTGGTCGCGGAAGGCCTGTGCGTAGACGTCGGCGTTGGTCATGCGGCCCAGCAGCAGCACCATGCCGCCCTGGGGCTGGCCGGCATCGGCAAGCGCGCGGAATCGCTCGGCGATCGCACGGGCCTTGGCCTGTGTGCGCTCCTGCGTACTGCCGCCGGCAACAAAGAGGGCCTGGCGACGCGAGGCATCTGCCACCAGCGTGTCCTTGCGGCCGTCACTCGCCTCAAGGTCCAAAAAGCCCTGCATCAGGCCGCCGTCGTCTCCGTCAAAGACGCGCGCCACATAGCGCAGCACCTCGTCATGGCTGCGGAAGTTGCGCACGAGCTTGACGAGCTCGCCAGCAGGGGCGTCGGCCACGGCAGTCGCCTCGGACGCCGCCGTCGATCCCACTTTGCGCTCCTGGCGACGGAACACCTCGACCTCGGCGCCGCGGAAGCGATAGATCGACTGCTGTGCATCGCCCACGGTGCACAGCGCGCGCTCCCCCGCACCCGTCAGGTATCGGATCAGATCGACCTGCATCTGGTCGGTATCCTGGAACTCGTCGATCATGACCATCTTAAAGCGGCCCTCATACGCAGCACGAATGGCCGGGTAATCGCGCAGGGCCTCGTATGCCATGCGGAGCAGGTCGTTATTATCGAGGGCGGACTGGGCAGCCTTCAGCGCGCGATACTCGGCCTCCACGGAACGGGCCAGGCCCACCAGCGCATCGAGTGCGGAATCACCGCAGGCCAGCACGATATTGATAAACGCATCGGCGGCCTCGGCCTTGAGCAGCTCGACCTGCTCCTTGGGGAATGCTTTGCTCGCCCGCGGCATGGTGCACGACATCATGAGTCGCGCCGCATCGGCCATGGTCTTGCCGCTGGCCTCGAATGCATCGATGGCATCGAGCGCCATCTGTGCCTTCTCGGTCGCCGCCTTGCTCGCACCCAACGCCGATTGATAGGCATCGGCAAGGGCCGAGGTATCGGCCTGGCCGCGAGCCACGCACACGTCGTCCATACCGCCCGGCAGCTGGCTCGAGAGCTCCAGCAGCTCGCGCACCAGGCCCTTGATGGTAGTACCGGCACCAAAGGGGCCGCCCTCGCCCGCCATGGGGTACCAGGCGTAGAGGCTTTTAAGCGAAGCGGCGAGCTCGGGGGCAGCATCGGGCGCCGTCGCGCGGGCCAGCACATGCTCAACAGCCTGGTCCATAAGCTCGTCGGTATCGGTGAGCACTGTGAACTCGGGATCGATGCCCAGCTCCAACGCGTGTGCGCGCAGGATACGCGAGCACATGCCGTGAATGGTCGAGATCCACGCGTCGTCGACAGTCAGTGCTTCCTCGTCCATGCCCTCGTCGATAAGCGCGCGGCGCACGCGGTCACGGATCTCGGCCGCGGCATCTTTGGTAAAGGTAATGGCGAGCACCTGGTCCAGATGCTCAACGAACGGACCGGATTCGGGCGAGAGCGCGTAGACGATGCGGCGCGTGAGGGTGAAAGTCTTGCCCGAACCGGCGCCCGCCGAGACAAACAGCGGACGGTCGAGCGTTTTGACGATCTGCAGCTGTTGCGGCATCAAAGTCGAAAGATCCATGGTCTACACGTCCCTCCTTACAAACGTTCCTTCGTGGTTATACGAGCAGCGCGCATGCGCGGCCTGAGCCGACGTCGGGTCGACGGCGGCAACGTTGCCTGCCTCGAGCTCGCGCAGGCGCTCGGCGATGCCGGCCTCCACGCGATCGAGCAGGGCGTCGAAGTCCATGTTGCCACCCTCGCCGGGGAAACCTTTCTTAAGGCCCGGGATGCGACCGTCGCCGCGCTCTTCCTCGAGCAGCTCGGCGCTCGCGGCGCCGCGCAGCGCCGGCTTGCCGCCCTTGGTCGAAAAGTAGAGCGCCGCGCGGGTGTCCAAATCCAGCGCCCGGCGCATGGCCTGAGCATAGATGAGCGTTTGGGTATGTGGCGGCAACCAGCGCGGGTCGTCGATGGGCGCCGTGCCCGATTCCTCGTCGCGCACCGTAGGGTCGGCGAGCTTAAACTCCTCAACGCCCGTGCGATGCTTGTAGTCGATCACCACGGCACGATTCTCGGCGTCCACGTCCACGCGGTCGATGCGCCCGCCAAGCGGCCAACCGGCATACTCAACCTTGAGCTCGTTAAAGGCGAACTCCAGGTAGCGTGGGGCAAAGGGGGCAAGTGCCTCGGACTCGTAGGCAAGCACACCCTCCAGCTGCGGCAAGATCTCGGCCACCTGGCGCTCCTCCACCGCAGAGAGCGGCACCAGCGGGCCCTCCGTGCCGCGCTTGCCGGCGTGCTCGGCCAACGTCTCGTCAAAGACCTCGCGCAACAGCCCCTGAGCGCGCGGCAGATTCTCGGGCGTCACGCGCTCCATGCCCTCCTGGGACAGGCGGGCATGCAGATGCTCCAGCACATCGTGGACAAAGTTGCCCTTCTCCATGTTGCCAAAGCCCGCGTCGATGGACTGGGGCTTCACGCGATACGACACGAACCAGCACAGCGGGCACGTCGAGTACGCCTCAATCTGCGAGGCGGACGTCAGACGCGGCACGAGCGGTGCGTTCTCGCCCTCGCCATCGCGGCGACGCAGGACCAGGTACGGCACAGCCGCCTCACTCAAATGCTGAGGAGCCTCGCACGCGACGCGCTTGCACCCGATGCCCTCGCCGGCTGCAGGGTCAAAATCGGCGACGATACCGCCCTCGCCCACGCACGCAACCTTGACGGCGCCAGTGGCCTCGGCATGCGCCCGCAGCTCGGTCCACACGGCAGCCGGGTAGCACTCGCGCGCCTGGCGATCGTGCGTCACGCGGGCGAGCACAACGGGGCCGTGCGCCGCCTGCATCGCGCGGCCAAAGCGTACGCGCAGCAGGGCCGCGGGCTCAAGCGTCACACCGCTGCGATCTAACTCTGCCGTCAGCGTAGCCAGCGGTCCCTCTTCGTGCGAAAGCGGATAACTGTCCAGGTCGACATCGGCAAACAGCACGACATCGTAGCTGTCGGGGCGCAGGGCTGCCGCATCGGCAAGCGACGTAAAGCGCACCTGGGCGCGCGGCGCGCGGTCGACCTCGTAGGTCTCGTAATCGTATGCGGTGCTGCGCTTGTCCACCTTGGTACGAACGTCGTCGAGCACGGGCACGGTCGCGGCCTGCGACACGTCGAGCGCACGAGCATCGTTCATAAGAATGTCGATGGCATGTCGCAGCAGGGCGGTCTCCGCCTGGCGACGAGCCTGGCCGTCAAGGCCTCCAAGGGCGCGATCGGGCAACGCCTCGGCGACGGCGAGCATTGCCTTGAGCGCCGTCACGGGCTTGTCGCGCCACAGCGCTTGGAACACGTCCGAAACCACGCACGGCACGTTCTTAAACCAGTTGTCATCACTGGCAGCCTTGCGCGTGCCCCTGACCTGGCCCTGCACGCTCTGCAGCAGGCTTTTGACGGCCGCGGTGGTCTTGCCGCGCGACAGGCGCATGTTCTTGTCGAAGGTGCGCGCGCTGGCAGCATCGGCACCCGAAAGCGGACTGTAAATCCAGTCGGTAAGCTCCGGAGCGGGCCACCACTCGGTCTTGGAAGCGGTGCCCTCGTCAGCGGCCTTCATGCGCTCGATTAGATTGGCGAGCGCCGTGAACTGCCTGCCCGCGATGGATTGGGAAAACGCCGTGAACTCGGTTGTCTCAGCAGCAATGTGACGCGCCGCCAAACGGGCAGCGAGTTCACCGAACAGCTGGGGCGCCCGGGCAGACACCACGAGCACGCGCACGGGGTCCGCGGACGCCGCGACACCGCCGTCGACCGCGGCGTCCTCACACGTTTTTACCAGCTCATCGATTGCATCCACATAGGCGTGGGCGCGGGCGTGAGGGCCGGCAACCTCTACAAAGGCGGGCTGAGCGACGGACTTGGAGGCAGTCTGGGGCGCGGCGGCACCCTCCCCCAGCGGCGCGGCCTCAAACAGCACACCGCGGGCATCAAAGGCGGCTGCAAGTTCCTCGCGCATCGCAGCCTGCTCGCGGGCAAGCAGCACAACGACCTCTCCCCCGTTGTTCGCCACGGCCGACAGCAGCTCGAGCAGGCCATGCGTAAACGACGTGACACCACGCACGCATACCGCGCGGGCGCACGCCGGCAGGCTGTCGGCCAAAGCGTCGGCCATAAGGTCAGCCGCCTCGCAGGGCTCGACCATGTCTCGACGGTCCAAGCCGCTCGCATAGGCACTCAACAGCTCGAACACGCGAGCCTCAGCGTCGCTTTTGGGCTCGGGACGGCAAACGTCGCCGCAGCAGCGCCCGGCACCCGTTCCCGCTACGCCCGGCAGTACATCGCGGGCCATGCGCGCGAGCATGCGCACCGTGCCCTGACTGCGCGAAAGCGGCTGCAGGTCGGCATCGTCGCGACGGGCGATCATGTCCGAGAACAGCATCTGGCGCTGCATGTTGTCGACGAAGCTGCGGCCATCGCCCATAAGCTCCCACAGCGAACGAAGCCACGACGCTGGGGTTTTGTAGTCAACGCCCAGCGAGGCGCCAGCAACCGCAGCATCGTGACGGCACACGTCGAGCTCGGCAAACGAGGGCGCCAGCAATACAGCACGCCCGTGGCGGGCAACCAGGTCGGCGAGCAACGACGCCTCGGCATCGCTCAAGTCCGTACCGGTATTGGTGGTATAGATTCGAACAGGCATGGTCCTCCACTCAAACCGTTCGCAATAATCAATGCATCCATCCTACCCGCCCATGCGGACAGATTTGCCCCGCGCCAACAGATTTGATCCCTTGGGGACGGAGGAAAGCGGATCAACGAGGGGTCAGTCTAACCCGACGATCCGTTTTCCTCCGTCCCCAAGGAATCAAAAAACCGCCCCCGAAGGGACGGTTCTGCGCAATTCGTTTTTGCCGCTGGCCTACTCGCCATCCTCCAGTTTGATGAGGATCTTGCGATAGCCACCGTACTCGCCATTAAGCGCCTTGGACACGCGGCTCACCGTGGTGGACGAAGCGCCGGTGCGGGCCTGAACCTCAACATAGGGCTCGCCCTCGTCCAGATAACGCGCGACCTGCAGGCGCTGAGAAAGATCGCAGATCTCGCGCGGCGTGCAGATATCGGTCAAAAACGCCTGGATATCGTTCTCGTCGTCCAAAAGACTAAATGCGTGGACCAGCTGCTTGACATCAGGCTTGTCAAACATGTTCTCGATATTCATCGATCACCGCCAAACCCGCCATAAGGCATCGAAGTTGATACTGACATCGGGCATCGTTCGCCCGTAATATGCAATAAAACTATGCATGGGCCATTTGCCCGTAGCAGTGTAGCACACCACCAAACTAAAGCGACAAGACTCTCTGCCAGCGGCACGTTTTTCAGGACGAACGCCGTTTAGAAACCGAATGCGCACGTAAGCTCCACGAATATTTGAGACAATGGGCGCCCAAACACCGCGGCGCGCCCGCGCAACCATCCAAGTCGCCACCGCAAGCCGTTTCACGCGACGCCAGCAACCCCGGCGCAAGAAAGGATTCACGCCATGCGCTTTATGCTTAACTGGCTCTTCACCTCGATCGCCATCGCGATCGCCACGTTCCTCGTCCCCGGTATCCAACCCTTCGGCTTTGCCGAGGCCTGGGTCTGCTTTGCCTTTGTGGGACTGTTCCTCAACATCGTCGATTCGTTCGTCAAACCGTTCCTCACGGTCATCTCGCTGCCGCTCACGATCATCACGCTCGGCATTTTCCAGCTCGTGCTCAACAGCTTTATGCTGGAGCTCGCCAGCTACCTGTCGGTCAACCTGTTGGGCGTCGGCATCTCCATCGCCGGCTTTGGCTCAGCCTTTATGGGCAGCATCCTAGTGTCCATCATGCGCAGCATCCTCGATAGTCTTGCCGAGGACTAAAACGGCCATTCCGACCGTGTCCGTCTCAACAGCCCAAAACGAAGGCCGCCCATCGCAAAAATGGGCGGCCTTCTTATTTGCCAAGTCTCAGAGGGCAAGAAAATCTACCATTTCCACCCCGTCCCCAAATGGCAGGTGGGCTAGATGACGTAGTCGTAGCCTTCGCTGGGGGCGACGAGCGTATCGAGCGTCACACCGTCGAGGTAGTCGTTGATGAGCTTGTCCAGGTTCTTCCACACGTCGAGCGTGGGGCACTCATCCGAGCGCGAGCAACCCTTGCAGTCGCCATCCAGGCAGGCGACCGGCGCCAGACTACCCTCGGTCAGGCGCAGGATCTCGCCCACCGTGTACTGCTCGGGCGGACGCGTGAGCACATAGCCGCCGCCCTTGCCACGCATGCCCGAAAGCATGTTGGCGCGCACGAGCGTAGCCAAGATGTTCTCGAGATATTTCTCGGAAATCCCCTGTCGCGCCGCGATCTCTTTGAGCGGGATGCGACCGGCCGCCTGGTGCTCGGCCAGATCGACCATAACGCGCAGGGCGTACCTGCCCTTAGTAGAAACCAACATATATAGTGCTGCCTTTCGGTCTTTTAGTCCGTTGAAATTCTAGCCGAAAAAATGGGTTTGAAAATACCCGTTCCGATCAAGATGGTTAATCGACTCGTAATAATCTTCTATTTCCTATTGCATTACTAGGCTTTAGTGTCTAGTATGCTTGCCAACAGCTAAACGAACAACCTATAAGGTTTATGGGTTTAGCTGCTAGACACGCCGTAAAACCACACGGCAACCAGCAACTTGAACACTTTGGAGGTTCACCATGAGCAAGGTTTACACGTCCATCGATCAGCTTATCGGCCACACCCCGCTTCTGGAGCTCACCCACTTTGAGGCCGACGAGGGCCTCAAGGCTCGCGTGCTCGTCAAACTGGAATACTTCAACCCCGCCGGATCCGTTAAAGACCGCGTCGCCAAGAACATGATTGACGAGGCCGAGAAGGCAGGCAAGCTCGTGCGCGGCGGCGACTACACCATCATCGAGCCCACGAGCGGCAACACCGGCGTCGGCATCGCCTCGGTGGCGGCCGCCCGCGGCTACAAGGTGATCATCACCATGCCCGAGACCATGTCCGTCGAGCGCCGCAAGCTGATGCAGGCATATGGTGCGCAGCTCGTGCTCACCGACGGCTCCAAGGGCATGAAGGGCGCCATCGCCAAGGCCGAGGAGCTGCAGAAGGAGACTCCCAACAGCATCATCGCCGGCCAGTTTGTGAACCCCGCCAACCCCGCCATTCACAAGGCCACGACCGGCCCCGAGATCTGGGATGACACCGATGGCAAGGTCGACATCTTCGTCGCCGGCGTTGGCACCGGTGGCACCGTGACCGGCGTGGGCGAGTTCCTCAAGGAGCAGAACCCCGAGATTAAGGTAGTCGCCGTCGAGCCCGCCACCTCCCCGGCGCTCTCTAAGGGCCAGGCCGGCCCGCACAAGATCCAGGGCATCGGCGCCGGCTTTGTGCCCGACGTCCTCGACACCCAGGTCTATGACGAGATCATCCCCGTCGAGAACGACGACGCCTTTGCCACCGGCCGCGCCGTGGGTCACAAGGAGGGCGTGCTCGTGGGCATTTCGTCCGGCGCCGCCGTGTGGGCCGCATTGCAGCTGGCCAAGCGCCCCGAGAACGAGGGCAAGACCATCGTGGCCCTGCTTGCCGACACCGGCGAGCGTTACCTGTCCACGGCGCTGTTCCAGGACTAGGGCCCGTCACTTGTCGATAGGCCCAAGGCACGCCGGTCTCCCCTCTCTTCTGGCAGCCTGAGCCTATCCTATTAGGGTGTCCCACGAGACGTCCGAACTTGCTACAATGTCTGCGGCGCGGAACCAGCCTCCCGCGCCGCTTTTCTTTTTTGGCCGCATGCCACCAAGGAGAACCTCCCCATGCACAACAAGCGCGTGCTCGTCGCCATGAGCGGCGGCGTCGATTCCAGCGTGACCGCGTACCTGCTCAAAAGCCAGGGCTACGAATGCGTCGGCGCCACCATGCGCCTCACCTGCCCCGCGCCCGACCCCGCCACGGGCATGAGTAAGGTCGACCGCGACATCGCCGATGCAAAGGCCGTCGCCGAGCGTCTGGGGATACCTCACCATGTGCTCGACCTGCAGCAGACGTTCGACCACAGCGTTATCGAGCGTTTTGTGAACGCCTACCAGGAGGGACTGACGCCCAATCCGTGCATTATCTGCAACCGCCACATTAAGTTTGGCGCGTTGCTGGATGCAGCGCTGGACATGGGCTGCGACTACATCGCAACGGGACATTACGCCAAAACAAGCCAGGCGGCAGACGGCACCTGGCAGCTACATCGCGGCGAGGACCCCAAAAAGGACCAAAGCTACTTTTTGTATTCGCTTACGCAGGAGCGCCTGGCACACACGATCTTTCCGCTGGCAGGCCTAGACAAAGAGCGCGACGTGCGCCGCATAGCCGCCGAGCAGGGCTTTACCAACGCCCAGAAGGCCGAAAGCGAGGACATCTGCTTTATTCCAGACGGTGACTACGCGGGCTATATCGAGCGCCGCTGCGGACATGCCGCTGCACCGGGCGACATCGTATGGCGCGATGGCAGCGTGGTCGGGCGCCACAACGGCGCACTGCGCTATACCATCGGCCAGCGCAAGGGCCTGGGCGTCGCGATGGCGCGTCCCGTGTATGTGACGGGCATCGACGCCGCCAACAACACCGTGCATCTGGGCGAGGCCGAGGACCTGACCGCCGCTGCCCTCACGGCCGATGAGTGGATCTGGAGCGCTCCGGCAGAGCGCATGGAGGCGGAGCTCGACGCCGGCGGCATTCGCGTAGGTGCCAAATACCGCTACCGCCAGAAAGACCAGGCAGCGACCCTTACGCGTGATGAAGACGGGCAAATGCTGCTAACTTTTGACGAGCCGCAACGAGCCATCGCCCCCGGCCAGGCCGTCGTAGTCTATCGCGGCGACATCGTCCTCGGCGGCGGTACGGTGACCGGCGCACTTAAGTAGCCGCAGGTTTATCGCTGCACGTGTCGAAGCACCTCAACAGCGGCACTAACCTCGATTACGCGACGCTCGAGGCCGCGGCAAATGGCCTCGAGTCGACCCTCCGCCGTCGCCCATTCGCTCTGCGAAAGAATCTCGATCGCCTCATCAACAAATCCGTTGAGCCGCGATGGATCGAACCAATCGAGCGAGTCCGCAAGCGCCAGCTGGACGGAAGGGTCGGGCCCAAACGGCTTAGCGGAAAACCCAAACTCCCCAGCTGCGAGCACGACAGTTGGTACGTTGTACCACAGGCAATTGCCGCTATCGAACAGCGGAGCAGGCCTTATCTCCAGGGTATCGACATTGCGGATGATGCCGAAGTTTCGCCAATGGCGGTCGCTGTTGGCCAAAAGGGCATCGCAGACAATCATCTGCGACATAGACCTTCTCACAGCGGCCTCATCGACACCATGCTTGCCGAGGTAGCGACAGTATCGATCGTATGTCGAGTTTCCCCGCTGGCTAGCAAGTGCGCCCTTAACGTAAACAGCCGGAACGTATTCCTCGCGGCCATCAAGAAAGTCGTCGCACAGACACACAGGGCCATCGAACATGCGCTCAACCGTGTAAGGAACAAACTCCCCCTTGGAAAGCAAACGACGATGCAGAGCTGTTGCAACCGCCTCGTTAAAGGGCCGTTGGTCGTCCATGCCGCACCCCTTGACCAGAACGCGAACACCGTTGCGAATCATCCACGATTTAGGAAGCTCGCCCTCGGATGTGTTGTCGGGATTTTTAAGACCGATGCCCTCCAGCCAACCCGAACGCCCCTCGGGCGCCGATCGCTCAAACTCGTTCTCAAAGTAATTGATGTTTTGCCATTTGAGTTCGGCGCAATCGGTCGGCCGCAGCCAATAGCAATCCGAAAGCGAGAGGCCCAGGCACTGAACCGGCACCTCAACACCGTTGACAATCCCCAGTTCACGATAGCGCGAGACGAGTCCGGGGCGGACGTCAGGAACCGACCGATGGCCCCACCACACGTTGAGCTCCCGTTTATTCGCCGTTGGAGAAGAGCTCGAGCACGTGCCAAACGGCATCCTCTGCGCATCAAGTACCTCGGCGATTTCGAAGGTAAACTCGCGCGTCGGATCAAACGAAACACGTGCGACCTCGTAATCGGCGGACATCAACGTAAACTTGCGCCCCACATCGGCCGCAGGACGGCGTCCACGTTTGCGGACCTTTTGATAAGCAACCGCAGAATCATACTCAACCATCTTCCGTCCGCCCACAATATCGCACGCGAGCGTTCCCGATGCGGCAAGTTGAGATATGCGGGCTTTCGTAACGCCCAACAGGTGGGCAGCATCACCCATAGACAAGTACTCAGATGTATCCATACGCCACGTCACCTCGTTAAGTATTCTAAACGTAAAGTTAATTAGTTATATACAGCATAATACTAAACAGACTGAAGCGAAAAAAGGCCCGAGCAATCGGGCCTTAGAGCAATTGGTCAGCCGAGTCGCAAGCCGCTCCCTTAGCGCTGAACGTAGGCGCGAACCAGCTCGTAGGTGTTGCGCACGCCGTCGATGTGGCTGCGCTCGTAGTTGTGGCTCGCGTACACGCCGGGGCCAATCAGACCATGGCGAATGTCGTAGCCGGCCGAGAGCGTGGCCTCGACGTCGGAGCCGTAGTGCGGGTACACATCGATGGCGTAATCGAGCTCCAACTCGCGCGCGATATTGGACAGCGTGGTCACCAGGTCGTAGTTGTAGGGGCCGCCCGAATCCTTGGCGCAGATCGAAACCATGCGCTCGGTGCAGCCCAGGTCGTCGCCCACGCAACCCATGTCCACGCTGATCATCTCGCGCGTGTCGGCCGGCACAAAGGCACCGCCGTGGCCGACCTCCTCGTACACGGTAAAGAGCAGCGACACCTTGCGCGAGAGCGTCACCTCGCCAGCGGCGACGGCGCGGGCCAAACCCAGCAGAATCGACGCGGACAGCTTGTCGTCAAGGAAGCGACTCTTGATGTAGCCGCTCTCCGTCACCGTGGTGCGCGGATCCATAGCGATGATGTCGCCCGTCTGAATGCCCAGCTCAAGCACGTCATCCTTGCTGTCAACGTTCTCGTCGAGCAGGATTTCCATGTTCTTCTCGATGGTCTTGACCGGCTCATCGGCCACATGCGCCGAAGGCTCAGTATTGAGGACCACGCCCGTGTAGACATTACCGTCACGCGTGTAGACGGTGCAGTTCTCGCCATCGGCCGTAGACCACTGGTGCCCACCAAGCGTCGTGGGACGCAGGCGGCCATTGTCCTTAATGGAACGCACCATGGCGCCCAGGGTATCGACATGGCTCGCCAGTACGAGCGGCTCACCCTCACCACCAAGCTCAACGAGCACGTTGCCTTTATTGGAGCGCTCGGGCCCAAAGCCCATATCGCGCAACGTTTCCATTAGATAATCAGTCGCCGCACGGGTATAGCCCGTAGGCGAAGCAATAGAAGTCAGCGTCTTAAGCTGTCCCGCGATATAGGAGAGCGTCTCCTCTAGAGAAGCATCGATTACAGAAGCCATGTGCATCCTTCCAAGCAAAACTAAAACCGAGTCCCGATTTTAACCGTTCTGCACGCGCAAGGCTCTGGGAGCCGAGCCACCTCCAGACGTCCTCCCGCCGATTTTACGCACGCGCACGGCTTACAATCCCAATCTTGCATAAATCCTATCGGTATCTGCATAGAAATGAGGAATCTTTTTACTTCGTCTCAGGGTACCCCACCTTGGGCCGTGCAAAAAACGGAGTATTCAGCACCGTGGGCCCCAACGACCCCATCGCGAACGACAAAACGACGCGGTTACAGCAGTGTTGCAGGTCGTCGCAAAGCAAAAACTCAGTAACAACCCCCTCCACTCATCGATAGCCCGCCCACAATGGCTGCCGATGGGCGCCTGCGGACCACTACGGGCCATTCAAAACGTTATGCATTCTTAAGAGCTTGCTGAATACTCCCAAAAATGCACGCTGGGAAGTACACCACCTATCCGCAGCGGGCAGCATGCCTTGGTTTTGCCCATCTCGGGGCATCGACGAGGCACAAAAAGCCCCGCCGCGCGTAGCGCGGCGGGGCCAGCGGCAAGTCAAAAGACCATACGCCTACAGGCGAAAGAACACCAAACTAGGCTAGGCAGCCGGGCAGATCTTCTTGAAGAGCTCGATGACGTCGTCGAGCGTCGCCTCGCGCGGGTTACCCGGGAAGCAGGCGTCGGCCATGGCGTCCTTAGCCAGGACCTCGATCTCGTCAGCCTTCATGGCCTCGCAGACGTGCGGGATGTTCACGTCGGCGGAAAGCTGCTTGACGGCGGCGATGGCGGCGTCGGCGGCCTCGTCAGTGCTCATGCCCGTGGTGTCAACGCCCATGGCGACGGCGACCTTGGCCAGGCGCTCGGCGCAAACCGGCTTGTTGAACTCCATGGCAATCGGCAGCAGCATGGCGCAGGCGACGCCGTGCGGGGTGTCGTAGTGAGCGGACAGGGTGTGAGCCATGGCGTGGTCGATGCCCAGGCCAACGTTGGAGAAGCCCATGCCGGCGACATACTGGCCAAGAGCCATGCCCTCGCGGCCGGAGCCGGGCTGACCGGACTTGGCCTCGGCGACGGAGTCGCGCAAGTTCTCGCTGATCAGCTTAATGGCCTCAAAGTGGAACATATCGGAGAGCTCCCAAGCGCCCTTGGTGGTGTAGCCCTCGATGGCGTGGGTCAGAGCGTCCATGCCAGTGGAAGCGGTCAGGCCGGCGGGCATGGAAGCCATCATGTCGGGGTCGACGACGGCGACCTCGGGGGCGTCGTTGGTGTCGACGCACACGAACTTGCGGACCTTCTCGGGGTCGGTGATGACGTAGTTGATGGTCACCTCAGCAGCGGTACCGGCGGTCGTCGGCACAGCGATGGTGAACACGGCGTGGTTCTTAGTCGGAGCAACGCCCTCGAGGCTGCGGACATCGGCAAACTCGGGGTTGTTGATGATGATGCCGATGGCCTTAGCGGTGTCCATGGAGGAGCCGCCACCGATGGTCACGATAGCGTCAGCCTCGGCGGCCTTGAAGGCCTCGACGCCGTCCTTGACGTTCTGAATCGTGGGGTTGGGCTTGATCTCGGAGTAGAGGCTCCAGGCGATGCCAGCGGCATCGAGCTCGTCGGTCACCTTAGCGGTAACGCCAAACTTGACCAGATCGGGATCGGAGCAGACGAAGATCTTCTTGTAGCCGCGACGCTGGAGCTCGCCGGGGATCTCCTTGATGGCGCCGGAACCATGATAAGAGATGGTATTGAGAACGAAACGATTAGCCATTGATAGCCTCCCATCGTGTGCGAGGCACCCATTACGCCCCGCGCTATAAGTCCCATCCTAACGCTTTTGAAACAAAAAACGCGTGAGAACATCAAAAGTGTTAAAGCGTTTCAACAGAATAACGGAGCCCTAGTCCTTCCCTCCTGACAGCAGCGAAGGCTAGATTATAGGAGCAATCGCCCAAAGAATACGACCGACTCAGTCTATAAATTGTTTCTGTTTTAGCAATATATGTTTGACAATACGTTTATAAAAAGATACTTTGTAATGAATAACATGCATGCAGCAAATAACGTCATTCATTTTGTTAGAAATTGCCCATGCGGTTATTGCAGCTGCATCTACTGCAACGTACAGCGCAATTCTCCGCACGAAGCAGAAGACGGTTCCAATTCGATTGAGGCGATGACACATGGTGGCTAGTGGTCCTAAATCGAGCAAGACGGCTACAAACGAATATCAAATCTCAATTGAAGGTAACCCTTATCCGCATACTCTGGCTCTCATCAACCCAGCGGGAGACAACCTCAACATCAAAAAACATGGGTTCACGGGTCCACTAGGACAGCTATTGAGTCTAAAATATACCGTTTATGACGATGCAAATGAAAAACTCTTTACTGTCGTCGACGGTGGTTTTAGTAACATGCCCAGGGTTGCGCTCATCATCGAACACAAGGAAGTTGCGGTGTTCGATTATGGCCTAAACAGACTTGAGATGAAGTGCGTAACGAACATACCGAATTACACAATAAAAGGTAACTTCCTATTTGGAGATTACGACATATTCAGCCAACGGGAAGTGAAGCTATCTTCAGTTATCGTCCTTCAATGTGATAAACAATCGTGCTTTAGCATACAGGTTTTGGATAAAGCCGAATTGGCCGCCGCAATTGGAATACCCACAGCCATTGCCCTTCTGAGGGCTCGGATTGAAGAGCATCTCGAATAAATCGCAAAAAGCAGTTCGTAGCAACGTTCAGGAGCTAGATAGTTTTTTCTGGCTCCTGAAACTGTATTACATAGTCTGCAAATTGTTCGAAACCATGCCCATGATCCGCAGTAATGGTGGTATGTTTTTTCAACTCCTGCGTAAACGCTACTTTCAAAAAGGATATCGAAACACTATCTAAATTGTTGCAAGACTCATCCAGACTAATAATAGAATAGCTGCTCAGAAAGGCTCTACAAAGCAATAAAGAGGACAGTTCTCCGCCTTGATTATCAACTTGATTACTGTCGTCTTATTTTGAATAAAAAGCTCTGACATATGTCCATCCCCTTAACTAATAATCATAGCTGGAAAGATGACATTTTTATTCTATAGCCTCAAGTAACACGCTTTACTGACGTCAAATCTTGTCATTACAAACATGCACCTTAGCGCTTAAGACTCCAAAAAAGGGGCGGCCGAGATGGCCGTCCCCTCCCCAATATTGATCAGTGCGGCAAAGGAACAGCCCCTTTGCCGCATTCGGTTACTTTCGGCAGCCCTCTTTCCAAGCCTCGGCCGCAACCTTCCAGCGTAAGCGCAAGTCGCGCTCGCGGTCGATGAACATGATGGCAAACGCGACAAACAGCAGCAAGCTCGCCACGACGATGGCGTGCAGGCCCATGCGCTCAATACACCAGTTGCCCAACACGGCGCCAAACACAAAGGTAAAGATCACGCCAAAGTACAGCAGGCCGTTTTCCAAAAAGCCGCGCCTGTGGGTGATGATGTAATCGTCCACGTTTTGCAGCGCGTTGCGCAAGTTGCCGATGCACATGGTCGTAGCGATGCCGTGACCGTGGATCTTGCGGAAGCTCTCGACCTGCATGCCGCAGGCAAACGAGGTGAGGCAGTTGGCGAGCAGGTTGAAATTGCCGCCCGGGATAAAGCTCACGCCCAGCAAGATGACGGCTTCAAAGAACACCGTCACCTGACGCCAGTGGATCACGCTGCCAAACCGCTCGTGTACCAGATCGGCAAGCATAATACCCACGGCAAACGACACCACTGGGAAGAAGTAGCGCCCCGCAAGTGCCCAGTTGCCCTCCGAGATGCTCACGCCCACGAGCAGGATGTTGCCTGTCTGCGCGTTGGCGAAAACATGGTCGCGCCCAATGTACGAATACACGTCCATAAAGCCACCGGCGAGCGCCAAGATGATGCCCAGCTCAATAGACTCCGATATCTGTTTGGCACGCTGCATCGTCGTGCATCCTCCTTGTTGACGACTCTCTCGTGCGTTGGCGGAAACATAGCCGCCGTTCATACTGTAACCCATTGACAACATGACGTGCGCGCGAGACGGGTTCTCCAACGCGCAGATACACAGTCTGGAAACAAACAGCGGGCGCGGCGCCGGCACCCGCATCGACACGCCGATCCGCCGGCTCGTGTACTCCACCAGTCTTTTTAGCCCCATTACAGTTTGAGTCGTCCGAAAGGGCGGCTCTTTTCCGTTGCACGGCTATA
>CABSAN010000041.1 GCA_902475785.1 uncultured Collinsella sp.
TTACTCCTCGTCGTTGTCCTTGGCCTCTTCGGCGTCGTCGGTGTCCACGAGCTGGTTGAGTAGCTCGTCGAGGGAAGCCATGTCCTCGTTGATGGCACCGTTGGCGGGAGCCTTCTTGTCGTCGATCGGGGCGCCCAGGAGCTCCTCGTCGGCGTCGGCGTGATGCGTCGGCGCGGCGGAGGTGCCCAGCAGGATGTCGTCCGGACCGTCGGGGCTAAAGACCATCTGCAGCAGCTGCGAGAGGTCTTCCTCGTCGGCAACGTCGTCGTTGTTCTCGAGGATGTAGAGCAGGTCGTGGGCCTCCAGGCCGTCACGGAGCTCCTCGATCGCCTTGGCACCGATACCATCGATGCGCAGCAGATCCTCCTCGGACTTGCCGACCAGGTCGCCGACCGTCTCGATGCCGACCTCGCTGAACTTGTTGGTCCAGCGCTGCGACACGCCCAGGTCGTCGAACAGGTACAGGCGAGCCTTCTCGGCGGAGATGGTGTGGCCGTTGCGGGTGAACGAACCGTCAGCACCGCCGAACTCGTCGTAGCCGGCCCAGTCGAGCTGCTGCGGGAGCTGCTCGTCCAGGTCCTTGAGCTCCACAGGAGCCCACTCGGGCAGCGACTTGGCGTTGGGCGAAGCCGGGCCGTCGATGTCCACGTAGCCGTCGGCCGTGCGATACGTCAGCTTGGCGTTGGCGTACGGCTTGAGGCCAGTACCAGCCGGGATCTTCTTACCGACGATGACGTTGGACTTAAGGTCGAGCAGGTGGTCGACCTTGCCCTCGATGGCAGCCTCGGTAAGGACGCCGGCGGTACGGATGAACGAAGCGCTCGACAGCCAGGAGTCGATGTTGGACGCGACCTTGAGCGTACCCAGGATGACGGGCTCGGCCACGGGAGCCTGACCGCCCAGACGGGCAACGCGCTCAACCTCGTCGGCGAACTCGTAGCGGTCGACGTACTGACCAAGCAGGTACTTGGAGTCGCCGGGGTTGGTGATCTGAACGCGACGCAGCATCTGACGTGCGAGCACCTCGATGTGCTTGTCGTTCAGGTCGACGCCCTGGCTGGTGTAGACGTCCTTAACGCTCTCGACGAAGGTGTGCATCGTCGACTCAATGTCGGTCAGTTTGCGCAGGTTGCGGAAGTTGACGAAGCCCTTGGTGATCTGATCGCCGGCGCGAACCTCGCAGCCGTCCTCAATCTCGGGCATGAAGCGCACCGATGCAGGGACGCGACGCTCGTCGAGAACACGGGTGTGATCCTCGGAGTCGGTGAGCGTCAGCACGTACTCGGACTTCTCGGGCTTGATCGAGAGGTGACCGGAGTACGGAGCCAGCTCGGCCTCGCGACCCAGGATCTTCTCGTTGACGTTGCCGACGATATCGAACATACGGCTGACCGTAGGCAGACCCTGCGTAATATCGTCGACGCCAGCGACGCCGCCGGAGTGAATGGTACGCATCGTAAGCTGCGTACCGGGCTCGCCGATGGACTGGGCGGCAATAATGCCGACCGCGGTACCGATGGCGACCGGACGACGGGTGGAAAGATCCCAGCCGTAGCACTTCTGGCACACGCCGTACTTGGAGCGGCAGGTGAGCAGCGCGCGGAGCTTGACCTTCTTAAGGCCGGCATCGACCATCTTCTGGATGTCGGCGACCTTCTCGATGTAGCCGTCCTGCTCAAAGAGCACGGTGCCATCGGGAGCCACGACGTCCTCAATGAAGCAACGGCCGACGAGGTCGGTGTTGAGGTCGGTGGTGCCAGGGATGATGAGGTTGTAGGTGACGCCCTCGTGCGTACCGCAGTCCTCCTCGCGGACGATGACGTCCTGGGCCACGTCGACCAGACGACGGGTCAGATAACCAGAGTCCGAGGTGTGGGATGCGGTATCGACCAGGCCCTTACGGGCGCCGTAGGTCGAAATGAAGTACTCGAGCGGCAGCAGGCCCTCGCGGAAGTTCGCCTTAATGGGAAGGTCGATCGTCTCGCCGGACATGTCTGCCATCAGGCCACGCATGCCGCCGAGCTGACGCAGCTGGGTCTTAGAACCACGGGCGCCGGAGTCGGCCATCATGTAGAGCGGGTTCTCCTCGTCGAACATGTCGAGCATGAGCGCTGCGACCTTGTCGGTACAAGCGGTCCACTCGTTAACGACTTCGATGTGGCGCTCCGTCTCGTTGATGAAGCCCTCCTCGAAGTACTCGTTGATCTGGTCGACGTTGGCCTGGGCGCGATCGAGCAGCTCCTGCTTCTCGGCAGGGATGAGAGCGTCCCATACCGAGATGGTGAGGCCGGCGCGGGTAGCGTAGTGGAAGCCGGAGTACTTGATGGCGTCGAGGATCGGGCCGACCTTGGCCTCGGGGTAACGATCGCAGCAGTCGGCAACCAGCTTAGCCACGTCGCCCTTGACCATCTTGTAGTTCATGAACTCGTAGTCTTCGGGCAGGCACTGGCGGTTGAAGATGATGCGGCCGATAGAGGTCTCGAAGCGCGCGGTCTTGTTGCCGGTGACATCGTAGTCGGCGAACTCGTTCTTGCCGTTCTTGACGCGGAAGATACGGGTGCCGTCCTCGTTGATGACGTTGGCATCGGCAGCGGACACGCGGACCTGGATCTTGGCCTGCATGTCGACCTCGGAGCGGCAGTCATAGGCGTGCAGCGCGTCGTCGAAGCTCGAGAACACGTGGTTCTCGCCCGGCAGACCCTCGCGGACCTGGGTGAGGTAGTACACACCGATGATCATGTCCTGCGAAGGGATGTTGACCGGCTTGCCGGATGCCGGCGAGCGCAGGTTGTTCGCAGAGAGCATGAGCACGCGAGCCTCGGCCTGAGCCTGGCTGGACAACGGCACGTGGACAGACATCTGGTCGCCGTCGAAGTCGGCGTTGAAGGGCGAGCAGACCAGCGGGTGCAGGTGGATAGCCTTGCCCTCGACCAGCACCGGCTCAAAGGCCTGGATGGACAGACGGTGCAGGGTCGGTGCACGGTTGAGCAGCACGACGCGGCCGTCGATGACCTCTTCGAGGATATCCCACACAAAGGTGGCACCGCGGTCGATAGCGCGCTTGGCGCCCTTGATGTTCTCGACCTTGCCAAGCTCGACCAGGCGCTTCATGACGAAGGGCTTGAAGAGCTCCAGCGCCATGGTCTTGGGCAGACCGCACTGGTGCAGCAGCAGCTTGGGGTCGGTAACGATTACCGAACGGCCGGAGTAGTCGACACGCTTGCCCAGCAGGTTCTGACGGAAACGACCCTGCTTGCCCTTGAGGGCCTCGGCGAGCGACTTGAGCGGGCGACCGCCACGGCCAGAGACCGGGCGACCACGACGGCCGTTGTCGAACAGGGCGTCCACGGACTCCTGGAGCATGCGCTTCTCGTTGTTCACGATGATCGCGGGGGCGTCCAGGTCGAGCAGGCGCTTGAGTCGGTTGTTACGGTTGATCACGCGACGATACAGGTCGTTGAGGTCGGACGCGGCGAAGCGGCCGCCGTCGAGCTGGACCATCGGGCGCAGATCGGGCGGAATGACCGGGATGACGTCCAGAATCATGTTCGCGGGGCTGTTGCCGCCCTTTAGGAAGGCGTCAACGACCTCGAGGCGCTTGACGGCCTTCTCGCGCTTCTGCTTCTGGGAGTCCTCGTCGGCGATGATGGCCTTGAGCTTCTCGGCCTCGGAGGGGAGGTCGATGGCAGCGAGCAGGTCGCGGACGGCCTCGGCACCCATGCCACCCTTGAAGTACATGGAGTAGTAACGGGTCATCTCACGGAACAGCGGCTCATCGGAAATGAGGTCGCGCTCGCTGAGCTTCATGAAGGCGTTGAAGGCGTCCGTGCGGAGCTGCTTCTCGTCCTTGCACTCTTCCTCGATGTCGACGATGCCAGAGGCGATCTCCTCGGGGGTCAGCGGCTCCTCGTCGGAGAACTCGTCAAAGTTCTCGGGGTTGCCCTGCTCCTTGAGGGACTCGATCTGGCGGGCGCACTCGGCATCGATCTCTTCCAGATCGGCGGCGAGCTCCTCGCGCAGGTCGTCGGCGTCGGCCTCGCGAGCCTCGTAGTCGACCTCGGTGATGATGTAGCTGGCAAAGTACAGAACCTTCTCGAGGTCCTTGGACTTGATGTCGAGCATACGGCTCATCGGGAAGCTCGTGGGGCTCTTGAAGTACCAGATATGGGACACGGGAGCAGCGAGCTCGATGTGGCCCATGCGGTCGCGACGCACCTTGGCCGAGGTGACCTCGACGCCGCAGCGCTCGCAGACGATGCCCTTAAAGCGGATGCCCTTGTACTTGCCGCAGGAGCACTCCCAGTCCTTGGCGGGACCGAAGATCTTCTCGCAGAACAGGCCGTCCTTCTCGGGCTTGAGGGTACGGTAATTGATGGTCTCCGGCTTCTTGACCTCACCGTGCGACCAGGAACGGATCTGGTCGGCGGAGGCAAGGGAGATCTTTACCGAGTCAAAATCAGTAGCTTCGAAATCTGCCACAGTCAACTACTCCTTATCAGTGGTCGTGGCGGCGACAGCCTCGGGTGCCTCGGCGGTCTCGGCATCCTCGGCCTCGACGTCGGCGTCAACGCCGGCGAGCGCAGCCAGGTCGTCGAGAGCAGAGGTCTCCTCGGCGGTCACAGGGGCGGAGGCGTCCTCGTCGGCATCGTGCATGGGCTCGATGTCCAGTGCGAGGGAGCGAATCTCCTTGACGAGAACCTTGAAGGACTCGGGGATACCCGGGACCGGAACGTTCTCGCCCTTGACGATGGACTCGTAGGTCTTGACGCGGCCCACGGTATCGTCGGACTTGACGGTCAGGATCTCCTGCAGGACGTTGGAAGCACCGTAAGCGTACAGTGCCCAAACTTCCATCTCGCCGAAGCGCTGGCCGCCGAACTGGGCCTTGCCGCCCAGAGGCTGCTGGGTAACCAGGCTGTAAGGGCCGGTCGAACGGGCGTGGATCTTGTCGTCGACCATGTGGCCGAGCTTGAGGATGTAGGACGTACCCACGGTAATGGGCTCGCGGAACTCCTCGCCGGTGCGGCCGTCGAACAGACGGGTCTTGCCGCGCTCGTCAAGCTGGGTGACGAACTCGGGGCGCATGTGATCGCCAAAGGCAGCGGTGGCCTTGTTGAGCATGTTCTTGTTGGCGCGACGGATGACCTCGGCGATCTCGTCCTCCTTGGCGCCGTCGAAGACGGGCGTCGCGGTGAAGAACGGACCGGGGACGTACTTGTCGGAGTCGGCCTGCTCGGTATCCCAACCGCACGCAGCAGCCCAGCCAAGGTGGCACTCGAGCAGCTGGCCGACGTTCATACGCGAAGGAACGCCCAGCGGGTTGAGGATAACGTCGATCGGTGTACCGTCAGCCATGTAGGGCATGTCCTCGACCGGCAGAACGTTACAAATAACACCCTTGTTGCCGTGGCGGCCGGCGATCTTATCGCCCTGCTGGATCTTACGACGCTGGGCGACGTAGACGCGCACCTGCTCGTTGACGCCGGGGGCCAGGTCGTCGCCGTTCTCGCGGCTAAAGCGGACAACGTCGATAACGCGGCCGTAAGCGCCGTGAGGCATCTTAAGGGAGGTGTCGCGAACGTCGTGAGCCTTGGCACCGAAGATGGCGCGCAGCAGGCGCTCCTCGGCGGTCAGAGCGCTCTCGCCCTTAGGCGTGACCTTGCCGACCAGGATGTCGCCAGGGCCGACCTCGGCGCCGATGCGGATGATGCCGTCCTCGTCGAGGTTGGCAAGCATGTCCTCGGAGAGATTCGGGATCTCGCGGGTGATCTCCTCGGGGCCGAGCTTGGTGTCGCGGGCGTCGATCTCGTGGCGGGTGATGTTGATGGTCGTCAGCAGGTCCTCGGCCACCAGGCGCTCGGACACGACGATACCGTCCTCGTAGTTAAAGCCTTCCCACGGCATGTAGGCCACGGTGAGGTTTTGGCCCAGTGCGAGCTCGCCGTGATCGGTCGAGGGGCCGTCAGCCAGGGGCTCGCCCTGCTCAACGGTGTCACCGACGCGCACGAGCGGACGGTGGTTGATGCAGGTGGACTGGTTGGAGCGCTGGTACTTGGCCAGGTGATACTCGTCCATGCCGCCGGCATGCTTGACGATGATCTTGGCAGCGTCGGCAAAGATGACCTCGCCGGCGTTCTTGGCCAGGGTGACCTCGCCGGAGTCCAGAGCGGCGCGACGCTCCATGCCGGTACCGACATAGGGAGCGGCGGGGTGAACCAGCGGCACGGCCTGACGCTGCATGTTAGCGCCCATCAGCGTACGCTTGGCGTCGTCGTGCTCCAGGAACGGGATCAGCGTGGCTGCGACGGAGAGCATCTGGCGCGGCGAGACGTCCATGTAGTCGACGTCCTCGACGGGCACGTCGGCGGGAGCGCCGAAGGAGCCGTCGAAGTCGCGGGTACGGGCGATCACGGTGTGCGGACGGACGATCTTGCCCTCGGCATCGGTCGTGATGAACTCGTTGGTCTTGGGATCGAGCGGCGTGTTGGCCGGCGCGATGACGTGCTTCTCTTCCTCGTCAGCGGTCATCCAGTCGATCTGGTCGGTGGCAACGCCGTTCTCGACGCGGCGGAACGGGGCCTCAATGAAGCCGTACTCGTTGACGCGGGCATAGAGGGCGAGCGAGCCGATCAGGCCGATGTTGGGGCCTTCGGGGGTCTCGATCGGGCACATGCGGCTGTAGTGCGAGTTGTGAACGTCGCGGACGGCCGTCGGCACGTTGGTGCGGCGGCTGGAGCCGGACTTGTGGCCGGCAAGACCGCCGGGGCCGAGAGCGGACAGACGACGCTTGTGGGTCAGACCGGTCAGGGGGTTTGCCTGGTCCATGAACTGCGAGAGCTGCGAGGAACCGAAGAACTCCTTAATGGAGGCCACGATCGGACGGATGTTGATGAGCGACTGCGGGGTGATCTCGTCGATGTCCTGGGAGCTCATGCGCTCACGGACGACACGCTCCATACGGCTCATGCCGATACGGAACTGGTTGGCGACGAGCTCGCCGACGGTGCGAATGCGGCGGTTGCCAAAGTGGTCGATGTCGTCGACCTTGAAGCCCTGCTCGCCGGCAGCGAGGGACAGGAGGTAGCGCAGCGTCGCGACGATATCCTCGTCGGTGAGCACCGTGACCTCTTCCTCGGTGGTGAGGTTGAGCTTCTTGTTGACCTTGTAACGACCGACGCGGGCCAGATCGTAGCGCTGCGGGTTGAAGAGCAGGCCCTCGAGCAGGCTGCGGGAAGCGTCCACGGTGGGAGGCTCGCCCGGGCGCAGGCGACGGTAGATCTCGATGAGGGCGTCCTCGCGGGTGAGGGCGGTGTCGCGCTCCAGGGTGCGCTTGATCACATCGGAGTTGCCGAGCAGCTCGATGATGTCGTCGTTGGTGACGGCGATGCCAAGGGCGCGCAGGAACATCGTGGCGCTCTGCTTGCGCTTGCGGTCGATGGAGACCATGAGCTGGTCGCGCTTGTCGACCTCAAACTCAAGCCAGGCACCGCGGGACGGGATAATCTGGGCCTTGTAGATCTGCTTGCCCGAATCCATCTCGGAGCTGTAGTACACGCCCGGGGAGCGGACGAGCTGCGAGACGACGATACGCTCGGTACCGTTGATGATGAAGGTGCCCTGATCAGTCATCATGGGGAAGTCGCCCATGAAGACGAGCTGCTCCTTGATCTCGCCGGTCTCCTTGTTGGTGAGACGGACGTCGGTCAGAAGCGGAGCCTGATAGGTCATATCCTTCTCGCGGCACTCCTCGACGGTGTGCGCGGGGTCGCCGAACTGATGCTCGCCGAAGGTAACCTCGAGAACATGGTTCTGGCTCTGGATGGGGCTGGATTCCTTGAACGCCTCACGAAGGCCCTCGTCCTTAAAACGCTCAAAGGATTCCCTTTGAACAGAGATAAGGTTGGGGAGCTCCATGGCCTCCGGGATTTTCCCGAAGCTGACGCGCTTGCGCTCAGTGGCAGTGTATGCGTAGGTCACCAGGTTTTTCCTCCTTCACGGAAATGCTCGGTGGGTTGGCGAGGCATGGCTTCGCCAGTTATCGCAACCTAATAGTTTATCAGGTACCGACCGTTGGGCAAGAAAAGCCTTGACGCGATTAAGTTTTTGGAGTAGCAAAATTTTTCGACAGAAAAGGTGCAGGTAGATAGGTATGTACCGAACATCTGTTCATATATTTTCTGTGAACAGAGCTGCTGATGCGGGACGCTGAACGGCGGAATGGCGGCAAGGGTTAACCAAGCGGAAACTGTGTCCCGTTTTGAGGCCCCAAACTGGGTCGCAGTTTCCGGTTGAGCCCTGTTTGGGAAACTGTATCCCGTTCTGAGCCGATATTCCGGGTCGCAGTTTCCGCTAGGAGCCCCAACCGGAAAGCGCGTCCCAGAATTCAGTCAAATTGTGGGTCGCACTTTCCGGAGCCAAGCCGCGGCGCGCATAAAAAACGGGTGCAGACCGAAGTCCGCACCCGTAAATGTCGATGCCCGAAGGTTTATTTGCGCATCAAGCCGCCGCGCTCGTCGATGGCATCCCAGAAGGCGCTGGCAAAGCGAGGATCGCTTGCGGCCATGAGGGCGTTGGTTGCCATCCAGCCAGACGGAGTGCCGGTGTCGTAGCCCGAGAGCGGGTCGATGACGACGGCGTACATGGCCTCGCGATCGAGCGAGCGTGCCATGGCGTCGGTGAGCTGGATCTCGCCGCCCTTGCCGGCCTGCTGATCGGCGAGCAGGTCCATGACCAGCGGGCTCAGCAGGTAGCGACCGACGATGTACAGGTTGGACGGAGCCGCCTCGGGAGCGGGCTTCTCGACCAGACCGCCGATGCGCCAAACGGCACCGGGCTCGTCGTCGTCGGCATTCTCGAAGCCCTCGAGCGAGCCAACGCGATCGCCGGCGATGACGCCATAGCGGCTGACTTCCTCGGGAGCGCACGCGGCAACGGCGATAACCGAAGCGCCACCGTGCTCCTTGGAGACAGCAAGCATCTTGTCGCAGATGTCGCGGTTGGGCACAACGTAGTCGCCTAGAAGAACCAGGAAGTTCTCCCCTGCCACGGCGTCGGCAGCAGAGCGAATGGCATGACCGAGGCCTTTGGGCTCGTACTGATAACGGAAGTCGACCGGCATGCCGCCTGCGTGGGCAACAGCATCGGCGTAGGCATCCTTACCGCGCTCGCGCAGCAGATTCTCGAGCGAGCGATCGGGCTGGAAGTAGCTCAGCAGCTCGGGCTTACCGGGAGAGGTAACGATGATGGCGTCGTCGACCTCCTCGGGGTCGAGCGCTTCCTCAACGACATACTGAATGACCGGCTTGTCGAGCACCGGCAGCATCTCTTTGGGCGTGCACTTAGTGCCAGGCAGAAAACGCGTGCCAAGACCGGCGGCGGGGATGATTGCCTTCATGTTATTCAAGGATCCTTTCGCAGGCGCAGAATGCGCCCTGTGCGTGCGGCGCGACGGCCGCAGACCAAATTGCGATACCGAAGTATCTTACCGCCGGAGACATACGTCGCCGTAAGGCAAACGCAATTCTTCAGCAGGTCAACGCAAATTATTGCTCGAATGGTGCAATTTTACGCCCCAGCGGTAACGGGATTGGCACGGCAAAGACAGCGGTGTTCTGCGTGCCGAGCAATGGGAATGAGGGGCCAAAACAAAAAAGACGGGGCTCGCAATGCGAACCCCGTCTGCAAAGAAATCTGGCGAGAAAGCCTGATTACTTGAGGGTGACAGCAGCGCCAGCAGCCTCGAGCTTCTCCTTGGCAGCCTCGGCGTCCTCCTTCTTGGCACCCTCGAGAACAGCCTTGGGAGCGCCCTCGACGACCTCCTTGGCCTCCTTCAGGCCAAGGTTGGTGAGCTCACGGACGGCCTTGATGACCTGGATCTTGTTGTCGCCGAAGCCCTCGAGCACGACGTCAAACTCGGTCTTCTCCTCGGCCTCAGCAGCGCCAGCAGCGGGAGCGGCGACAACAGCGGCAGGAGCAGCGGCGGAAACGCCGAAGGTGTCCTCGATAGCCTTGACGAGCTCGGAAGCCTCGAGAAGGGTCATTTCCTTAAGAGCATCGATGATCTCATCGGTGGTAAGCTTAGCCATTTCTAAGTCCTTTCGGTTTCCGTGCGGATGCACGGAGATCAGTTAAAACACGGCGCGAATGCGCCAGGGGGTGCGGCGTTGCCGCCGCGGGTGAAAACAGCAACTAGGCTGCCTTCTGCTCGGAGACCTGCTGGATCGAACGAGCGAGACCAGAGGAAACGCCGTTGACGCAGACAGCGATGTCGCGAGCGAAACCGGAGATGAGACCGGCGATCTGGCCGAGAAGCTGATCCTTGGTGGGCAGCTCGGCGATAGCCTTAACATCATCAGCGGAAACGGCCTTGCCGTCGGAGATACCGCCCTTGATCTCAAGGACGCCCTTGGACTGAGCGGAGAAGTCCTTAAGGGCCTTAGCGGCCTCGACCGGCTCGGACTCGTAGAACACATAAGCGACGGGGCCGGCGAGGATCTCGTCGAGCTCGGGCTGCTCCTGGTTCTTGAGAGCGATCTTGACCAGGTTGTTCTTGTAGACCTTCATCTCGGCGCCGCACTCACGAAGCTGATGACGCAGCTCCTGAGCCTGCTTAACCGTCAGACCGTTGTAGTTGACGACGAACAGACCGGCGTTCTCGGCGATACGGGACTCGATCTCTGCAACCTTGTCGATTTTGTACTGCTGGGGCATGAATTACACCTCCTCGAATTCTTTCCGGGCACGGTCCGCCACAAGGACGTGACGGGGGCATGTCCAAAAAGAAAGCCCCCGCGCTGCATGAGCGACGGGGGCGAGAAGACATATCTACTCGACCACCTCGGCTGGCGGGATATCCCATTAAGCTCGCGGGCAATGCCCGTTTGCACCGGCTGTCTCTGGCAGCGGATTCGTGCGTGAACCGAAAGTATTATGGCGGGGACCCCGGCGTCGGTCAACGGGCGCGAAGATTCGTACACAAACCCTGCATACGCTCCGGTCCGAGGGGCCGGGTTGAGATTTTCGCTCGGTCAAGTCCTGGCTCGCACGAAGGCCACATTAAGTGGCCTTCGGCTCGTGCGGAATCTACGAAAACCTTGCGCCCGGCCTTCGGCGGCGCGGCCTGCGTCAACTATGGGGCAGCCCGGGTTTTCGTTGGCTGACGCCCCCACGCATAATCCTTATGTCGGTGGGCTGATGTGTTGCGTCCCTGAGGACTACAAAGTCGAAATGAAGGTGGACAGGCGGTGGAGGCCTTCGTCCAGGTCTTTGTCGGAGACGCAGTAGCTTAGGCGGATGTGGCCTTCGGTTCCGAAGCAGTTTCCGGGGACTAGGGCTACGTTTGCCTCTTTGATGGCTTTGATGCAGAAGTCTTCGCTGGTTAGGCCGAATTGTTTGATGCTCGGGAAGGTATAGAAGGCTCCCGCCGGTTCAACTACGTCGAGGCCCATGGCGTTTAAGGCTGCGAGTACGCGTTTGCGGCGGGCTCGGTAGACTTCGAACATGGGGGTGGGGTCGACGGTGAGGGCTCGGGCTGCGGCGTCCATTTCGAAGGAGACGGCGCTCGATACTAGGTATTGATGGGCCTTTGCGATCTCGGCGATGACGGGGGCTGCGGCTGCGAGCCAGCCCAAGCGCCAGCCAGTCATGGCCCAGGGCTTGGAGAAGCTCGCGATGACCATCGTCTGCTCGCGCAGCTCCGGGTGTCGCTGGGCAAAGCGCTCGTAGCCGTCCACATAGACGAGGCGGTTGTATACGTCGTCGCAGACTACGTAGATGCCCGCCTGCTCCGCTACGCGCGCCACGGCGTCGAGCGATGCCGCGTCGAGGATGCAGCCCGTGGGATTGTTGGGCGAGCAGATAACGATGGCCTTGGTCGCCGGGGTCACGCAGGCGCGAAGCGCTTCCTCGTCAATCTGAAATTGCGCGGGCTCCGTATCCAAAAAGACCGCTTTGGCGTGGTTGGCAACGACGATGCTCTCATACAGGCCAAAGGCCGGCGTGGGGATGATGACCTCGTCGCCTGGATTGAGCATAGCCATAAACGTAGCCGACAGGGCCTCAGTCGCACCATCGGTCAGGATGACCTCGTCGGCAGAATACGTAAGGCCCGCATCCCCCATGTAGGCAGACAGCGCCTTGCGCAGGGCGGGGCGACCGTTGTTGGGCGGATAATGCGTGTCACCGCGGTCCAGCGCGGCAGTCACCTCGGCGCTAATCACGTCGGGCGTGGAAAAATCAGGCTCGCCGAGCGCAAGCGCAATGCATCCCGGATGCTGGGCGGCGAGCGCGTTGATTCGGCGGATGCCGGAGGGCTTAAGCGTGGCAAGCGAAGTATTCATGGGCAGACGCATGGCGTTCCTTTCGTAAGGGTTGCACTAGGATAGCGCGGCGAGGCACCGCCAGACGGTGTAACCTAAACGGAAACCAACTGGAAAGGAGGTGGCATGGAGACGATCGCGCGCGGCGATGTACCAAAAACGCTGCAAACCATTGCGTATATCAGCATTCCCAATAGCTCCGATCTTGAGTTTTTGCTCTGGGACCTGCAGGATGCCATCGCCGCCTATGCTCAACTTTCTGGCACCGCGCTCCCCCGCCCGGTTGATTTGAAGGCGGATGATGCCGGCAGCGTTGTGGACGGCATTGTATTCGCTGTTGAAGATGTGCTCGATGGCGAGGCGATGGCCGTCGTTGAACGGGCGCTCGAATGTGTTGAAGGCGCAGGAACACGCGTCTATGTGGTTGTTCAAGCCGACTGTAGGAGTTCCGAGCAGGCGCACACGGTCGTTGGCCATCTGCACGAAGTGTGCGAGCGTCGAGGACTGTCGTGGTGTGGAGGCGTCATCGTCTGCACCGGCAGCGGCATAGCGGCGCTTCGCCGCTCCCCGCGCATGGGCCTCTTGCGCCGGCCGTTTTCGGAGGCCCTGGACAAGCTCGTAGGTGCCGTGCGCATGGGTTGCTCGGTTGAGTATGCGCAGCGACTTGGCGGCGGCAATGCCGAAAGCGTCGATGCCGACGGTATGGTGCGCGCCAAGCCCGCGCTGCCTGCACCGATCTGGCATGCCATCATAAAACGCCTCGGCACCCGCGCCCAACCAGATATCTAAATTACAGAGCGCCCCAATCAACGACATCGCGCCAGCGCTCGACAAGGCGTTCCAGGCGCCACGCCGCATTGGCGGGACTTGTCGACGGCAGAACGATGGCCGGCAGCCCCGTGCGCTCTTGTAGATAGCGCTTGTAGAGCCGACCAGCTGTACCACCGTTGCATATCACCTGCTCAATGGGAGCTGTGCCGGCAATGCGCTCGGCATGCGCCGGAACGACGTTTTTGATGCTCGCGTCACTCGAGCCCTTAATGTCGCAGCTCTCGATCACATCCCACAGGGCCACGCCGCCGTTCAGCAGCATGGCCCGCTTGGCGACAATCGAGGCGTCGAGCGTCGCGGGCTCGCCGCTCGCCAAAGAGTCTCCCTCGTTGGGCGGCACGGGCACACCGAGGCACGCGGCCATCACGCGCCAAAAGCGGTTCTGCGGATTGCCGTAGTAGAAGGCATTGGCGCGCGAGAGCACCGAGGGAAACGACCCCAGCACCAAAACGCGCGAGTGCTCGTCAAACACGGGCTCAAGCCCATGCTCAATATGTTGATAGCCCTCGTCCGGCGCGGCCACGAGCTATGCCCTCAGCAGATAGCGCACCTCGTAGGGCGCAAGTTCAAGGGAGCCCGTCAGCTCGACCGTGGGCGCATCGTCGGCAAGCAGGTCGACGAAGGGGCCGCTGAGTTCGCCGGCTCCAAAGGTGTAGGGCTCGTTCACGGCATTGACCGCCACGAGCACCGTCGCGTCGTCGCAGGCGCGCTCGAACAGCAGCTGCTTGTTCTGGATCGCCACGTTGCGATAGGCACCGTAGTTGAGGGCACGGGCCGCCGCGTCGTTTGCCGAGCGTAGGTGCGCCAGCTGCGTGACAAATGTCGTCAGCTCGTTGGGCGCGGGCTCATCGAGCGCAGGACGTAGCGCCCAATCGCCATCGGGGCCGCCCTTTTCGCCGGCAATCCCCCACTCGCTGCCGTAGTAGACGCACGGAATGCCCGGCATACCAAAGAGCATGCCGTAGGCGGGGCGCAGGCAGGACTTGTCCGTCAGGATGCTCGCCAGGCGCGGCACGTCGTGGTTGTCGACAAACGACAGCAGGTGCTTGCCGCGATAAATGCACCACGGGTCACCGCCAAACTGACGGTGCAACGAATGGGCGATCTCGAACATGTTGACCGAGTTAAAGCTGGAGTACAGGCCCTTGTAGCACTCGTAGTTGGTGCAGGAGTCGAGCATCTCGTCGTTGACGATCTGGTTGTAGTCGCCGTGGAGCGTCTCGCCGATCAGCACAAAGTCGGGCTTGAGCTCACGGGTAAAAGTATGCAGGCGGCGCATAAAGTCGCGGTCGAGCATATAGGCGACGTCCAGGCGCAGACCGTCGACGCCAAAGACCTCGGCCCAGTGACGCACAGACTCAAGCAGGTAATCGACCACAGCGGGGTTTTGCAGGTTGAGCTTCACAAGCTCAAAATGGCCCTCCCAGCCCTCGTACCAAAAGCCGTCGCCGTAGCACGAGTCACCGTCAAAGCTGATGTGGAACCAATCCTTGTAGGGCGAGTCCCACTTGCGCTCCTGCACATCGCGGAAGGCCCAAAAGCCGCGACCGACGTGGTTGAAGACGGCATCGAGCACCACGCGGATGCCATGGGCGTGCAGCGTCTCGCACACGGCGGCAAAATCGGCATCCCCACCCAGGCGACGGTCGATATGGCGCAGGCTGCGCGTGTCGTAGCCGTGGCTATCAGACTCGAGCGGCGGGTTGATGAGCACAGCGCCAACGCCGAGTTCCTGCAGGTAGTCGGCCCACTGGGCGATCTTCATGATGGGAGCATTGGGATTGGGCGCAGCGTTGGCGGCCTGGGCGAGCTCATCCTCGGCAACGGGCGCGGCGTTTTCGCGCGGAGCTCCACAAAAGCCCAGCGGATAAATCTGATAGAACGTCGTCTCGTATGCCCACATAGCAACCTCCCGGTAAGCGCAACACAACGACATCCATTGTATGCCCGGCTTGTATCCTCTTCCCCAAAATAAGTTGCGGTGGAATAGTTCCTGTTTGGGCCTTCAGAGGCCTTAAACAGGAACTATTCCACCGCAACTGATGAGGAAACGTGATTAGGCGACAGGCTTGGCGCGGCGAATGGCTGGGAACATCACCGTGATGGCGAGGATGACGCCCACGGCGGCGATTGCGCCACCTGCGCAGCCGATCCAAGCGATGCCGGGACCCGAAACCACGGCTCCGCCGATCGCGGTGCCCGTGCCGATACCTAAATTGAACAGGCCCGAGAAGATCGACATGGCGACGGCCGACGAGTCCACCGGCGTGTACTTGATGAGCTCGGCCTGAAACGCCACGTTAAAGGCCGTGGCGCAGCAGCCCCACAGTGCGCAAACAGCGAGAACCGCAGCGAGCGACGATGCGGTCGGGCCCATGAGCAGCAGGGCCACCGGCACGCCGGAGAGCGTAATCGCGAGAAACGGGAACCGGTGCCCATCGAACAGCCGGCCGAACAGCCAGCTTCCGAGCAGGCCAGAGCAGCCGAACGCCGTCAGCGTCATGGTGATGGCGCTTGCGTCGACATGCGCGACCTGAGCCAGGAACGGCTCGATATAGCTATAGCCCGCGTAATAGCCGGTCGCCATGAACACCGTGACCACATAAAGCGCGATGAGGAACGGGTTCTTGAGCAGCTCGGGCAGCTGCTTGAGCGTAAAACGCTCGCCCGCTGGCATGGTGGGGAACACCGTGGCCTGGTAGACGACCGCGACAGCAGACAGCGCTCCGACCACGGCAAACGTCATACGCCAGCCCACGGCCAGGCCAATGGCGCGGCCGAGCGGTAGGCCGAAGATCTGTGCGATGGAAGAGCCCGTGGCGATCATGCTGATGGCGAGCGCCCCATGGCGCGTGTCAACCAGGCGCGACGCCATGATCGAGGCGACCGACCAGAACACGGCATGCGCGCAGGCGACCACCAGGCGCGCGCAAACCAAAATGGGATAGGTGGGCGCCACGGCGGACAGGAACTGGCCGAGCGAGAACACGGCGAGCACGCCCAGCAGCATCCGCTTGAACTCAAAGCGCGAAGCGAACACCATAAGCGGCAGCGACAGCAGCATGACGCCCCAAGCGTAGACCGAGATCATGATGCCGGCCTGAGCCTCGGTGAGCGAGAACGACGCGGCAATATCAGTCAGAAGGCCGATGGGCATGAACTCCGACGTGTTGAACACGAACGCACAGCAGGTGAGCCCGATAAGCGGGAGCCACTGCTTGAGCGTGATGCCGTCTTGCCTTGCTTGACTCATATATAACGTCTCCAATCATTTTGAGCGGAGGCGATTATATAGCAACGGCCCCGCATCCGTCAGCAACAGATGCGGGGCCGAAAACAATTCGATACACGGAGGTTGCGCCGTCAATAAATAACTAAGCCAGCCCCAGCAATATGCCCGCCGAATGCACGACCAACGCCACGATCCAGGCGACTGCCACCTGAAACGCGAACACGGCAACGGCGTAGCGCGCGCCCAGCTCGCTCTTGACGGCGCCGATGGCCGCCACGCACGGCGGGTACAGCAACGTAAAGACTAGGAACACGTAAGCGGTAAACGGCGAAAACATGGTCGACAGTGCCGCGGGCGAGGTCGCGCCCAAAAGCACCGTGAGGGTCGAGATGACACTCTCCTTGGCAATGAGTCCCGTAACGAGTGCCGTCGAGGCGCGCCAGTCGCCAAAGCCAAGCGGCGCCAGCAGCGGAGCGATAATGCTACCCAGACCGGCAAGCAGACTCTGCGACTGATCGGCGACCACATTAAAGCGGATATCGAACGTCTGCAGGAACCAGATGACCACAGTCGCGGCAAAGATAATGGTAAAGGCCTTGGTAATAAAGTCTTTGGCCTTATCCCATGCCAGCATCACCGTCGTCTTGACGCTCGGCAGGCGGTAATTGGGAAGCTCCATGATAAACGGCACCGGGTCGCCCTTAAATGCCGTGCGGTTGAGCACCAAAGCCGCGATGCAACCGACCGCGATACCAATCAGATAGAGCGAGACCATGGCGGGGACCGTCGCCTGCGGGAAAAACGCCCCGCACAGCAGACCGTAGACCGGCAACTTGGCCGAGCAGCTCATGAACGGCGTGAGCATGACCGTCATCTTGCGGTCGTGCTCGGATGGGAGCGTACGGGTCGACATGATAGCCGGCACGGTGCAGCCAAAACCGACGAGCATGGGCACGAAGCTGCGGCCCGACAGGCCAAAGCGACGCAACACCTTATCCATGACAAAGGCCACGCGCGCCATGTATCCGGAGTCTTCCAGAATGGAGAGGAACAAGAAGAGCACGACGATAATCGGCAGGAAGGTCAGCACGCTGCCCACACCCGTAAGCACGCCGTCGACAGCCAGCGAGCGCACCACATCGTTGGTGCCGAACGCCTTGAGACCCGCATCGGCCGAGGCGATGATGGCAGCAATACCGTCCTCCATAAGCCCCTGCAGCGCCGCGCCGATCACGCCAAACGTCAGCCAAAAAACGAGACCCATGATCACTAGGAACGCCGGGATGGCCGTGTAACGACCTGTCAGGATGCGGTCAATCTTGACGGAGCGCACGTGCTCGCGGCTCTCGTGCGGCTTGACGACGCAACGCCCGCACACGTCACCGATAAAGCTAAAGCGCATATCGGCCAGCGCGGACAGTCGGTCGGTACCGGCCTCGCCCTCCATCTGGGTAATGATGTGCTCGATGGCGTCAAGCTCGTTGCGGTCCAGGTGAAGCGCCTCGGTCACCAGCTCGTCGCCCTCAACCAGCTTGGTCGCCGCAAAACGCACGGGAATGTGCGCCGTCGCGGCATGGTCCTCGATAAGGTTGGCGATGCCGTGAATGCAGCGATGCAGCGCGCCGCCGTCCGGACCATCGGGCGCGCAGAAGTCCAGGCGACCGGGGCGCTCGCGGAACCGTGCCACGTGCAGGGCGTGGTCCACCAGCTCGCCGATGCCCTCGTTGCGGGCGGCGCTAATGGGAACAACGGGCACGCCCATCAGGCTCTCGAGCAGGTTAACGTCGATGGCGCCGCCGTTGGCCGTCACCTCGTCCATCATATTGAGCGCGATGACCATGGGGCGATCGAGCTCCATAAGCTGCAGCGTTAGGTACAGATTGCGCTCGATGTTGGTAGCGTCGATGATGTCGATGATGGCGTCGGGATGCTCATCCAGGATAAACTGGCGGCTTACGATCTCTTCGCCCGTGTACGGCGACAGCGAGTAGATGCCGGGCAGGTCGGTGACGCTCGCCTCGGGGTGGTTGCGGATGGTGCCGTCTTTGCGGTCGACCGTCACGCCGGGAAAGTTACCAACGTGCTGGTTGGAGCCCGTCAGCTGGTTAAACAGCGTGGTCTTACCGCAGTTTTGGTTGCCGGCGAGGGCAAAATGAAGCGGTGCGCCCTCGGGCACGGCCGTTTTTGCCGCACGGGGCGAATACGTCCCCTCGCCGAGTGCCGGGTGCTCCGTCGTGCCGATTGCGGCGTTTGCGCGCGGGCCGGTATCGGTGTCGTGCACATCCACGAGCTCAATGCGAGCGGCATCGTCCTTGCGCAGCGTCAACTCGTAGCCACGCAGGCGAATCTCGAGCGGGTCGCCCATAGGGGCGTACTTCATCATGGTGACTTCGGTGCCCGGCGTTAGGCCCATGTCCAAAATATGTTGTCGGAGTGCCTGATCGTCCGATGCCACCGATGCGACAACGGCGTCCTTTCCAATCTCGAG
>CABSAN010000042.1 GCA_902475785.1 uncultured Collinsella sp.
TATAGCCGTGCAACGGAAAAGAGCCGCCCTTTCGGACGACTCAAACTGTAATGGGGCTCTTGTTGGCTGTTTTGCCGCCAGCCAGCGTTGGCACGCGCTACTGTTGAGCCTGCCCCCCGGTACCAATCTGGACATCGACGATGACCTGGCGGTAGCTGATGCCGCAGGAGTCGAGAATGCGGCGGCTGATACGGCCGTCATCGGTGTCGGCATACTTATTGTCCAGGTAGACGACCTCGCCCACGCCCACCTGTGCCAGGATCTTGGCGCAGTCGTGGCACGGGAACAGCGTGACGTAGACCGTGGAACCCTCGAGGTCTTTGAGCGAGCCGCGGTAGTTGAGCACGGCGTTTGCCTCGGCATGCACCACGTAGTTGTGCTTATCCTGCAACGGGTCGTCGCTCGTGCCCCACGGGAAAAAGTCGTCGTTGAGCGCCGAGGGCGTACCGTTGTAGCCCACCGAAAGGATGCGGTGGTTGGTGTTGGCGATGCACGCGCCCACCTGCGTGTTGGGGTCCTTACTGCGGCGCTGCGCGGCGATGGCCACGCTCATAAAGAACTCATCCCAGCTAATAACGTCGCGGCGCTTGCCCGACGCGGTTTGATGAAGATCGTCCGACATGCCAGACACCTCCGTAATCGCAACATTTTGACCCATTGTAGCAGGTGAAAAGTAGGGGCGCTTATCCCACCGACTTCCTCGTCCTACGCGCGGCGGGGCTTTTGGTTGATGTGGTAGAGCTCGGCGAGACCCCGCAGCGTCAGCGCATCGTCGACCGTCAGGCTATGGCCGACCAGCGCCGCAAGCGCCTCGGCATCGTCGCCGGTAATGACGATGGGCACATCGCCCTCCCCCGCGGCCTTGGTCGCACGCATCTCGGCAAGCACCATGTCGAGCATGCCATCGATGCGCGCCACCTCGCCCAAAACCACGCCCGAGCGCATGGCCTCGCGCGTGTTGCGGCCGATGACGTGTGTCGGCGCCGAGGGCTCAACCTGGGGTAGGCGCGCTGCTGCCGCCGAAAGCGAGCGGGCGCCGAGCGCCAGCCCCGGCGCGATGACGCCGCCGACAAAGGTGCCGCGCGCGTCGATCACCTCGATATTGGTCGTCGTGCCCAGGTCGATCACAATGCACGGCGAGCCGTAGACGGCGCGGGCCGCCACGGCATCGGCGATGCGGTCGGGGCCGATCTCGGCCGGGTCATCGTAATGCACGGGTATGCCGGTCTTAAGTCCCGGCCCCACGGTGAGCACGCGCCCCGTGCAGGTACGGGAAAGCGCTGCCTTCCACGGGCGCTCGAGCGCCGGGACCACGCAGCTCAGCACAGCAGCCGCGGGCACAAGCGCACCCGGCATGCCCGCATCGGCCGCCAGTGCGGCCATGACCTGCACGAGACGCATGCGCGCCTCGTCTGCTGTGATGCTCGACGGCGTGGTGATCTCGCACGTCGCAAGCGGACATTCCTGCGCCGCGGCCGAATCCTCGGCAAACAGGCCAAAGCGAATGAACGTGTTGCCCACGTCGACCGTCAATATATATGCGCACCCATTAAGCATCGTCGGCGCTCCTTTCGTCTGCCCAGCAGTATATCGCCTACCCGAACCAGCCATCCCAGGTAGTCATTTTGGGACGGGGCTATTTTAGCTACCCCAATATGTCGGTTGATATTTGCCCCAATCCCAGATAATTCGTCGACTGTCAAAGGGTAGCTAAAATAGCCCCGTCCCAAAATGACTACCTTGCGGCTATACTGGTGCGCGGTCGCGCGCGAGCTCACGCGGCGGCCCTTGGTAACCCGACTTCCCGCGCCGTATCCGTAACGGCGCTCCCGGGGGAAGCGGATATACGCAAAGGAGTTTTATATGAGCAATCCCTCGAACCGCGCTTCGATGCGCGGGCAACTCACGCTGCGCGGCGTCGTCATCGGCGTCCTTGGCTGCGTGATCATCACGGCAAGCTCGGCCTACACCGCCCTCAAGATGGGCGCACTCCCCTGGCCGATCGTCTTCGCTGCCGTCATCTCGCTGTTCTTCCTTAAGCTCATGGGCAACGCCAGCCTCAACGAGGCCAACGTCACCCACACCATCATGTCCGCAGGCGCCATGGTCGCCGGCGGTCTGGCGTTTACCATCCCGGGCGCCTGGATGCTGGGCTATGCCGACCAGATCAGCTGGCTCGACATGTTTATCGTGGCACTCGCCGGCACTATCCTGGGCCTGCTGGCCACGGCACTCATCCACCGTCACTTTATCGTGGACGCCGCGCTGGAGTTCCCCACCGGCAACGCCGCAGCTCAGACCCTGCGCGCGACCGAGGCCGGCGGCAAGACCGGCAAGCAGCTCTTTGGCTCCATGGCCATCGCCGGCATCTACAGCGTGCTGCGCGATGCTCTGGGCATTGTGCCCAGTATGCTGTGCACGCTCAACATCCCTGGCGTGACCTTTGCCATCTACAACTCGCCCATGCTGCTCTCCGTCGGCTTTTTGGTGGGCTTCGCCCCCGTCGCCTTCTGGTTTGCCGGCGCGCTGCTGGGCAACTTTGGCATCATCGTCGGTGGCACCGCTGCCGGCCTGTTCGATGTTGCGACCGCGCAGGGTATCGTCAAGTCCCTCGGTATGGGCCTTATGATGGGTTTTGGCGTCGCCGTCGTCCTTAAGGACATCCTGCCGCAGGTCGCCGGTATCGTCCGCGGCCTCGCCGCCGACAGCTCCACCGACACCGACGAGCAGTCGCTCATCTCGGGCTCCCTTAAGCTCGACGCCGGTATCATCGGCCTGGGCGCTGCCGCCATCGCCGTGATCATCGCCATCGTGCTCGACCTTGGTCCCGTTCCGGCCGTCATCGTCACGCTGTTCACCTTTGTCACCACCATCATGAGTGCACAGAGCTGCGGCCAGACGGGTATCGACCCCATGGAGATCTTCGGCCTCATCGTCATGCTCATCGTTGCCGCCTTCGCGCAGCTCGCTCAGGTCAAGCTGTTCTTTATCGCCGGCATCGTGGCCGTGGCGTGCGGCCTTGCGGGCGACGTCATGAACGACTTTAAGGCCGGCGCCGTGCTGGGCACCAACCCGCGCGCACAGTGGGTTGGCCAGGCCATCGGCGGCATCGTGGGCGCCCTGGTCGCCGCCGCCGTCATGGTCGCGCTCGTCACCGCCTATGGTCCGGACGCCTTCGGCCCCGACAAGAGCTTTGTTGCCGCACAGGCAAGCGTGGTCGCCACCATGGTCTCGGGCATCCCGAGCGTACCGTGGTTCGCAGGCGGCTTTATCGCCGGCATCGTCATGTACTGGCTCGGCATTCCGGCCATGATGATCGGCCTGGGCGTGTACCTGCCGTTCTACATGTCGCTCACGGCCTTCCTGGGCTCCTGCGTTAAGCTCGCCTACGACAAGTGGGCCGCTCACCGCGACGCCGAGGCCGGTCTTTCGGACGAGGAGAAGGCCGCCAAGGACGCCGCCTTCCAGGAGCAGGGCCTGGTTGTCGCCAGCGGCCTGCTGGGCGGCGAGTCTATCGTCGGCGTTATCCTGGCGTTTGTCTCTGTTGGCCTGAGCCTGCTGGGCTAAACCCAATAACAACGCACCCGTGCAGAGCGCGGGGTCGGAGACCATCCGGCCCCGCGCTTTTTTATCTATTTGACTCTTATGATCCTCACGGCGTTTTTAGTCATGCCGATTGGCCTGACTTCCAGGTTAACAAACCCTGTCTGACACCTCGCTCAACGCGGTGTAGAGTAAAGACGACGGGCGGGATACGCGGCACGTGCCAGAACGAGGTGGACATGGAACTCGATAAACAACAGCTCAAGCGACTGCGTGAGCGCCATCATCGGCGCCATGGCATCCGCCCCGCCCACAGCGAGGCCATGGAGAACGCAAGCCGCTTTCTAAAGCGGGCATTCAACATTCGCGAGGGACGCGCGCCCTATCACGTAATTCGCAAGCGCTTTGTAAACGGGGCGCGCCTGACTGGCTCACACTTATGCATCTTGATCATTGCCATGTTGATCGCGAGCATCGGCCTCGATATCGACTCGGATATCGCCATTGTAGGCGCCATGCTCATCTGCCCGCTCATGGGTTCGGTCCTTGCCATGGCATACGGCATCGCCACGCTCGACCGCGAGATTACCCTTGAGGCCGTCGCGAGCTTGGCTCTGCAGATGGCCTTTTGCCTGGTCACGTCCACGTTGTACTTTAAGCTCTCGCCCCTTGGCACCACCACGGCCGCCATCATCGACAATTCGACACCGACTGTGTGGGACCTTGCCGTCGCGCTCGCGGGCGGCTTTGCGGGTGGCCTGGGCAACTCGCGCGACCAGGAACCCGCCACGCTCATCGCCGGGGTGGCTGTGGCGACCGCGCTCATGCCGCCCCTGTGCGCGGCGGGCTATGGCATCGCCATCGCAAGCGGGTCGCTGTTCCTCTCGGCACTCTACGAGTTTGGCATCAACGTGGTCTTTATCGCACTGGCCGCCGAAGCCGTGCTGCTTCTTTTGCGCGTGCCGCTCAAGCGCGACCTGAATGGCGACGGTATTGTGACTGCTGAAGAAAACGCCGAGGTCGACGAGCTATCACGCAAGGTGCGCCGCCGCATCATTGTGGGCACGGTAGTCTTTGCCATCCCCTGCATCGTTATGACGGCGGGGTCTATTGGCTCGGCGCAGGCCGGCGTGCAGGACGGCTACGGCGTCACCGAAACCACGCGCGAGCTTGCGGCGGTGCTGCCAGGCTTTAAGGATTACACCGTCGCCGTCGAGACCTCGGCCACCGAAGGCGATGAGGAGGGTATCGTCGAGCGCGAGATTGTCGCCCATGTGACAACGAGCGAGGCGCTTGGAGCACACGACCGTCACGTCGCCCGCAAGCTCATCGACCTCAACGTGCCCGAACTCGATCGCGTGGAGTTCGATGTGAAGTGATGCGGAACGTGAGGTGGACCCGGCGCGAACGCGCGCAGCCACGGGGCACAGGCACAGCCAAGCGCGGCCCTACAGTTCGTACTTGTACACGCGGTAGATGTACTTCTCGGCTTCCATCTCATAGGTGGCGATGGGCAGTCCGTAGCGGTCGTACTCGATAAAGGTCTTGGCCATGCCCGATGCCACGAGCATGCTGTTCGAATTGCCGACGCGCTGCGCACTGCTGACGTAGTCCGAGAACGGCACCGCGATCTGGTCCTCAAGTTCGTAGGTGCGAGCCGTCTCGTCCACCGTAAAGATGCGCCCAAACGAATGCGTTCCCTTGTTGTAGTCGGTCACCATCGCGGCGCCCAGCTGGCCCCAGTCGAACTTGGGATAGCTTTCGGCCGCACCAAAGTTGTTGTCGTACAGCAGCACCTGGTAGCGACCGGTCGTTGCCGTATCAGAACTCGGCAGATACGTCACGCTGTGCTGGCCCGCGTTGAGCGAAAAATCGCCCTGGGCCTGCAGCAACTTGTCCTCAAAGCCCGAGCCGGCCCAGAAATCGGGCGAGCCCATGAGCCAATCGACCGTGGGTGTGCCGTAGATATCGGTGAGCTTGATGACCGTCGAGGTCTCGCGTGAGCTGAGCAGGACGGTACTGTCGCCGAGCCACTGGATCGTGTTGATATGGATCCAATCCAGGTCGCCGCCCGAGGCCACCTTGGCGCGCGCCTTGAGGTCGGGGAAGATATCGCCCAGGTCCACAACGAGGGAGACGGCGCCCGTTGCTATGTCTATCTTGATGATGAGGTCCTCGACATTAACGCGCTCGCCCTTGTCCTTTTTAGCGGCTGCGCGGTCGACGTCCAAGTCGGCCTCGGAGCCGGCATTGCTAGCTAAAACCAACAGGTTGCCGTCGTCATCGAAAGCGTAATCGTGATGCAGCTCGTAGTCGCCCGTGCTCCAGACGTTCACCACCTGGCCGATGGCGTTGATCTGGGCCATCTTGGTCGTCGAGACGCTCATGATCATGCTGCCGTCGCCCGGGAACAGCAGGCGATGGCTGCGGTAGCCGACAATCGGCACCTCGCCGCGAATCTGGCCGTCGTTGTCGTAGAGGTACATAAAGTCGAGCTTGGACGAGTCGTTGCCCAAGATGGTAAAGAGGCCATCGGCAAGCGGCGTATTGGACTCCCCCGCCGTAACGGCGAGGTGCTTCTCTTCCTCGCCCTTGAGAGCCGGCGTCTTGACGGTGAATTTCGAGGTACGGTTCGTGCCATCCTGTGCCGCGCAGGTGAGAGTCACCGTGTTTTTGTGGTTGGGAATCAGGCCGATGACCTTGAACTCGTGCTCCGTCGCCGGCGTATCGCCGCCGCGAGGTGTACGGGAAAAGGCAGCCACTTTGGGGGAATCAGCGAATTTCTTACGGCCGGCGACCTCATAGGTGACGGCTACGAGGTCTGTCGTTGCAAAACGCACGTAGCAACTCAGGGTGTCGGTACCAAAGGGATCGGCTTTGACAAACGGGGCAGTTTCGTCGTAGCCGCCTGCAGCGTACTCGGCATCGAGCTGTTCTTTGATGGCAGCCTGTTTCTCGACGTTGTAGGTCGCGACGATCTGATTGTGGACTTTCTTCTGTTCGTCGGTGAGTCCGTCGTCCGCGTTGGACATATCGTTCGCATCGGCTCCGGCAGCGGAGCAGCCTGCAAGTCCCGCGCTCGCCAGCGCCAACGCGCCCGCCGCCGTGCCAGCAAGGGCAGCACGGCGCGTGAGCGGCCAGCCTCCTTCGTTACTCAATCCCATGTCGTCACCATCGAAGAGTTCCATCGCTGCCGTTTCCTTCATATTCCAGGGCACTTGCCCAACCCTGTCCAATTATGGCTCGCAGCTTAACAAACGTCCCTTAAGGCTAGCTTAGGCTCACGGCAGCCGGAGCCGTTAGCCGCAAGACGCACAGGGGACGCAGGAATACGATGATCCGTTTTCCTCCGTTCCCGAGGGATCATTTTTTAGTACTTGAAGAAGCCCTCGCCCGAGCTTTCGCCCAGCTTGCCTTCGTCGAGCATATTCTTGAGGACGGAGGCCATAGCCTTAAAGTTGTAGGGCATCATCATCTTTTTGAGCAGTGGGCTCACCAGGCCCGGGACCTTCTGATACTGCATAACGATGTTGTAGGCCGTCTGGATGCCCACCGTGTCGAACACGCGGAACGGACCTTTGGGCGCGCCAGTGCCGCGCGTCCATGCGAGGTCGATGCTCTTGGGGTCGCTGATGCCCGAGACATACAGGTCGAGGCCCGAAAGCAGCCACGGCACCAACATGGAGTTGAGCAGGTAGCCGTTCTTTTCCTTGTTGACGGGAAGCGCCAGCATGCGGATGTCGTTGGCGAAGTCGACGAGCTCGTCGAAGTAGCGCTTGTCGGTTTGGCTCTGGGCCATGACCTCGGTCATGTTGTTCTTCCAGATGGAGTTGGCAAAGTGCAGCGACAGGTACTTCTCGGGGCGGCCGGTGTACTTGGCAAAGGTACTCGGCAGCAGCGTGGAGGAATTGGTCACGACGACGGTCTTTTGCGGGAGAACCGGGGCGAGCTTCTTGTAGAAGTCAATCTTTGCCTGGGTGTCCTCAGCCATAGACTCGATGACCAAATCGGCGTCGGCCACTGCCTTTGCAAGATCGAGCTCCAGCTTGAGTGTGGAGTAGGCGCGCTCAACGGCGGCGAGTGCCACCTCTTTGTCGAAGGGCTGGCCGCTATCGGCGATACCGGCGCACCACTCGCCTGTGCCATCCGCCATGCCCTCGATTGCCGCGATGTACTCCTCGCGCACATGATCGATCTTGGGCTGGGTGCGGCCGATGCTGCCCTCGCTGCGCAGCCAAATCGTTACATCAAAGCCGCAGTAGGCAGCCTGAAAGGCAATCTGGCTTCCCAACACGCCGCCGCCGGCAACACAAACGGTCTTGTAGCTCATAGGGACGGTCCTCTCTTACGTAATTCCATAGATGTGTATTTATTCAACCGTAAGGAGGCCGCGCGCCGGGGGTTGGTTCTATAAACGGACAGTAATTTGCGGCGAACGGCTACACCTGTTCATTAACTCTCGATTTTGAGGGTATTTTTTGGCGCTGCTGAACCGCTGTTTTCGGAAGTGCGGGGAAAAATCGGGTTTCGCCGACCAGACCGGCTTTTTTTACAACAAAACCGCAGGTCGCGAGAGTCTAAAAAGGCGGTGTGCTCGGGAGGTTCGCGTTTTTCCCCGCACTTCCGAAATTCGAGTGCACAGAAGACCGCGACAAAACGATTTGCGCAACATATGTCCAGCAAAACGGGTGGCAGCCGGTACGGCTGCCACCCGTTTGCCTCGCATCTAGCCCAAAGCGGGCCGTCTACTTCTTAATGCCGCGTCCCAGGCGCTCAGCGACCGACGCCACGGCACTCTCGTCGACCGAGCCGCAGCTCACGCAGCCATCGTGGGCACGCATCTGGCCGGTGACTTCGTCCATCGCGAGCGGCGCCACCTTCTCAAGCTTAAAGCCCTTGCCGGCGCGCATGTTTTCCTTGGCCACGCTGATCATGAGCTTAATACGGTTGAGCTGGTTGACCTCGGACGCGCCGGGGTCGTAGTCCACCGCGACGATGTTGCTCTCGGGATGCTGACGGCGCAGCTCCTTGATCACAGCCTTACCTACCACGTGGTTGGGCAGGCACGCGAAGGGCTGCGTGCAGATGATGTTGGGCGCACCGTGGTCAATCAGGTCGAGCATCTCGGCCGTGAGCAGCCAGCCCTCGCCCATGTTGTTGCACACCGAGAGCACCGTGCGGGCCTTGTCGGCCATGGTGCCGATGCGCTCGGGCGCCTCAAAGCGGCGGGACTTTTCGAGCATCTCCTCCACCGGCGTGCGCATCCAGTCCACGAGCTTGATGAGCGCCTGCATACCAGCGCGCGTGGTAGCAGAGCTTCCCAGCTCGTCCTTCTGCAGCTCGGCGTTACTCATGGAGTACAGGAAGAAGTCGAGCAGGCCCGGCACCACAGCCTCGCAGCCCTCACGCTCGATGACATCGACCACGTGGTTGTTGGCCGTAGGGTGGAACTTGACCAGGATCTCGCCGACCACGCCCACGCGCGGCTTGGTGCCCTCGCCCACGAGCGGCATGGTGTCGAACGCGCGGATGGCCTCGCGGCACAGCTTGGTGTAGTTGTGCCTGTTGAACTTAGGCGCCAGCTTGCGGGCGCGCGCCATGTACTCCTCGTAGAGTGCGTTGGCGGCACCGGGCGTGGCCTCGTACGGACGGCAGCGGTAGAGCATCTGCATCATCACGTCACCAGAGAGCACCGCGTAGACTGCCTGCTTAAGCAGCGCCGGCGTAATCTTAAAGCCGGGGTTGTCCTCGCCGAGCGCCACGGCCGAAAGCGAGATTACCGGAATCTCGGGGTGGCCGCTCTCGCGCAGTGCCTTGCGGATGAGCGCGATGTAGTTGGTGGCGCGGCAGCCGCCGCCGGTCTGGCTGATAACAACGGCCGTCTTGGACAGGTCGTACCGACCGCTCTCGATGGCCTCCATAATCTGGCCCGTCACCAGGATCGACGGGTAGCAAATGTCGTTGTTCACATAGCGCAGGCCGGCCTCGACGGCATCGTGGTCGGTCGAGGGCAGCAGCTCCAAGTTGTAGCCAGCACCGCGGAACACCTCTTTGACCAGGTCAAAGTGGATCGGCGCCATCTGCGGGCACAGGATGGTGTAGCCCTCCTCGCGCATCTGCTCGGTAAAGGGCACCTTGGGCCACGCGGTCGATGCGCTCTCACGCTGCGCCTCGAACGTGTACTTGCGGCTCGCGAACGCGGGGGCATCCGTGGAGGGCGCCACCGGCGCGGCGTCACCCTGCTCGTAGGTCTCGCCCGCGGCCGTGGCCTCGGCCAGGCGCTCGGCCTCCTGGTCCTTGAGCGCGGCCATGAGCGAGCGAATACGGATACGCGCGGCGCCCAGGTTGGACACCTCGTCGATCTTGAGCACGGTGTAGATTTTGCCGCTGGCTTCCAGAATCTCCTGCACCTGGTCGGTGGTCAGGGCGTCCAAACCGCAGCCGAAGGAGTTGAGCTGAATCAGATCCAGGTCGTTGCGCATCGTCACAAAACGGGCGACGGCGTACAGGCGGCTGTGGTACATCCACTGGTCGACCACGCGGATGGGGCGCTCGGGCTTTACCAGGTGCGCGAGCGAATCCTCGGTAAAGACCGCGAAGCCAAAGCTCGAAATAAGCTCGGGCAGGGCATGGTTGATCTCGGGGTCGTTATGGTAGGGACGGCCGGCGAGCACGATGCCGTGACCGCCGTGGTCCTCGACCCACTTAAGGGCCTCCTCGCCCATGGTCTGGATGTCCTCGTGGAAACGCGCATCGGCCTCAAAGGCAGCGTTGACGGCGGCATCGACCTCGGAGCGCGTGATCTTGGGACCGCGCACGCGACCGCGACCGGCCTCAGCATCGGCCACCCGGTCGACGGCGAGCACCTGGTACAGACGGCGCTTGAGCTCGGTCTTGTCGTGATAGGGCACAAACGGATACAGGAACTCGATGTTCTGCTCGCGGATCTCGTCGATGTTGAGTGCCAACGCCGTGGGGTAGCTCATGACGATGGGGCAGTTATAGCAGTTGCCAGCCGTCGGATCTTCCTTGCGCTCCCAGCGCACGCACGGCATCCAGATGAAGTCGACATCGCGGTCGATGAGGTTCATCACGTGGCCGTGGCTCATCTTGGCCGGATAGCACACGCTCTCGGACGGCATGGACTCGATGCCCGCCTGGTAGGTCTTTTTGCTCGACTGGTCGGACAGCTGCACGCTAAAGCCCAGGCGCGTAAAGAACGCGTGCCAGAAGGGGTAGTTCTCGTACATGTTGAGCGCGCGCGGGATACCCACAGTGCCGCGGGGGGCCTCGTCGGGACTCAGGACCTCGCGGTTAAAGAGCAGCTCGTTTTTCTTTTTGAAGAGGTTGGGGGCCTCGGTCTTTTGCTTTTTGTGGCCAGCGCCCTTCTCGCAGCGGTTGCCGGTAATGAAGCGCCTGCCGCCGCCAAAGTCGTTGACGGTAAGCTGGCAGTTGTTGGAGCAACGGCCGCAGCGGACGTGCTTTTGCGTCACGGTGAGGTGCGCGATATCCTCGGCCGAAAGGATGGTCGAGGTGCCATCGGCGCCGGCGCGATCGCGGGCGAGCAGAGCAGCACCATAGGCACCCATGCAGCCGGCGATGTCAGGGCGCACGGCATGTACGCCGGTGAGCTGCTCAAATGCGCGCAGCGTGGCATCGGACATAAAGGTGCCGCCCTGGACGATCACCTGGCTGCCGATCTCCTTGGGGTCGCGCAGCTTAATGACCTTGAACAGGGCATTCTTGATGACGGAATAGGACAGACCGGCCGCGATGTCGCCCACCGTGGCGCCTTCCTTTTGCGCCTGCTTGACGCGAGAGTTCATAAAGACCGTGCAGCGACTTCCCAGGTCGACCGGGGCCTTGGCATGGATGGCGGCATCGGCGAACGCGCGCACGTCCATGTTCATAGACACGGCGAAGCTCTCGATAAAGCTACCGCAACCCGACGAGCAGGCCTCGTTGAGCATGATGTGCTCGATAACGCCGTCCTTGACGCGCAGGCACTTCATGTCCTGGCCGCCGATGTCCAGAATGAACTCGACGCCGGGCAGGAACGCCTTGGCGCCGCGCAGGTGCGCGACAGTCTCGATCTCGCCGGAGTCGGCCTTGAGGGCCTCGATGAGCAGTGCCTCGCCGTAGCCCGTGGTAGTCACGTGGCCGATGGTGCAGCCGGCGGGAATGTGGTTGTAGAAATCGGCCATGATGACCTTGGCCGTGCCTAGGATGTCGCCGTTGTTGTTGCCGTACCAGGTGTGCAGCAGCTGACCGTCCTCGCCCACGAGCGCGGCCTTCATGGTGGTGGAGCCGGCGTCGATGCCAATGAACACGCGGCCGGTGTAGCCGTCGAGCTTGCCCTTGGGAACGACTTCCTGGTCGTGGCGGGTCTTGAACTCGGCAAAGTCCTCGTCGGTGGCAAAGAGCGGATCCAGGCGCTCGACCTCGGCACCCTGCGTATCACCCAAGCTGTCGATGGCCTCGATGAGCTGCGGGAACGTGCTGAGTTTATTGGACTCGTGCGCCATGGCGGCGCCGCTCGCCACAAATAGGTGAGCGTTTTGGGGCACAATGCGGTGCTCCTCGTCCAGGTTGAGCGTGAGGTAGAAGCGGTGGCGCAGCTCGGAGAGATACTGCAGCGGGCCGCCCAGGAAGGCGACGTTGCCGCGGATGGGACGGCCGCATGCCAGGCCCGAGATGGTCTGGGTCACGACCGCCTGGAAGATGGAGGCGGCCACGTCCTCGGGGCGGGCGCCCTCGTTGAGCAGCGGCTGGACGTCGGTCTTGGCAAAGACGCCGCAGCGGCTGGCAATGGGATAGATGGTGGTGGCGTTGGCAGCAAGCTCGTTGAGGCCGCTGGCATCGGTGTGCAGCAGGGTTGCCATCTGATCGATGAACGCGCCCGTGCCGCCGGCGCAGGTGCCGTTCATGCGCTGCTCGATGCCGTTGTCGAAGTAGATGATCTTGGCGTCCTCGCCGCCCAGCTCGATGGCGACATCGGTGGCCGGGATGAGGGTCTCGACGGCACGCTTGCTGGCGATGACCTCCTGGACAAACTCCAGGTCGAGCCACTGGGACAGCAGCAGGCCGCCCGAGCCGGTAATGGCGCAGGTCATTTGGGCCGTCGGCAGCACGGTCGCAGCGCCCTCGAACAGGTCGCGGGCGCAAGCGCGGACGTCGGTGTGGTGGCGCTGGTACTTGGCGTAGACAATCTGGTTGTCGTCGTTGAGCACGGCGAGTTTAACGGTGGTGGAGCCCACGTCAATGCCCAGGTGCAGGCTGCCGCGAGCGTTCTCGGGGTTGAAGATCGCGCCTTCGGGGGCCTGGCCGGCGGCTACGGGCTCAGCGGCGGTGGCGGGCTCGCTAGCGACGGACGTCTCCCCTGCCGCGTTCTTGGCATCGGCAACTGCCTCGGCAACTTTCTCGGCAGCTGCGGTCGCGGCCTTCTGCGCGGCATCCACCACGGCGGGTGCAGCCTCACGCGCGGCAGCGACCATACGGTCCTTAATGCCCTCGACGAGTTTGCTCATCTGTCTCTCCTCTTAGTTGTTGGACTCGACGGTTGCGGCGGTGTCGACCGCGTCCTCGAGCTGCAAGTTCAATAGCTTCATGCCGTATTCCGGCACGTTGATATCGATGGGTTGGCCATACAGGTCGCCGGGGCGCACAAAGGCGATAACCGTCATAATGCGCGCCATGGCTTCGGGCGATTCGGTGAGCCCACGCTCAAACCAGCGCTGAATCAGACCGACCTCGGCACTCACGACGTAGGTGACGTAGTAGTCAAAGAACGTGCCCAGCGCCAGGCCCAAAATGCCCGTCTGCGCACGAGGCACCACGGCCTCACGCGCGGTGTCGATAATCTTTTTAATGAAAGCCTGGTCGCCGCCCGGGCCCAGCAGCGATCCGATTAAATCGCGGTTGGCCGCAAGGTAGCGCAGCAACTCAACCGAACCGGGTGCCGGCTCGAGCTCATCGATGTTGTGATAGAGATCGGGTAGCTGAGCTGCGGTGATGAGCTCAATGCGCTCACGGATCTCGGCCAGCAAGCCGTCCTCGATTTGATTGATAAAGTCGGGGATATCACGGTAGTGCGAATAGAACGTGCGGCGTGTAAGACCGGCACGCTCGGTGAGCGACGCGACGCTAATGCGCGAAAGGTCGCCGCTTTCGGCAAGTTCGCTGGCAAGTGCCTGGCGAAGGGCACGCTGCGAGCGAAGGGACCGGCGATCGCATTTCTCGAGCTGGGACAAGCGTCCTCCTTGTTACTCTGCCTGTGCGCTATTGCACAGTGCGAGTATTATTGCACACCGTGTGCATCAACACGTAAAGGCAATATTTTAGATGTGACGAAGGGGCAGTCCCTTTGTCACATTATTCGATGACGGTGCGGGAGTTTTGCTTGTGCATGGTGGCGAGCATGTGTTTGGGGACGGCGTGGACCATGCAGCTGCCGATGGTCGCGCTCGCAGCGGCCTTGGCTGCATCGCTAGCGTTTTTGGTCGCGTAGCTGTGACGGAAGCGTTTGAGCATTGCAATGTCATTGCCGCCGTCGCCGTAAACCGCGACCTCGTCCTCGGCAATACCGTAGTAGCCCGCCAGCCAGGCCACGCTCTCACCCTTGTTGCACGCCACGTCCGTGATCTCGAACATCACCGGATCGAACGGCGCGTTGACCACGCGGTCCGAGCGCTCGGCCAAATACGCCTTAAGGTCGCGCTCCAGCTCGGGCGAGGTCACGCGACAATTGATCTTGCATACATCGTGACGCAAGATATCGCCGATCGACTGATCGAAATACTGCTCCTCGTGATACCCGCCACGTGCACGCATGCCGCGCATCACGATGCGCTTGATAGGGCTGTCCTTCTTAAAGCCCGCCTGATGCATCTCGAACGAACCGCTCGAGAACATGCCATCGGGTGTGGAGCAATCAAAGCAAATATCCGGGAATGCCTTGAGCAGCTCCTCGGTAACCTGCGGGTCGATGGTCCAGGTCTTGAGCACCTCACCATGGCTGTCACGCACGATGGATCCGTTGGAGCAGCAGGCGTCGAGTGCCAGACCTGTAAAGCCATGTTCGCCGATCGGCAGCGTCGAGCGTCCGGTCGCGGGAACCACATGCAGCCCGGCTTCGGTCAGCTCGCGAATGGCGCGGCGGATGGTTCCGTCGGCCTCGTGTAGGGCATTCAGCAGCGTTCCGTCTAAGTCACTCGCAAACATCTTGATCATGGGCATGCCTCTCCTTCGTCTGCACGATATTGTAGACGAAGGAGAGGCATGCCCAGACAATGGCGTCCCTGCGCGGCGGGACAATGCTTCCGCAAATCCACGGTGCCCCAGCGCGTTAAGGCAATCGCCACAAGCGATTTTTCAGCCGATAAAACAGCGCCGTCGTCAACGTCAGCACCGCCAACATGCCTGCGAATACAATCGCCGGTGTCCATCGATCATATGCGAGCCCGTAAACCAATTGGCCAATAGGCGTTGCACAGGAAAGCATCATATAAACGAGTGCCAGCACTTTTCCGCAGAGTTCCTTTGGCGCTGACCGCTGAACAAATGAAACGATTTCGACCGATGCAATGCTTGCCCACGCCATGACCCATGCCGAGCCGGCCGCAAGCGCAGCAAACGCAAATTCATTAGGACCGCTCAGTAGCGTGACAATAATCGGTACGACTCCAAAACAGATCATCGCAACATATCGACATATGCCCTTGAAGGAAAAACGATGCGGCCAAATACCGACCAAACCACTGCCGACAAGACCACCCAAGCCCATAGCCACCTCAATAATCCCAACAAAGGATGACTGTATTCCGAGATGCTTTGAAACAATAACGGGAGCACCAATCGTTAACCCAACTAACGCAAGGTTCAAAATAGCCGCAATCAAAAACACAACGATCAATGATGAGTTTTGAGACAGGTACCGAATCAACTCCCGAAAATCGTTTCGGCGTGTCGTACGAGTCGCGCCGTCTCCCATCGTTTCAGATGAGGCATTTTGCTTGAGTGCGCCCCCGAACAGCAGGGCTGAAATCGTAAACGTCAACGCCGCGGTTTCGCATAGAGTATCGATACCAAAGCACCCATAGACTGCCGTCCCGACTACAGGCCCCAAGATATTGCTCATCATGATTATCTGCGAGACCAACGCAGTGGCACGCTCAACCTTTTCTTGGCCCGTCATGCGCACCGCCTCAATTTGAAGCATCGGTTTCAGCAGCGATTGGATGCCATATTGGACGCAAAGCATTGCTGCCACGACAACCGCAAGAGGCAGCGAACGCTTCATGGGGATAAACAGCAGTGATGCAGCCATCAGAACAATGCCGAGTACCACAAGAACCCCGCGATGTCTTCCCCGATCCGCCAAAATCCCGCCAACCGGAGTCGCGAGCACGCCCGGTATGAACGCTATCGCCGCGACGGCGCCATATAACGTTGAGGAGCCGCTGCAATCGAACAAGTAGAGCGGACACGCAAAGCACAGTGCCGACAGCATCGAATACGCACACAGCTGTGCAACAAGAAGACCAAATAGCCTGATAGATCGCACTGTTTTTGGCGCCAATGAAACGCTAATTCTTCGCATCCCAGCCATAAGCCTGCCCCCAAATACATACTGTCAGTATGTATTTAATGACTTGAAAAGGGCAGCCGTGGCTACCCTCACAAATCAATTACATACCGTTGGTATCTATATTACCACCCGGCACGGTTCCATACGTCCCAAATCTGGGCCGTTGTCTGGAGCACTTCATTACCCAAATCGAGCCCCACCGCTGCCGCCATCTGTGCCAAACATTGTGCGCGAGCGAGCATTCGCTCCTTGGGCTCGAGCGGACGGAACAATGGCAGCAGCCAAAGATTCGCTAACAACGATACGGCCTCCGCTGCTTCGCGCGGGCATTCGCACGCAATGGAGCCGTCGGCGATGCCCTCCTCGATTACTGGCAAGAGATTGCCATCGGCCGACTCGTCAAACGAACCTTGGTACTGCATCGCCAGCAGCCGCGAGCTTTTTACCGGATCTGCCGCAGGATGCATGCGAGCCCATAGCTCGATTTGCGGAACGACGGACTCGGGCGCATAAAGTCGTTTGAGCTTTTGAGCTCCCGTCATATTGCCAGCACCGAGTGTCGCGCGACGGTGTTCAGCAATCGGAGCCGTTGCCCGATCAAATGCGGCGTTGAAAATCTCCTCTTTGCTCTTAAAGTGATGATAGACAGCACCCTTGGTCATGCCATCGAGGCGGTCGACGATGTCTTGGATGCTCGTCCCCTCATAACCCTGTACGCAGAATAGCTCCAGCGCCGCGTCGAGAATCTTCGCGACAGTCTCCTCGGGATATTTATTACGACCCATAATCCGTCCATCCACAACGCAAGTCTTGTGCCTCATTGCAGCATTTTAACGTTGCGGATGGTAGACGGTCGATTCTACACCGCGGCGGGGCCGTGTTCGCCGGTACGGATGCGGATAACCTCCTCGACCGGCTCGACCCAGATCTTGCCGTCGCCGACGGCTCCGGTGCGAGCAGCGTTGCAGATAATCTCGACAATGCCGTCGACATGCTCGTCGGCGCAAATAAGGGTGAACTGTACCTTAGGGATCGTGTTGACAAGCAACTCGTTGCCGCGCACGTATTCCTTCCAGCCATGCTGCGCGCCGCAGCCCTGCACCTGGTTGATGGTCATACCACGAACATCAGCAGCAAACAGCGCGTCTTTGAGAACCTCAAGCTTTTCCTGGCGCACGATAGCCGTGATCTTTTTCATAGTAAATTCCTCTCTTTAAGAGTTAGTCTGACAGAACGTTAGAAACCGCTAGTCCAGACCACTAAACGAAGGATACGCGCTCTCGCCGTGCTGACTCGCATCCAGGCCCAGTGCCTCGTCTGCCTCGTCCACACGCAGGCTGCCGTGGAACAACGCCTTGACCACCGCAGCGATCACCAAATCGAGCACCAGTACAATAGCGACCGTCACCACAATGCCCAAAATCTGCGAGATGAGCAGCGACACGTCGCCCGTGTAGAACAGACCGCCCTTACCGGTCCACGAGAGCTCCGGCACGCAGAACAGGCCCGTGAGCACGCCGCCCAAAATTCCGCCGATACCGTGGCAACCAAACGCATCGAGTGCATCGTCGTAGCCAAACTTGGTCTTAAGATGGCTGATAGCCAGGTAGCAGACGGGCGAAACAATCAGGCCCATGACCAGCGCTGCCCACGGTTCGACAAAGCCCGCGCCGGGCGTGACCACCACAAGGCCCGCAACCAGACCGGTGCTGGCACCCACCAGCGTGGGGCGACCGGTGTGCACGCGCTCGACGGCAAGCCACGAGACCATGCCCGCCGCGCTGGCCGTCACGGTGTTGAGGATGGCGAGTGCCGCCACGGCGTCGGCCTTAAACTCGCTGCCGCCGTTAAAGCCAAACCAGCCAAACCAAAGCAGCCCGGCGCCCAGCGCCACAAACGGCACGTTATGCGGACGGTAGCTCACCATGCCAAAGCCGCGACGACGGCCGAGCATTAAGCAGAAAATCAGGCCCGTCAGACCGGACGAAATGTGAACCACGTCGCCGCCCGCAAAGTCGAGCGCGCCGATAATGTCGCCGATAAAGGAGCCCTCGCCGCCCCAAACCATGTGGGCAAGCGGCGCATAGACCACGAGCAGCCAAATGCCCAGGAAGGCCGCCATGGCACCAAACTTAACGCGGCCAGCCAGGCTGCCCGTGACGATAGCAGCCGTGATCATGGCAAACGCCATCTGGAAGGCGATGTTGATGATCTGAGGGTAGACAGCACCGTCCGCGGCATTGCCCTCAGCCGCCTGCAGCACCTGGTTGAGCACCGGCAGGCACAGCAACTGGTCAAAGCCGCCAATAAACGGACTGGAGCCGTCACCGCCGTAGGCCAGCGACCAGCCGGCAACAATCCACAGCACACCAACCAGGCCAATGGCGCCAAAGCACATAAGCATGGTGTTGATGACATTTTTGCGCCTGGACAGGCCGCCATAGAAAAACGCCAGGCCCGGTGTCATTAAAAACACGAGCATGGTGCAGATGAGCATAAACGTTGTCGATCCCGTATCGTACATTCGCTCCCCCTTGGTCGCATGAACGTTGTCGGCGCCCATAATGGGGCCGAGGGGCAACTGGTGTAGACCAGATACGGCGTTGTTAAACGCTGCGTTGTCGAATGGAAACGG
>CABSAN010000043.1 GCA_902475785.1 uncultured Collinsella sp.
ACATGCGCTCGATAGCGATCGAAATCTGTTCCATCGAAAGCTCGCGCAGGTGCACGAAGCTCGAATCATACGGCTCCAGCTCGTGGACCAGAGCCACCAGCGTAGTCACCGTGCCGCCCACTGCGACCAAGCGTTCGGCGCGCTCAAAGTCGACAGGCAGACTCTCAAAGTAGCCCGCAAACTGCTCGTTTGCCCACGCGGCAGCAGCAGCAAGCTCGCCGTCCGCAGGCGGCAGCGCCGAGAAAAACCGCTCGGTCACACGGCGACAACCGATGTCCAGCGAGCGCGTTCCTTCCAGCGCAAAGACGCCGCGCTCCGGCGCATAGACGCCCGTCGCGAGTTCCGTGGACCCGCCGCCCGAATCCGCAACAATGATGCGCTCGCCGGCAAAGTCGTGTGCCACGCCAAAAAACGTCAGGCGCGCCTCGATCTCGCCCGGAATCACCTGTGGCTCAAGCCCCAGATCGCGCAGGCCGTCCAGCAGCAACGCGGCATTGGACGCATCGCGCGCGGCACTCGTGCACGTGGTGCAGATGCACGCGGCCCCAAAGGCACGGGCCTCATCCACAAATATGCGACACGCAGCGAGCACGCGCTCAACGGCCGCCTCGCAAAAGCGACCTGTCGCGTCAACGCCCTCGCCCAGATCGGTAATCTCGGTATGCTTGGACGATTCCACGATCGCCCCGCCCTCGACCTGGGCCAACACCAGTCGCGACGACACCGTTCCCAGGTCGATCGCCGCCACCTTATAGCGTTTGCAATTTGTCATTGCGGGCTCCCCTCCGGGCGCTATTTGCCGTTGGACACGACCGTCTGGCCCTCGACGCCGTTAAACCCAAACAGCATGTCGAGCGCCTGGATGTACCACGGCGCGTCCTTACCGACTTCTTCGATTTCCTTGGCAACCTCGCTGGCCTTCTTGGCGTTCGAGGACTTTTTGCTCGACGACGAGTCCGAATCGTCGTCCAGACCCTGCACTTCAATTCTCTTCTCGCCGGGCATCACCAGGCCCAAGTCCTCGGATGCCGCGTCCTTGATACCCTCCTCTGAGAGCAGCTTGTCGACGCTTTTTTGCAGCTCATCATTGTATTGCTGACGAATCTCGACCTGCTTGGCCAAGATATCGCTCGAACGCTTTGCCACGTACAGATCGCGCACGGGGAAATACAGGCTCACGAGCACCAGGGCAACGACAATGCCGATGAATAGCCCTCGCTGAGGACCGTGGGTAAAGTCGTAAATTGCCTTGACCACTGCGTTGTCGTTGGCGTAGTGCATAAAGTCCGAGCCGGAAAGACGGCTTGAGGGACGGCGCGGCTTGTCGGACGCCTGGGCCGAAGGGCGCGACGCATGCGCGGAACGCGATGGGCGCACCGGACTATCCGAGGAACTATTTGGCTGAGCATTGGGATGCGAAGTCGCCGGCGAGCTATACCTGGAGCGATCAGCACCAGCATAACCAGACCCGCCAAGCTGCGCGGTACGCGCACGACGAGACGACGGCTCACGCGAACCGGCGGAATAGTACCTGTTGTCGTAAATCTGATCCATGTGCGCCTTGTGCGGTTGAGGTTTGTTTGCGCTAAGTATTCTAGTTATAGCACGAGCGCCCGCACTGCCTTCGCCAGCCTTTGCTCGACATAAAAAAGGCGCTGAGCCATATGGCCCAGCGCCCAATGGCGGCCATCAGAAGTGGAGCGGAGCCGAGTCAACCCCGCCCCCGCGAGCACCACTTGTTTAGCGAATGTTGTAGAACGCAGACTTGCCGGCGTAGTGCGCGCTGCCCTCGAGCTCGTCTTCGATGCGGATGAGCTGGTTGTACTTGGCAATACGGTCGCTGCGGCACGGGGCGCCCGACTTAATCTGGCCGGCGTTGACGCCCACGACCAGGTCGGCGATCGTGGAGTCCTCGGTCTCGCCAGAACGGTGGCTCACGATGCAAGCGTAGCCGGCCTCCTTGGCGGTTTCGATGGCCTCGAGCGACTCGGTGAGCGTGCCGATCTGGTTGACCTTGACCAGAATCGCGTTGGCGGCGCCCAGCTCGATGCCCTTCTTGAGGCGCTCGGTGTTGGTGACGAACAGGTCGTCGCCCACCAGTTGCACCTTGTTGCCAATGCGACGGGTGAGCTCAACCCAGCCGTCCCAGTCCTCCTCGGCCATACCGTCCTCGATGGAGATGATGGGGTAGGTGTCGACGAGCTTCTCCCAGTAATCAACCATCTGGGCGCTCGTGTACTCCACGCCCTCGCCCTTGAGCTCGTACATACCGGTCTCGGCGTTGTAGAACTCGGTGGACGCCGGATCCATGGCGTACATGAAGTCGACGCCGGGCTTAAAGCCGGCCTTCTCGACGGCCTTGGTGATGTACTCGAACGGCTCGGCATTGGTCTTGAGGTTGGGCGCGAAGCCGCCCTCGTCGCCCACGCCGCCGCCCAGGCCGGCCTCGTGCAGCACGCCCTTGAGGGTGTGGTAGACCTCGGCGCACCAGCGCAGGCCCTCGGCAAAGCTCGGAGCACCCACGGGCATGATCATGAACTCCTGGAAGTCAACATTATTGTCGGCATGCACGCCGCCGTTGAGGATGTTCATCATGGGCGTGGGCAGCAGGTGTGCGTTGACGCCGCCCAGATACTGGTACAGCGACAGGCCCGCCGACTCTGCCGCAGCGCGGGCAACGGCCAGCGACACGCCCAGGATGGCGTTGGCACCGAGCTTGGTCTTGTTGGGGGTACCGTCCGCGGCAATCAGCGCGGCATCGACGGCGCGCTGGTCGAAGGCGTCGAGGCCCACAACGGCGTTAGCGCACTCGTTGTTGACGTGCTCGACGGCCTGCGAAACGCCCTTGCCCAGGTAGCGGCCCTTGTCGCCATCGCGCAGCTCGCAGGCCTCAAAGGCGCCGGTCGAAGCACCCGAAGGCACCATTGCGCGGCCAAAGCTGCCGTCCTCGAGCACGACCTCGACCTCGACGGTGGGGTTACCGCGGCTGTCGAGCACCTCGCGACCGTAGACGTCCAAAATGTCACTCATGTTGTCTCCCTCTCACTTGGAAACGTAGTTGATGCAAGCGACCGGCTGACCGTGCACCATCGGTGCGTCTCCGTAAGTTAGCCATGTCGCACTTTTTGCATTATGCCCTAAGTTAGCCGAGGGATACACTTGTTTTTCGAAAAATTTAGCGGGAACGATGAGGCGTGTCAGCCCGTCGTTCCCGCAGTCTTACTCCCCAGCCTTGGCGGCATCCCAGAGGTCGTTGAGGCCGTGGGTCGAAAGCTCAGCCAGATCCACATGGGCGTTGGCCGCCATCTGCTCCATCGCAGCCCAACGACGGCGGAACTTTGCCGTGCTCGCGCGCAGGGCGCTCTCGGCATCGATGCCCTCCTTGCGCGCAACGTTGACCAGGGCAAAGAGCAGGTCGCCAAACTCCATCTCGCGCTCGGGCGAGCCGGGAGCCTCGGCCTCAAACTCGGCACGCTCCTCGGCAACCTCGTCCCATACGTCCTGGACCGTCTCCCACTCAAAGCCCACGGCAGCCGCCTTGCGCGACACCTTCTGCGCCTGCATCAGCGCCGGCAGATGCGTGGGCACGCCGTCGAGCAGGCCCTCGGGCGCAGCCTCGCCTGCCGCCACGGCCTTGTCCTTGGCAGCCTTCTCGGCAAGCTTGACTTCGTCCCAAATCTTGAGCACCTCGTCGGAGCTGTCGGCGTCCGCATCGCCAAACACGTGCGGATGACGGCGAATGAGCTTGGCGTCGATATCGTGCGCCACATCGGCCAGCGTAAACTCGCCGGCGTCCGCCGCAATCTGCGCATGCAGCACGACCTGCATGAGCACGTCGCCCAGCTCCTCGCGCAGATGCGCCACGTCGTCCGCCTCGATGCAATCGAGCGCCTCGTAGGCTTCCTCGATCATGTTCTTGCCGATGCTCTGATGCGTCTGTTCGCGGTCCCATGGGCAGCCATCGGGCTGACGCAGACGCCAGATGGTCTGCACCAGATGCTGCAGCTCGGCCGACGCGTCGACCAGCGTGGATAGGTCGCGCGAACCCCCGGCATTTTGCTGAGCCATGTGCTGCGCCATGGTTATTCCTCCTCCATGACCACGTGACGGAACGCGCCGCCCTCGTAGATGCCGTAGCTGTGCGTACCGTCCTTGGGAATGCTCACGCTGCCGGGGTTGAAGAGCCACAGGCCCGGGTGCGCGGCGCTCTCCTCGTTAACCTTGATGTGCGTGTGGCCGTAGACGAGCGCGGAGCCCTCGGGCAGCGCGGGCGCGTGGTCGACGCTGTTGTGCATGCCGGCGCCAAAGACGTGGCCGTGTGTCAGGAACAGCTCGCGGCCGGCCTCGTCGAACAGCGTGGCGTAGTCGGCCATGACGGGGAAGTCGAGCACCATCTGGTCGACCTCGGCATCGCAGTTGCCGCGCACCGCAATGATGCGTTCGGCCAGGGCGTTGAGCAGCGGAATCACACGCTTGGGGGCGTAGTCGCGCGGCAGGTCGTTGCGCGGGCCGTGGTAGAGCAGGTCGCCCAGCAGCACGATGCGGTCGGGCTGCTCGGATTCGATGGCGGAGCAGAGGCGCTCGGTCCAGTATGCCGAGCCGTGGATGTCGGAGGCGATGAGGTATTTCATGGTGGTCCCTTCGGGTGGGGTTGATGGGGCCGGGCGCGAGATGTCGCCGGCCGCGCTATTCAAATCGCAGTGCCGAGGCTTGTGCCGCCTGCATCACGCGCTGGAGCGGCACGCCATGTTCGCGGGCAAGACGGGCGCATTCCTCGTACTCGGGAGCCGCACGCTCGCTGCCGTCGGGCAGGGTGGCCACCTTAACGGATACCTCGCCCCAGGGCGTTGCCACCTGCTCAAAGCGGCGCGGCAGGCAAACGCGTTCCATCACCTGGCGACGAATGCCGTTGGTCGTGGTCTCCAAAAAGATAATCGTCTGTAGGCGCTCGATATCCTCGTGCGAGCAGATCACCTGCAACTGCCATCCGGGGCGGCCTTTTTTGCAGTATAGCGGCAACCAATGCACCTCGCGGGCGCCGGCCTCGCGCAGGCGGTCGGCGGCATAGGCGAGTACCTCGGGTGACGCGTCGTCGATGTCGCACTCCAGCTTGACGATGGTTTCGGGCGCATCGGTCTCGCGGGACAGCGGAGATGTACTTCCACGTTGCATACGGTCCGGATCCTTTCCGCACGGGCTCGTTTTATTCACCCAAACGCTAGCACATCGGACGTGGCACAGGCGTGACTTTCGTCCATCGCCGCCCTCGCTCCTATCCAAACGTGTACGTCAGCCTCCAAACATGTCATTTTTTGTCTGTTTTGGAGGCTGACGTACACGTTTTGACGCGGGGCCGATGCTGCGTGGCGACCCTCGCACGCAACCCACCTTTCCAGTCGATTTCGGCCCCAGCGCGCTCGTCGCATCGGGGGCCGCGCCATTACAATGGAGCGGATCCGCCAAATGCAAAGGAGTCGCCATGCCCGCATGCCCGCTGGTCGATTGCCACACCCATACCTCGTTTTCGGACGGCCATGCCTCGTTTGAGGAGAACGTCCACGCTGCTGCCGCCGCCGGATGCCGTGTCATGGTCTCGACCGACCACCTCACCCTGCCTGCCAGCATGGATGCTAACTGCGAGGTGCAGGTCGTCGAGGGCGACTTGCCAGCACATCGTCTGGCCTTTGAGGACGCCCGCAAACTCGCCGCGCAGATTGCGCCGGAGCTCGCCTTTATCTACGGTTTTGAATGCGATTGGTACGAAGGTTGCGAGCCTTTGGTTGAGCGCTGGTCCGCGGGTGCCATTGTGCGCTTGGGCAGCGTGCACTGGATTGGCGACCCCGGCGATATCATGGCCGGTGCCGCGGGTACGGCGGGAACGGAAAACGTCGCTCGCCCCGATACGCCCGATTCCCTTTGCGGTTGGATCGACGATGACACCAACCTGCATGTTTGGGAAAACCTGGGCGTGCGCGGTGTGTGGGAGCGCTACGTCGACGACTGGTGCCGTGCTTGCGAAAGCTCACTCAACTTTGACGTGATGGCCCATCCCGACCTGGTCATGCGCTTTTCGAAGGAAGGCTTTGCGCCCGATTTTGACCCGGCGCCGTTTTGGGAGCAGATGGCCGAATGTGCCCACGATACGGGTCGCCGCGTTGAGGTCTCGACCGCCGCACCGCGCAAGGGCCTCGACGACTACTATCCCGCGACCGGGCTGTTGCGTTGCTTCGCCCACGCCATGGTGCCGATTACTTTTGGCTCGGACGCACACCGCGCCTGCGACATCTGCTGGAATATCCGCGAGGCTCAGGCCCATGCCTACGACTGCGGTTATCGAACCTTCGACATCCCCCACCCCACCGGCGAATGGGAGTCCACGCCCCTCGCCTAGACATCCCTTCATGAGTTGCGGTGAAATAGTTCCTGTTTCTGGCCCTAAGACCGTCAAACAAGAACTATTCCACCGCAACTTCTATTTCATTGGCAACTCCCGCAAGACTGTCCCTAACGACTAGTCGTTTAAGAACGTCCCCAATGACTAGTGGCGGCGAGCGTTGAGTTCGCCGGCCAGCTCGTCGAGGGTGATGCCGTAGCGTTCGAGCGTCACGAGCAGGTGGTAGACCAGATCGCCGGCTTCGTAGCGGATGTGGTCGTGGTCGTTGTCCTTGCAGGCCATGATTACCTCGCTCGCCTCCTCGGCAAGCTTCTTGAGCAGCTCATCCTCGACGTCGGTCAACAGACGCGCGGTATAGCTCTCCTGCGGCGACGCGTCGCGACGGCCATGAATCACCTCGGCCAGCCCCGTCAGCGTCTCGCCGATATTTCCCGGCTGCACGTTAGCTGTTCTGACTCCCATGGTTATTTCCTCTCGTTACTGCAGCGTAAAGTAGGTACCGGTCTCATCGAACCGAGGCTTTGCGCCCTTTTTCTCAAAGAACTCGACGATGACGGCATGGGCCTCATCGAGCCTTTCCTTCTCGGCCTCGAGCCAAAGCGACTGCGCCCCGCAGGCATCAGTCAGGTGCACGCGGCATGGCACGCCCGCGCGAAGGAGCTCGGTGTTGCAGTCGGCGACCTCGAACGGCGTCACAACTTTCATCGCGCTCCCCCTTCCACGCGCTTAAAGAAGCAGGTACGGTTGCCGGTGTGGCAGGCCGGACCCGGCGAGTCGACCTTGACCAACAGCGTATCGCTATCGCAGTCGGTCCAGAGCTCCTTGACCTCCTGCATGTTGCCGCTCGTCGCGCCCTTGTTCCAGAGCTCCTGACGGCTGCGGCTCCAAAACCACGTGGTGCCGGTCTTGAGCGTCAGCCCCACCGATTCCTCGTTCATCCAAGCAACCATAAGCACCTCACCGGTGTCATACTGCTGAACCACACAAGGAATCAGCCCGCGGACGTCGTACGTTAGCTTTGAAGGATCGGTTATCTCTTCCATTTTTCTCCCCAATTTAAATCCCACAGGTCGGCGAGGGCTGTCCAGGTGCCCGAGATTCCGAGCGACAAGCCCGACGACGCGTACTTTGGTACGCGAGGAGGGTTGGAGCCGGAAGGTCGGGTGCCTGGGCGGTCCGCAGCGCTAAAAGTCCAGTCTGACAGGGATGCCTTGAGAGGCCATATACTCCTTCACTTGACGGATGCTGAAGGTTCCAAAGTGAAAGACGCTGGCCGCCAGCACGGCATCGGCCTCGCCCTCGATCACGCCCTCGGCAAAATGCTCGAGCGTGCCCACGCCACCGCTCGCGATGACGGGAATCGGCACTGCGCGCGCCACGGCACGGGTGAGTGCCAGGTCGAAGCCAGCCTTGGTGCCGTCGCGATCCATGCTGGTGAGCAAGATCTCACCGGCGCCGCGACGAGCCGCTTCCTCGGCCCACGCCACTGCATCGATACCCGTGGCGTTGCGACCGCCCGCCGTAAAGACCTCCCACCTATCGGCACCGGATGCGCCGGGCAGGCCCACACGCTTGGCATCAATCGCCACAACCACGGCCTGGCTGCCAAACGCCGCGGCGGCCTGGCTGATCAACGACGGATCGCGCACGGCGGCAGAGTTAAGCGACACCTTGTCGGCGCCGGCGGCAACCATGGTCCGCATGCCCGCCAAGTCGCGAAAACCGCCGCCCACGGTATAGGGAATAGCGAGCTCCTCGGCCGCGTGCGCCGCCATCTCGATGGTCGTCGCGCGGTTGTCGCTCGTCGCGGTAATGTCCAAAAATACGACCTCGTCCGCACCCTCGCGGTCGTAGGCACGGGCCAGCTCCACCGGGTCGCCAGCATCGCGCAGGCTCACAAAGTTGACGCCCTTGACCACGCGGCCGTCCTTGACGTCCAAGCAGGGAATCACGCGTTTGGTAAGCATGGGCTACTCCTCCCCTCGGGCGGCGGCCAGCGCCTGGGCCAGCGTAAAATTGCCCTCGTAGAGCGCACGGCCGGTAATGGCGCCCTCGATGGCATCCTCGCCCACCGCGGCCAGTGCGCGGATATCGTCGAGCGTCGAGATGCCGCCCGAAGCCACGACGGGAAAGCCCGCGACCTGCGCCACATGGCGATATGCTGCGACGTCGATGCCCGTCTGCATGCCGTCGCGCGCGATATCGGTATACACCAGATGCTTAAAGCCCAGCTCGGTAAGCTGCGCCACGGCGTCGTCGAGTGCCACGCCCGCGCCGTCACGCCAGCCGTTCACCTTGACCTGACCGTCGCGTGCGGCGATGTCTGCCACCAGCAACTCGCCAAAGCCTTGGGCTGCCACTTCGGCAAAACCCGGCTCGGTCACCAGCACGGTGCCCAGCGCAATGCGACGCGCACCGTAGCCGGCCAGCTCGTCGATGCGCGCGAGCGAACGGACGCCGCCGCCCACATCCACGGACAGACCGTCGACGCCGCAGATGGCCTTAATCGCCGCCGAGTTGGCAGCGCATGTGTCCTCGTCCTCGCCAAAAGCTGCGGACAGGTCGACGACGTGCACCCAGCTCGCACCCTGCTCGGCAAACAAGCGGGCAACAGCCACGGGGTCGTCGGAATATACCTTGCAGCGGCTGCGGTCGCCGCGCTCCAGGCGCACGACCTTGCCGCCGATCAAATCGATTGCGGGAAACAGAATCATCGGCCGGCCCCCTCGACGATGCTCACGAAGTTCTTAAGGATACGCTGACCCAGCGCGGAGGATTTCTCGGGATGGAACTGGCAACCCCACACGTTGCCATGGCGCACGATGCACGGGAAGCTCCGTGTATAGTGCGTGCGTGCCAACACATCGGCGGCATCGACGTCGTCGGACACCGCGTAGCTGTGGGTAAAGTACATGTTGGCACCCTCGGCAAAACCGGTAAGCAGTGGATCGGCCGCGCCGGCAGGCGTCATGTGCACCTGATCCCAGCCCACATGCGGGACCTTCAGACGGCTCGACTCCAGGCGCGTACACGAGCCGCGCATGATGCCCAGGCCATCGACCCAGGGGCCGCCGGCCTGCTCGGAGGTGTTGCCGTCGGCAACCGTGCCTTCGTCCGCAGGCACGCCCTCGTCGCCACGCTCAAAAAACAGCTGAAGGCCCAGGCAGATGCCGAACAGCGGAGTTTCAGCGGCAACGGCGTCGAGCACCGCGTCCGCCTCGCCGCTCTCGCGCATAAAGGCAATCGCGTCGTAGAACGCACCCACACCCGGGATGACTAGGCCGTCGGCGTTGCGGATCTGCTCCGGATCGTCCGACGTGCAGGCGGCAGCACCGGCGCGCGCGAGCCCGCGCACGACGCTCGACAAGTTGCCCTTGTGGTAGTCGACCACCACGATCTTCGGTTCGCCCACGCGACCCTCCCTTATCTCATTCAAAACCTGCCAAAAAGGGACAGGTTTATTTTGGTCGGTTAAACGTTCACCCACCGTATGAGACGGCATTTCCGCAGATAAAACCTGCCAAAATAAACCTGTCCCTTTTTGGCAGGTTACAGCAAGCCCTTGGTGCTGGGGATGCCCTGCACGTGGGGATCGAGCTCGCAGGCGTGACGCATCGTGCGGCCCACGGCCTTAAAGGCGGCCTCGATAATGTGGTGCGAGTTGCCGCCCGCCAGCTCGCGCACGTGCAGCGTGAGCTTGGCATCGCGTGCAAAGGCATAGAAGAACTCGACGGCCAGCTCGGTATCAAAGCTGCCCACGCGCTCGGTCGGCACGGGCAGCTCACAATAGGCCTGCCCACGGCCCGAGATATCCACGGCGGCCATCACGAGCGTCTCGTCCATGGCGATCGCCGCGTCGGCAAAGCGCGTAATACCCGCCTTGTCGCCCAGTGCCTGGCAAAACGCCTCGCCCAGCACGATGCCCGTGTCCTCGACGGTGTGGTGTGCGTCGACCTCGACGTCGCCCACCGCGCGCACCGTCAGATCGAACAGACCATGGCGGCCAAAGGCGTTGAGCATGTGGTCGAAAAACGGCACGCCGGTCGAGATATCGCACACGCCAGATCCGTCCAGGTCGAGCTTTACGACAATGTCGGTCTCGCCCGTCTTGCGGGTTACCTCGGCATAGCGGTCCATCTACATCTCCTCCTTCACCAGCGCGGCAAACGCAGCCAGCACCTCGTCGTTTTCCTGCGGGGTACCCACGGTAATGCGCAGACAGTCCGCAAGCCCCGGCGCGTAGCTAAAGTCGCGCACCAAAATCGAATACTCGTCGCGCAGGCGCTCGCGCACGCGCGTGGCATGCGGCGTGCGCACGAGCACAAAGTTCGCCGCGCTCGGCCATGCCTCCACGGGCAGGCCCTCGGCAGCCATCGCGCGCAGGGCGCACAGCTCGCGCTCGCGCTCGGATGCGACCTGTGCCACCACGGGCGCGTACGCATCGCGGGCACGCACACAGGCAAGCGCCGTGGCTTGGCTCAGCACATTGACCGAATAGATCTGACGAATCGCCGCGAACACGTCGATGACCTCGGGTGCCGCGATCACGTAGCCCAGACGCATGCCGGCGGCGCCAAACGCCTTGGACAGCGTATGCAGAATCACCAGGTTGGGATGCTCGGCAATAAGCCCCTGCGCCGTAGTAGCCGCGCCAAACGAATCGTCGGCAAACTCAACGTAGGCCTCGTCGACCATGACCATGCCGGGGCACGCATCGCACAGCGCCGCGACAAAGTCGAGCGGCGCCACGTCGCCCGTGGGATTGTTGGGCGAGGTCACGATCGCCAGGTTGCACCCGGGCGCCGCCGCAAACACAGCCGCTTGGTCGAGCTCAAAGGTCGCCGGGTCGCGCCACACATCGCGCACCTCAGTCTGACAAAGCGACGCAAAGAACGCATACTCACTAAAGCACGGCGGGCAGTTGAGCAGGGTCCGTCCCGCGCCGCCAAACGCCAGCAGGTAGTTATAGAGCAGCTCGTCGCCGCCGTTTCCCACGCAAATATTCTCACGCGCCACGCCATGCCAGGCAGCAAGCTCATCGCGCAGGTCGTTGGACATGGGATCGGGATAGCGGTTGAGCGGCGTGGCAGCCAAAGCCGCGTCGATTGCCGCGCGCACGCCGACCGGCACGGGATAGGTGTTCTCGTTGGCCGAAAGATTGATGCGCGTGGGCGTAAAGTTGGGATCGTAGGGCTCAATACCGGCCAAGTAGGGCTGGACGAGCTCCTTCATGCGCGGCGTGAGTTCGGCCATGTTAGGCCTCCCCGCCGGTCGCGCCAGCGCCATCCGAGCCTGCAGCCGCCAGGTCCACACCCTCGGCGACCGTCGCCACAGCGTCGCCCGGCCAGGCGACCTTGGTCAGGTCGGCCGCGGCCAGTGACTCGACGCTCACGGCATCCTCGCCCTGCTCCAGCACGCGACGACGCAGGGCGGCAGAGAGCGCGTGCGCCCACAGGCCCTCGGCCTCGGCCAGGCGCTGCGTAGCGGGAGCATCAGAGAGCAGGCCTTCGGGCGTATAGCAAATGACACTCGAGCGCTTAACGAACTCTTCGACCGAAAGCGGGTTGGAGAACATGGCCGTGCCGCCGGTCGGCAGCGTGTGGTTGGGGCCGGCAACATAATCGCCGAGCGGCTCGGAGCTCCAAGCGCCCACAAAGATGGCGCCGGCGTTGCGAATGCCGCCAAGCAGGCCCATCGCATCCTTGCAGTGCAGCTCCAGGTGCTCGGGCGCCACGGTGTTCACGGCCTCGACGGCGGCAGCCATATCGGCGGCCACCACGATGGTGCCTTCGTTGTCGAGCGAGGCGCGCGTGATCTCGGCACGCGGCGACTGCGCCACCAGAATGTCGATGCCGGCCTCGACCTCGCGCGCAAACTGCTCGTCGCAAGTCACCAGATAGCAGGCTGCCAGCGGATCGTGCTCGGCCTGAGCCATCAGGTCTGCCGCGACCACCATAGGCTTGGCCGTGGCGTCGGCCAGCACGCAGACCTCGGAGGGACCGGCGACCATATCGATACCCACGTCACCCGAGACGATCTGCTTGGCCGCGGCAACAAAGGCGTTACCCGGTCCGGTGATTTTGTCGACGCGCGGAATGGTCTCGGTACCATACGCAAGTGCGGCCACGGCCTGAGCGCCGCCCACCATATAGATCTCGTCCACGCCGCCGAGCTTTGCCGCGGCGAGCGTGTAGGGACTGATCAGGCCGTCTTTTTGCGGCGGGGTCACCATAACCACGCGCTTGACGCCGGCGACCTTGGCGGGAATGGCGTTCATGAGCACGGTGGAGGGATACTGAGCGCGACCGCCCGGCACGTAGATGCCTGCCGCCGCGAGCGGGGTCACCTTAACGCCGAGCATCGTGCCGTCCGCACGCGTGGTAAACCAGCTCTGCTCGACCTCGCGTTGGTGGAACTCGCGAATCTGACGCGCGGCCTTCTCGAGCGCAGCGACAAAGGCCGGATCAAGACCTTCGAGCGCGGCATCGATCTGCTCTTGCGGCAAGCGGAAGCTCTGCAGCTCGACACCGTCAAAACGCTGACAGTAATCGCGCACCGCGGCATCGCCGTTGGCACGCACGTTGGCCACGATATCGCGGGCGGCGTCGACGATGTTTTGCGGCAGCACGCCCTTGCGGTTGAGCTGGTTGGTAACGAGGCGCTCACCGGGAGCAAGCTTGATGGTCTTCATATCGGTATCCCCTATCGGTCGAGGTTGTGTTCGAAAAACGAGAGGCCGGGCGGCGGCGCCAATCGGCCCGCAGCCCGTACGTTGGGGCGCCCGTGCGCGCTCGCGCTATTGTGCCGAGCCCGCGACGGGCTCAAAATGCTTGTCCTTCACGGCCGCCGCCAAGCGATCTGCCAGATTGCGCACGCGCGGATCCAAGCGAGCGGCACCCGGGTTGACGAAGAAGCGGGCCGTGCAGTCCATGATGCGGCCGGTGATGACCAGGTCGTTATCGCGCAGCGTGGCGCCCGTGGCGGTAATATCCACGATACGGTCGGTCATACCGACGATGGGGCCCAGCTCGATGTTACCGTGCAGCGAGACGATATCGGCGTTCACGCCGCGCTCGGCATACCAGGCACTCGCGATGCGCGGATACTTGGTGGCCACGCGAAGCGACCCACGGCGGGCATAGTTGCGATCGGCCTGGCCGGCGCGCCACGCGGGCTCCGCCTCGATAAACGTGCACAGGCCGTAGCCCAGATCGACCAGCTGCAGCAGGTTGAGGTCTGCCTCGATGAGCGAGTCCCAACCGCAGATGCCGCAATCGGCACCACCGCAGCCCACAAAGGCAGGCGCATCGCTGGGGCGCACGATGACAAACTCGATATCGCCGACCGTGCCCTCTCCGGCACGCGTGTCGCGGCCGCGCACGATCAGGTGACGGCCGGGGTCGCGCAGCTCAGAGACGTCCAAGCCCGCGGTCTCGAGCACGTCGAGCGTGTCGGCCTTAAGCGAGCCCTTGGGCACGGCGATACGCAGCGGACCCTCGGCGCCACGGCCCACGGCGTGGTCGCCATCGGGGGCGGCGTCCTCGGCCGAAGTGCGCGCGGCCTCCAGACGCTCGAGCGAAAAGGCGAAGCCCGCCGCCGGCACCTCGATGCCGTCGCCAAATGCGCCGGTAAAGATGGAGTCGTAGCGACCGCCCGAGCCCACCGGATCGGGCAGGCCGCCGGCATAGGCCTTAAAGACCAGGCCCGTGTAGTAATCGAAAGAGTTCATGATGGAGAAGTCGAACGACAGCACCTGGGCGTCCTCGGGTGCCAGGCCCTCGACCAGGGCACGCAGCTCGTGCGTCAGCGGCACGACGATACCGGCGGCCTCCAGCAGCGCGTCCACGCGGTCGAGCACCTCGGCACCGCCGTGCAGACGCGGCAGCTCGCAAATGGCGGCCTTGACGGCATCGGACTCGGTGCTTGCCGCCACGCGGGCATCGAGGCCCACAAAGTCGTTGGCGTGCACGCAGCGCAGGGCCTCGGCGGCCAGTTCGCGATCCTCGCACGCCGCGAGCAGCTTCTTAAACGGACGCACGCTACCTGCGATAATGCGTGCATCGGGCAGCGCCAGCTTGCGCACCGCCTCGGCCACGAGCGAGACAATCTCGACATCGCCCGCGGTATCGCCCGCACCGATAAGCTCAAAGCCCAGCTGTGTAAACTGGCGCGAGCCGCCGGCATTGCGCTGACACTCACGAACCACCGGCGCCTCGTAGCGAAGGCGCAGGGGCAGGTCGGCCGCGCGCATGCGGGTCGAAACCAGACGCACGATCGGCAATGTGTTGTCGGGACGGACCACCAGCAGGCGGCCATCATCGTCAAAGAGCTTAAACGGCGTGTCCGCAATGCGGCCGCCCTCCTCGAGCGAACCCTTGTCCTCGAGTAGCGGCGTCTCGACCGGCAGGTAATGATGCTCCCTAAAGCAGCCCTTCACCGTCAGCGCGATCTCCTCGCGCGCCTGAGCCTCCTCGGGCAATATGTCCCGGAATCCCCACGGTGTGGCCGTCATCTGGTGAGCCTCCTCATGCTGTGTTTCATATAGAGCAGAAGACCGGCATAGCTCCGCCAGTCTTCTGGGTACTTTAGCATACTAGAGTGTTTGCGGGGAGAATCGTCCTCCTCGGCTCACACCGTATTCATTTGGAAACATAGGAGCGGATTGTCGCAACCCAACCCCACCTAGACGTCAATCGCACGACGATACTCTGCCATTACCTGCGCATCGGCAGCTGCGGGGTCGGCAAAATAGCGCCAGTCATAGGTCTCGGCCGAAACAACTCCGCGATAGCCGCGCGCCACCAGTCTATCCAGGTCGGCGCGCATATCGCGGTCGCCGTCACCCCAGGCAAGATGCGTCGTGCCATCTGCCGCAACATCGACAAAATGCACGTGGGCGACATCATCGCCAAGCAGATCGAAATAATCGTCGATGGTATCCCCCGCCACCGCCATAGCGCCCAAATCCAAACACGCCTTAAGTGCCGGATGATCAACTGCCTCGATCATGCGCTTCGTATCGGCCGCCGAGTTCACGATCATCGACTCAACCGGCTGTAGGGCCTCGAGCACCAGTCGCACGCCGCGCTCTCCCGCATGCTCGGCAATCGCACGCAGCATCGAGGCGCTGCGACCCCACGCGTCCTCGATCGGCTCGTTCAAAAATGCCCAGCCGCTCGAGACCATGACCTGCTCGGCTCCAAGTTCCGCCGCGATATCTACAACGTTCTTAAAGTACGCGAGCGTGCGGGTACGCGCCTCATTCCCGCGCGCCGCGATATTCCACGGCTTGGGGTTGTTCTGTTCGGGACAAAGCCCCACAATCCGAACCCCATACCGCTGAGACAGCTCCCGTACCCGCTCGAGCGAATCGTATCCATGGCAATCGACATACAGATGCATCGCCCCGGTCCAAAGCTCGCAACACGTGTAGCCCGAAGCCGACGCCGAAGAAAAGAACTCCTCAAGATCAAAGTAGCGATGGCTGATATTCATAACGGCAAGCTGGGGGTAGCTCATAATTACTCTCCAACCCAAACGGGGCCCCGTTCCATATAGGAGCGGGGCCCAATTACACAAACGATATTTGCTCTTAGTAATCGAACTGGTGATAGTAACGACGATAGTTCAGGTTGTGCTTGGTGACCGTCTCGTAGTAAGCGGCAAGGCGATCGGTGATCAGCGAGGAGAGGATCCACGGAGACACGATGACGCGGAACTCATCGTCAAGGCCGGGGATCGCGAACTCGGCGGTGTCGATGATGTTGATGTCGGTGTCGCCGGTCACGCCGCGGTTGAGGAAGGCGCGGACGCGCTCGTCGAGCTTGCGGTTCTCGTCCTCGCCCATGAACAGGAAGACCGGGACGCCGGGCTCCACGAGCTCGAGGGTGCCGTGGAAGAAGTCGGCCGAGGTGATGTAGCGGGTGCGCTTCCACTGCATCTCCTCGAGGATGCACATCGAGAACAGGATGGTCTCGCCCCACAGGGCGCCGGAGCCGATGAACATGGTGTAGGGGGCCAGGGCGTACTTCTTGGCGAGCTCCTCGGCGCGCGGCTCGAAGCTCTTGCGGATGTCGACCAGGTGGGTCCAAACATCCTTGGTCTGCTCAATAAACTTGTCGAACTTGGGGAAGCAGCCGCGGCGGTTGAGCAGGCGCAGGCCGAAGCAGTCGGCGAGGTAGTAGCCCTTCTCGCAGCCGCCGGCGCCGTGGTCGGAGGCCATCATGACGCAGTTCTCGGCGCCCACGGCCTGCCCGATCTTGCCCTCGGGGTTGGTCATGGCGAAGACGCGCACGCCCATCTCCCTCATCTTGCCGACGGCCTCGAGCACCTCGGGGGTGGTGCCGGACTCGGAGGCGGTCAGCACGACGGACCTGTCGGTCATGCGCTTGTGGCCCATGACGTTCCACTCGGCGGCGTGGATCAGGTAGACCTCGAGGTCGCGGTCGCCGAACTTGTTCATGAGGTACTCGAGCTGCATGAGCTCGTCCCAGGTGCCGCCGACGCCCATCAGGAACACGGCGTCGTAGCCCTCGTCGGCGACCTTGTCGGCGAGCTCGATCATCTTCTTGCCGGTCTCATAGACGTTCTTGCCGTCCTCGAGATAGCCCTCCTGGCTAAAGTGCATGATCTCGATCTTCTCGGTTTCCTTCATGGCTTTTCCTTTCTGTCCTGCACGCGAATCTATACATCGCGTTTCTTTTCGATACCAATTATAGACATACACCCAACGTGTTTTTAATACCACTTTTCAATCTGTTCCAATCCTCGGTAAACGGTCGAAATTCTCTGGTGAGTGGTATTAAATTAGAATTTGATGTATAGCTAACGCCCCCGGCGTCTCCCTTGTGTGACAAAGAACAGCGTTCCTACCAGCGCAATAATGGTCGATGCTCCAAACAGTACCGTCTGGACGCCCAAAGCCTCCGCCAAAAACGGAGCCGCCAGCAGCGGCACCACGCCGGCGCTCATCAGGCCAAAACGCACAAAGCCGGTAATGCGCCCCAGGTATTTGATGTCGGCGCGCTCCTGAATCAAGATCATCTGCAGCGGCTCCAGGAACCCCCAGGCCAGACCGTTAATCGCCTGACCGATAATCGCGACCCCCAGCATATCGGTGCCCACGTACACCATGGACCCAATGCCCACGGCCATGAGCGCGCCGAGCAGCAATCGCAGGTTGACATGGCGAGCAGAAAGCTTGGTCAGGATGAACGCGCCCACCGAGGAAGTGAGGCCCACGACCGAGGACAGCCAGCCCAGCCAGACGATATCCACGTTGAGCACATCGCGGTAGAACAACGACTCCAGCGAATCGAACGCGCCAAACGCAAAGAAACCCAAAAAGCCCGAGATAAAGATGAGGCGCAGATCGTGGTCGCGAAACGTGAGTCGCGCACCCTCGGCCATACCGCCCAGAATACCGCCCTTCGGCTTCTCCCCTTTTGCGGGAGCAACACACTCGTGACAGCCCAAGGAGAGCACGGCCGCCACACCCATCATGCCCGCCATGAGCAGATAGACCGATTGCGTGGCAAAACAGCTCACGATGGCACCACCGAGCAGCGGGCCAGCGGTATAGGCGATATTGCTGTAGAACACCATGAGGCCGTTCACGCGGGTACGACCCTCGGTGGTCGACTCCAGGTATCCCGGAAACGCATGCGTGCAGGTGTTGATAAAGCCGCCCGCAAGTCCCAAGACGCACGCGGCAAACACAAGCCCGGGGACAGACAACGGCGCTAACCCCACGCCAAGCGATAGCACTGCCGTAATCACGCACGTCACAAACGACGTCCGGCGCGGTCCAAAGCGATCGATGACCGAGCCCGACACCATATTGCCCACCGACGTCATAAGATTGCGCGCGAGCGTAATGGCGGCAACCAAAAAGGCCGTGCCGGCCAGATCATACGTGGCCGCACCGATAAGCCCCAAAAAGTAGACCGCGTTGTTGGCGCACCACTGCAGGGACTCAATAAGAATCAGCCTGACCTCTGCCGGCGTCAGGCGCATTGCTTCGCGACCCTTCGCGAACATACGAACTCCTTCTATACAAAAAGGGGATGGAGAGCATAGGCCTGCTCCATCCCCTTTCCAGGTTGCAACGAAAATCTATGCAGCCGGGCCCTTACGCCAGCACGCCGAAGAACGCGCCGATGATGCCCACGACCATGGTGGCCACGA